>SKJG01000142.1 GCA_007116035.1 Thioalkalivibrio sp.
GTGGGCGAGGGCGACGATGATCGGATCTGGGTGGAGGTGCTCCACGGCGACGAGATCGACTTCTTCTATTCCGTGCACCCGCGTGCCTACGAGCCGCCAACTTTCGTGATGCGCGATACCCGCGAAAACCGGCTGGAGAAGCTGAAGTACTACCGGGCCGAGGTCCATCTGAAGGAGGGCGGGCAGGACTACGACGTGATGGGTTGGAGCAAGGATGACCTGATCCACGACGTGCTCGAACAGTACGAACGGCACATGCACTTCCTCACCGCCCTCCGCTAGCGTGAAAGTTCTGTAGGTCGGGTTAGCGAAGCGTAACCCGACGTGCCCGGACGACGCTGCTTTGCGCCCGTGGGTGGGTGCGCGACCCGTCGGGTTACACCCTTTGGGCTAACCCGACCTACAGTTTGCTTAAGGAGTGCGGGAGCTTGCCCCCGCTGTTTGGCGCCAGGGATCGTCCAGCTCCGCACAGCGGCGGCAAGCCGCTGCACTTTATAGGCGCTCCGCGACCGCTATAGGGCGCCCGTCTCGATCAGCAGCCGGTGGATGTGCTCGGCGAGGTAACGGTAGCCATCCGCGTTGGGGTGGATCGGGTCCGACTTCATCGCATCCCGCGAGAGGATGCGCGCGAGGGCGCCGTTCTCGACCGGGATGCCGAAGGCTTCTCCGACCTCGGCGTAGATCGCCTCGCTGCGCAGCCGCAGCAGGGTCGGGGCGGGTACGGCGACCAGCAGAACTTCGGTGCCGCGATCCTGGGCCAGCTGGATCATCGCGGCGAGATTGTTCCGGGTATGCTCGACGTCTACGCGGCGCAACAGGTCGTTGCCGCCGTGGGTCAGGATCAGCAGGTGGGGCTGGTGCTCGTCGAGGAGGCCGGGAAGCCTGGCGAGACCTTGACTCGATACCTCGCCTGGAACGCCCGCATTGATCACCTGTCTCCCGCTCAGTGCCGCAAGCTGCGTCGGGTAGGCGCCGGCCTCGTTCGCGCCGGTGCCCGCGGTCAGGCTGTCGCCGAAGGCCAGGATGATCGCGTCGGCCGGGAGTGGGGAGAGTGACTCGGGCTTTGGCGAGCAGGCTGCTAACAGCGACAGGAACAGCAGGATTCCAGCGACACCGAGCCGCACGCTTGTGGTCGGTATCAGAAGTCGGACCGGTTGGCTTCGCGGTCGCATGGCGTCTCCATGGGCTCGTTGGCTGGCTCGATCGGGCGGCGCGACCTCCGCCCCGGTGGAGCCCGGGGCAGGGGCACTGCCCGGGCAAGCGTAGCATCCGGCATTGACCCTCGTGTGCAGGCATGGCAGGTTGCGGGCTTCACGCCCATTGGCCGGCACGTACAGCGGGTCCCGTCGAAGCGGGTCGCCCCGCGTCGGCGCCTGAAAACAATCGCCAGAGGAATGACTGCATGCCCCTTCGCACCCTTGTCATCGCGACCCTTTTTGCCATCCCCCTGACCGCCATCGCCACCGAACCGAACATCCAGCCGGGCGAGTGGGAAATGAGCTCGGTCACCACATTCCCCGGCACTCCGATGCCCGAACAGCGCGACTCCAGCAGGGAGTGCGTGACCAGCGAGGATCTCGAGGGGCTGGTGTTCGATCTCGATCTCGAAGAAGAGTCCTGCGAGATCACCGACAAGGTCATCAACGCCGATCACATGACCTACAGCATGACCTGCCAGCATGAGGACGGCATGGACATGATCATGGACGCGGAAATGCGTTTCCTGGGGGATCGTACCAAGGGAACCATGGATGCGCGGATGACCACACCCATGGGGCCGATGCAAATGCGTATCCAGCTCGAGGGCCGGCGGATCGGCGACTGCTGATCGGTCGCTCCGAAAGGTAGCCTTGGCAAAGCCTCTCAGGCGCTCTCGGGCGGCTCGAGCATGACTTCGTCTCCGACCTCCAGGCGTCCGCTTTCCAGCACCAGCAGGCATACACCGCTATTGCGCCCCAAGGCCTTGGCCATGTTCTCGCCGGTGACCTGGTTGATGTAACCGCAGGGCGGCCGGGGCTTCCAGTACTCGAACCGCGCAGTGCCAATGCGGAATCGGCGACCCTCCAGAGCCCGGGTCCGCATTCCCGAGATCACCAGGTTGCGGCGATGCTCGCCGTGGTCCAGGGCTACCGGGAGACGCCGTTGCGCGCGTCCCAGGTCGTCTGCCGAGATCAGCGTGACCTGGCAGCTCTCGACCGGGTGCCAGTGGCCGGAGCCCGTCTGGTAGCGGTCACCGACCAGACCCTCCCCGGTGGCGGCATCGGCCGCGCGCAACGACTGCATCGGCGCACCGGCACGCGGACTCACGAAGATCGCGGTCAGTCTTGGCACGGGAGCAGACCGGCGCCACGGCGGCAACAGGGATCGCCAGTGCATCAGAAGCGGTAGCCGAACGTTTCCTGGAAGCGTTCGGCGAACTCGTCCGCGGTGAATGCGTGGTTCTGGGTACCCGGATGGGCGATCTTGAGCGCGCCCAGCAGCGAGGCGATGCGGCCGGTGGTCTCCCAGTCCATTCCCCGTTCGATGCCGAACAGCAGCCCCGCCCGGTAGGCATCGCCGCAGCCGGTCGGGTCTACCACGGCCGCCGGTGTGACCGCCGGGATCTCGATGCGCCGGCCGCCGGTGTGGATGTGCGAACCCTCGCCGCCGCGGGTGACGATCAGCGCCTCGACACGCTCGGCCATCTGTTCCAGGCTCAGGCCGGTGCGCTCGGCGGTCAGCTGTGCCTCATAATCGTTGAACGCGGCGTGGGTCGCCTGGTCCAGGAAGCGGGACAGGTCCTCGCCGCCGAACATCGGCAGGCCCTGGCCGACATCGAAGATGAAGGGAATGCCCGCCTCGGCGAACTGTTCGGCGTGCTGAATCATCCCGTCGCGCCCGTCCGGCGAGACGATGCCGACGCGGATGCCGGACGCCTCCTGAACCCGGTTGTAGTGCGAAAAGCTCATCGCCCCGGGATGAAACGCGGTGATCTGGTTGTCGTCCTGGTCGGTAGTGATGAAGGCCTGGCCGGTGAAGCTGCCATCCACCGTGCGGATGTGCCTGCAGTCGACACTCTGTTGCTCCAGCCATTCGGCGTAGATGCCGAAATCGGAGCCCACGGTGGCCATCGGTACGGGCTCTCCACCCAGCAGCTTGAGGTTGTAGGCGATGTTGCCGGCGCAACCGCCGAACTCCCGACGCATCTCCGGGACCAGGAAAGAGACGTTGAGGATATGCACCTTGTCCGGCAGGATGTGGTTCTTGAAGCGATCGGGAAAGACCATGATGGTGTCGAAGGCGATGGAACCGCAGATCAGGGCGGACATGGGAACTCCTTGTTTGTTAGCGAGCGGAATCGCCCGACGGGCGAGTGCGGCGCGAAAGCGCCGCGATATGGGTTGCGCCGCGCCCTGCGGGAGCTTGCCGAGCGCGAGGTCGACGCAGGCCGCGAAGGCCCGAACCCCGGGTGTCTGCCACCCCGGACTCGGATGGCGGGCAGCGCATAGCCTAGTGATTTGTCGGCCTGACAACAAACCGGAATGCGCTCCGGCTTCGAAATTTGGGCAGCCAGCCAGTCCCGGATGGGGCCGTTTTGGTGCGGTCGGGGGCCTTCGATGATCGCGATCACTCCGGAACTGCTTGTGCCCGAGCAAGACTTGGAGTTCCGCTACAAGCGCGCAGGCGGCCCCGGCGGACAGCATGTGAACAAGACCGACAGCGCGGTGGAACTTCGCTTCGATCTGAACGCGACAGAAGCCTTGCGGCCCGGTGTACGCGAACGTCTGCAACGGCTTGCCCGCAGGCGCATCTCGCGCGAGGGTATCCTGATCATCCACGCACAGCGCTTTCGCAGCCAGGAGCGTAATCGCGAAGATGCGATTGCCCGGTTCGTGGAACTGCTGCGTGAGGCCAGCGAACCGCCCGTCAGGCGCATCGCCACCCGCCCGACCCGGGCCTCGCGCGAACGGCGGCTGACCAGCAAGAAACAGCTGGGTGAACGCAAGCGTGGTCGCGGCAGGTTGCGGCGGCCGGAAGATCACTGACCCCATGCGGGAGAGGGCACCATGAATCTACGTATCGTCATCCTGGTACTCGTACTCGCCGTCGCGGCGCTGACCCTGCTGTTTCCGGGATCGGATTCCTGGCTCGGCCCCGGGCAGCCCCCGCCGGCGCTCGAGGAGATCGACACGAGCAACGACGACCTCGTCGTGCGCGGTGTGGAAGTCCGCGATCTCGACGGGCAGGTCGCCTGGCAAGGGGATGTGGACCTGGCGCCGGAGTTGGCACGGATCGCGGCCGGGGAGAGCGATCCGCACCGCAACGACGGCGGGATCTTTCAGAATCGCGAGGGTCTGCTACCCGCGCGTCCACGGGGGCATTATCGGGAATACGTCGTGCGCACGCCCAGCATCTCCCACGCGGGGCCGCAACGCCTGGTCATCGGGGCGGACGGCGAGGTCTACTACACGCACGACCACTACCGAAGTTTCCGGAGGATCCGCTAATGGCATCCGCCACCGATCCGAGCGTATTGCGCGACTGGCTTTCGGGCACCGCCCCGTTGCTGGAACTGCCCGGTGACACTGACCCGGATGGGGTGCTGGAAGCGCTGCGCGACCAGGGCATCGACGCCCGCAGGGTGGACCTCGCAGGGGTATCGGACAAGGCCGGCCTGCTGGATGCGCTCCATCGCGCGCTGGAATTCGGCGACTGGTTCGGTTTCAACTGGGACGCGCTGGAGGAGGCGCTGTACGGTCCCGAAGACCGCAGTGCCCCTGAACGCGTCGTCGTGATCACCGGCTTCGAGGTGTTCCGGACCCACGCCCCAAAGGATGCCGGCATCGTCCTCGACATCCTGCGCAGCGTGGCCGGAACGCGCGGCAGCGGCCTGCGTGGCTGTGTGCTGATCGGCTGAGGCACGCTGGGGGTTGCTCATTTTCATGCTTCGGGGTGCCATGCCCGCGGGCATGAGAGTGAGCGCAGCGTAACCCGACGTGCTGCTCAGGTCAGGAGCGCCGCATCGACTTCCGCGGCACTCACCGGCTGTACGAGCACCGCATGCACGGGGTAGCGCTCGGCCAGGAGGTTCACGTATTTCCGATCCTGCTTGTCCACCATCACGATCACGCGCGCCTCGGGCGCATATTTCTGCAGGCTGGCCAGGAACACGTCGAGGTTGCCCAGATTGGCTCCCGCGTAGTTGTTCCCGTAGCCGTAGAAGAACTCCGCCACGACAAAGTCGGGCCGCTGCCGTTGCAGGGCCTGGATCGCCTTGCGGATCGACGGCAGGCGAACGTCCTGAATGTTTCGGCGCTGGTAGAGTTCGCCGAAATCGGGGTGGCCCGGGGATTCGATGATGGAAAAAAGCAGCGTTTCAGACACGGCGCGATCGACCTGCGGCTGGCATTGAAGCCTCCAACCTAGTCTCGGGAGGGCTACAGTTCAACAGGACACGGAATCGATCGGACTGGCAAAACCAGGATGGCCCGCTGGATCGCGGCCGACGTTGCTGCCGCCGTCCGGGTTCAGTCCCCGATACGGGCACGGTCGTTCATGCGTTCCTGCGCTTGTGGACGGTGGCCAGGACGATGCCGACCGCGATCATGCCTGCGCCAACCAGGTGGAAACCCTGCAGCCGCTCTCCGAGCAGCAGAATCGCCAGGGCCGCACCAAAGGCCGGCATCAGGTGCAGGTACTGGCCGGTGCGGTTCGGTCCCATCTCGGCGACGGCACGGTTCCAGAAGACATAGGCGAGGACCGAGGGGAACAGCGCGACGTAGCCGATCGCGGCGAGATTGGTGGCGTTGAGCGCAAAGCGGTGCCCGGCGGCGAGATCCCAGGCATAGAGCACGGCCAGCGGCAGGAGGCCGATGGCGATGATCGCGGTCAGGAAGGTCTTCGCCTCCAGACCCGCCGGGCGCCAGCGCAGGAAGACCGAGTACAGCGCCCAGTCCAGGCTCGCGGCCAGGATCCACAGGTCGCCGCGGTTGAGCTCCAGCCCCACCAGCATCTGCGGCCGGCCCTCGGTGGCGATCAGGACGACGCCGGCCAGCGAAAGCAGGATGCCGAAGAGCTGCACGCCACGCAGCGGGACCCGGAACAGCAGAAACGACAACGCGACGATGACCACCGGCGTCACCGAGGAGAGCAGCACGCCATTGGTCGCCGTCGTGTGCTGCAGGCCTAGGTAGGCGAAGGTGTTGTAGTTGGTGACCCCCAACACCGCGAACAGGGTCAACACCGGCCAGTGGCGCAGGAGCAGCCGGCGCTGTTGCCAAAGCCCGGAATAGACGAACGGCAGCAGGATCAGCAGTGCAATGGCCCAGCGCCAGAACGACAGTGCGATCGGCGTGATTTCCATGTGCAGGGCCCGCGCCAGCACGAAGTTCCCGGCCCAGAACAGCGGCGGCAACGCTGCAAGCAGCCAGATGGGTACCAGCCGGCGACCCGGGTTCATGGGGCAGGGACGGGTCCGGGACGGAGACTTTCGAGCGCCATCACCGGATTGTGAGCCTCCAGGCCACTCGGCGCATCCCGTCGGTTCCGGGTCAGCCGTCGTTTGGCGCTCGGCGTACAATCGGAACATGGCGGCTGACCCAAAAAAACGCCCGGAGGGTTCCCGAAACCGGGACGTGGTCTTCGAGACCCGTGGTCTGACCAAGACCTACCTGATGGGGGAGGTCGAGATCCATGCCCTGCAGGGCGTGGATCTGAAACTCTACGCCGGCGAGCTGGTGGTGATGCTGGGTGCCTCCGGTTCCGGGAAGTCCACGCTGCTGAACATCATGGGCGGCCTGGATACCGCCAGCAGCGGTACCGTCCGCTACCGTGATCAGGAACTGACCAACGCCTCGGACAAGGCACTGACGCTGTTCCGGCGTGACCATGTCGGCTTCGTGTTCCAGTTCTACAACCTGATCGCCAGCCTGACCGCGCGCGAGAACGTCGCGATCGTCACCGAGATCAGCCGCGATCCGATGCCCCCGGAAGAGGCGCTTGCGCTGGTCGGCCTGAACGAGCGGCTGGATCATTTCCCGGCGCAGTTGTCCGGCGGCGAGCAGCAGCGGGTCGCGATCGCCCGCGCGATCGCCAAGCAGCCTGCGGTGCTGCTCTGCGACGAGCCCACCGGCGCGCTCGATTCGAAGACCGGAATCCAGGTGCTCGAGGCGTTGGGGCACATCAACGAGGCGATGGACACCACCATCGCGATCATCACCCACAACGAGGTGATCGGAGAGATGGCGGACCGGGTGATCCGTCTGCGCGATGGCCGGGTCGAGAATATCCACGAGAACGACAAACGCCGGCCGCCCGGCGAACTCCGCTGGTAACGGGACGCCCGGGATGCGTACCCTGAACCGGAAGCTGCTGCGCGACCTGGCGACGCTGAAGGGGCAGGCCGCGGCCATCGCGCTGGTGATTGCCAGCGGCGTGATGACCCTGATCATTGCAGTGACCACGCTCGATGCCCTGAGTCTGACCCAGCAGCGTTTCTACGAGGATTTTCATTTCGCCGAAGTCTTTGCCGACCTGAAGCGCGCCCCCGAGAGCGTGGCCGGGCGGCTGCGCGACATCCCCGGGGTGAACCAGGTCGAGACCCGCGTGAAGGCCTCGGTGCGCCTCGAGGTGCCGGGATTCGACGATCCCGTGCGCGGACTGCTGCTGTCGATCCCCGAGGGCCGTGAGCCGCTGCTGAATCAGCTGTACCTGCGCGAGGGGAGGCTGCCCGAGCCGGGACGCGCCGAAGAGGTCGTGATCAGTGACGCCTTCGCTGAGGCGCACGGACTCCGTGCCGGTGACCGCATCGAGGCCATCATCCGGGGGCGCCTGAGCACGCTGCGGGTCAGCGGTACCGTGCTCTCCCCTGAACATGTGTACCAGATCGCGCCGACGGACCTGCTGCCCGACTACAAGCGGTACGGCATTCTCTGGATGAACCGGCGCGCACTGGCCAGCGCCTACGGGATGGAAGGGGCCTTCAACAATGTCGTGGTCAGCCTGCAGTCCGGTGCCGCCGAGGCAGAGGTCATCGACCACCTGGACCGCATCCTCGCGCGCTACGGCGGGATCGGCGCGCACGGGCGGGACGACCAGCACTCGCACCGGTTCCTGGACGAGGAACTGAAGCAGCTGCGCGCGCAGGCCGTGATCCTGCCGACCATCTTTCTGCTGGTGTCGGCCTTTCTACTGAACGTGGTGATGAGCCGGATCATCCGCACGCAGCGCGAGCAGGTGGCGGTGTTGAAGGCCTTCGGCTACGGCAACCTCGACATCGCGTTGCACTACGGGATGCTGACCGGGCTGATCGTGCTCCTCGGCAGTGTGCTGGGGATCGGGTTCGGGGCTTGGGCGGCCAGCGGGCTCGCGGCGATCTACACCGAGTACTTCCGCTTTCCGGAAATGAGCTTCCGCCTGCAGGGCTGGGTCGTGTTCCTCGCCGTGGCGGTGGCGGCGGGCGCGGCGATGCTGGGGACCCTGCGCGCGGTCTGGGGTGCGGTGCGCCTGCCGCCGGCGGAGGGGATGCGTCCGGAGCCGCCGGCGCGCTTCCGCAGGGGCTGGCTGGAACGGTCGGCCCTGCGCCACTGGCTGGACCAGCCGGCGCGCATCATCCTGCGTAATCTGGGCCGTCACCCGCTCAAGTCCTCGCTGTCGGTCCTGGGCATCGCGATGTCGCTGGGCCTGCTGGTGATGGGTGCCTACCAGCTGAATGCGGTCGACCACATGATCGACACCCAGTACCGGGAGGTGATGCGCATGGATCTGCACCTGACCTTCAGCGATCCGACCCCGGCGCGGGTGCATTCCGAACTGCGGCACCAGCCTGGCGTGCTGGCGGTCGAGACCTACCGCAGCGTCCCCGTGCGCCTGCTGGCCGGGCATCGCGAGTACCGCACGTCGATCCTCGGCATGGACGAGCAGCCCTATCTGCGCCAGTTGCTGGACGGCCGCCAGCGGCCCCAGGGCCTGCCTCCCGAGGGCCTTCTGCTGACCGACTACCTGGCGCAGGATCTCGGACTGCGGGTCGGTGACGAGGTCCGGGTCGAGATCCAGGAGGGTCATCGCCAAACCGTTACGGTCCCGCTGGTGGGGCTGGTCGATGAACCCCTGGGCGTCGGCGCCTACATGCAACGCCCCGCGTTGAACCGCCTGATGCGCGAGGGACCCGCGGTCACCGGGGCCTGGCTGATGATCGATTCGGGACAGCAGCGCGCGCTGTTCGACAGCCTGTGGGACCTGCCCGGGGTGGCCAGCATCGGTATGATCTCCGAGGCCGAGCGCAACATCCGGGAATACATGGACGACACCATCCTAATGTTCGCGCTGGTGTTCGTATTGCTGGCGACATCGATCGCCTTCGCCGTGGTCTACAACAATGCCCGAATCGCCTTCGCCGAGCGGTCCAGGGAGCTGGCGACCCTGCAGGTGCTGGGGTACTCGCGCGGCGAGGTCAGCTGGATCCTCGTCGGCGAGATCCTGCTGCTGACGCTGGTCGCGCTGCCGTTCGGCTGGCTGATCGGTACCGGTTTTGCCTGGGCGCTGAACCAGGCGTTCAGCATGGACATGTTCCGGGTGCCGCTGGTGATCACGCCCGGCGCCTACGGCTTTGCCACTGCAGTGGTCCTGACGGCCTCGGTGGCCGCCGCGGTGCTGGTGGTCCGGCGGCTGCACCGCCTGGACAAGGTCGCGGTCCTGAAGGCGGTCGAGTGATGCGCCGGCCTCATGTCCGCAAGGACGATACCCACTCCCGACGCTGCGGTCGGTCCGGGTATCTGGCGCCGCCGCCGCGCCGGGATGGCCCGAGCACCGGAAAGCGGGAGCACGATCCCGCACTCCAAATGGCCCCGCCGGGCAGCGCCGATGGAGTGCGGCGCCTCGCCGCCGCTTTGGGTGGTCTGGGCGGGCGGCACTGTCATGAGAGCGGGAGCAAGCTTCCGCATCCCGGAGATGTCCGGCCGGGGGCCGTAAACTGACGCAGACCATGAGGAGAACGTCGCGATGAAACTGCGCAAGAAGCTGCTCTGGGGGTTGGTTGCGCTGGGCGCGGCCGGACTGCTGGTCTGGACGCTGATACCCGCGCCCGTGCCCGTCAGTGCCGCCAAGGTGCAGTCCGGCGCCTTTGTCGAGTCGGTCGAGGAAGAGGGACGCACCCGGTTACGGGACTCCTTTCGGGTATCCGCGCCGATTTCCGGCTATCTGCAACGGGTCGCCCTCGAGGTCGGCGATGAGGTGGAGCAGGGCCAGGTGGTCTTCCGGATGGAGCCGCACCCGGCGCCGGCGCTGGACGCCCGCAGCATGGAGCAGGCGCGCGAGAACCTCTCCGCCGCCCGTTCCCGTCTGCAGGGCGCGCGTGCCGACCTGGAGACCCAGCAGGCCGAGGCGGCCTTTGCCGATGCCGAATTCGAACGCTACCGGCAGCTGCGGGAGCGCGAATTGGTCTCAGCTACGGAGATGGATCGGGTGCGCAGCGTGCGCGACCGTCAGCGTGCGGTCGTGCGTGCCGCCGAGAACGCCGTCGATGTGGCGCGATTCGAGGTCGAGAGCGCGCGGGCATTTCTCGACATCGCGAGCGGCCAGCGCCCGGGCGAAGATCAGCCGGTACTCGAGGTCAGGACACCCTCGGGGGGTCTGGTTCTGACCCGACACCGGTGCTGCGAGGGGGCGATCGGGGCCGGCGAGCCGGTCATCGAAGTGGGTCACCTGGGCGATCTGGAGGTGCAGGTGGATCTGCTGTCGATGGACGCGGTCAGGGTCCGGCGGGACATGCGTGTGCATATCACTGGCTGGGGTGGCGACGAGACGCTGCCGGCCCGGGTCCGCCGGGTCGAGCCGGCGGGCTTCACCAAGGTGTCGGCGCTGGGTGTGGACGAGCAGCGGGTCCCCGTCATCGTCGATTTCGACGACGTGGAGGCCGCCGCCGAGTGGCTGGGGGTCGGCTTCCGTGTCGAGGCCGAGTTCCTGCTTTGGGAAGGCGACGATGTGATCCAGATCCCGACCAGCGCGCTGTTCCGTAGCGCGGGTCGCTGGGCGGTGTTCGTGGTGGCCGACGGCCGCGCGCAGGAGCGCGAGGTGCAGACCGGTCGCCGCAGCGGAATGGTCACCCAGATCCTCGAGGGGCTGAAACCGGGAGAAGTCGTGGTCACGCATCCCGGCGACCGTGTTCGGGACGGTGTCCGCGTGAGTCCTGAACTGCGCGACGGTTGATGGTCCGGGTGTGGGTGCGGCGGCTTGCCGCCGCTTTCCCTGCAGGGGGCATTTCCCCTACCGCGGAACCGGGTTTCCCCGGGTGAAAGCGGGAGCAGGCTCCCGTACGCCAAAGGTCGTCCTGGCCCCGGAGTTTGGTCAGCGCATGTTGCTGAGCCAGTAGAACCGGTACGGCGGCACCACGAGGCGATCATTGAACAGGCGCGGGATCTCGCCGGTGTGCAGATCGTGCAGGGTGCCGCGCAGGTACAGGCTGCGGTAGCGCAGGTTGCTCAGTTCCAGGTACTGCGGGTTGGCGTCGAAGTTCGCGACGACGAGTACCGAGGACGACTGCTGGTGCTCCGGGTGGGTGCGCAGGCACGCGAACAGGTGCGGGTTCTCGAGATCGATGAGTTCCCGGTTGTTGAAGTCGGCGAAGGCGGGAATGCCCTTGCGCGCCGCGATCATGCGCTTCAGGCCATCGAAGATCCGCTGTTCGACGCTGCCGTGCTGGTGCCGCAGTTCGGCCTTTTCCCAGTCGATGCGCGGTCGGTTCATCCAGCGGCTGTCGCCGGCCTTGTTCGGGTCCTCGAGATAGCTGCAGTCGCTCAGCGTGCCGATCTCGTCGCCGTAATACAGGAGCGGAATGCCGCCGAAGGACAGGATCATTCCGTGCAGCAGCAGGATGCGCTGCACCGCGCGGTCGATGATCTTGGGATCTCCCGACTCGAGCGCGCTCTCCAGGCCCGCCAGCGAGGCCAGCGAGCCGGAGATCCGGGCGTCGCCCGTCTTCTCGTTGCGGCCGAACGGCTGTCCCCGGGCATCGGAGCCCTCGTACTCGCCGATGAAATAGTCCACCAGGAACCGGCGGTGCGCGTGCGGCTCGTACCCGGCAGCCATGATGTCGCGGTCGTCGAAGCCCAGGCCGATGTCGTCATGGCAGCGCACGTAGTTCAGCCAGGTGGCCCGGTCCAGCTTGTTCGGGAGGCTGCGGATGCCGAGATTCAGCAGTCGCGCGTTACGCGTGGCCATCGCGTCCCAGAGCAGCGCCATGAAGGTGGCGTTGTAGGCGATCTCGCACTCCTTCGCGATGACCGCGTCTTCGCCGAAGTATTTGATGATCTCCAGCGGAGCGACGATGGCTTCCGCGATGAACAGCACGCCGGGCGCGGTGACCTGGCAGCAGTCCTTCATCAACTGCAGGATCAGGTGCGCCTCGCGCTCGTTCTGGCAGGTGGTGCCGATTTTCTTCCACAGGAAGGCGACCGCGTCCAGGCGAACGATGTCCGCACCCTGGTTGGACCAGAACAGGATCACGTCCAGCATCTCGATGAACACGTCGGGGTTGCTGTAGTTCAGGTCCCACTGGAAGGAGTTGAAGACCGTCATCACCCACTGCTGCATCTCCTCGTCCCAGGTGAAGTTGCCGGGCGAGGTCTCCGGGAAGATCTCGGGCATGGTCTCCTCGAACATGTCCGGGATGTCGCGATTGGGGAAGATGTAGTAGTAGTCCTGGTATTTCCGGTCGCCGGCCCGCGCCTTGCGGGCCCACTCGTGTTCATCGGAAGTGTGGTTGACGACCACGTCCAGGGTCAGCAGCATGCCCCGCTTGCGCATCGACTCCGCGAGCGTTTGCAGTTGTTCCAGGGTTCCGACCCGCGGGTCGATGCGGCGGAAGTCGCTGATCGCGTAACCGCCGTCGCTGGCCTTTTCCGGGCAGACCAGCATCGGCATGATGTGCAGCATGTTCACGCCCAGTTCCTGCAGGTAGGGCGCTCGGGAACATACACCGTCGAGGTTTCCCGCGAAGCCGTCGGCGTACAGGGCCATCGCGACCCACTCCTGGCTGAGGAACCAGTTGTGGTTCGATTCGCGATCCTTGTCCTGCGCCTCCAGTTCGGCGGAGCGCTCGATATAGCGCGCCGCCATGACCTCGACCAGCTTGATGCTCTTTTCCTTGAAGTCCTCGCGCGCCCCATACAGCGAGTGGAAGAGCGAGTGGATCGCGTAGAAGTTCGCACCCAGGCGGGTATAGAAATGGCGCAGATCCTGGCGCCGGATCTCCGGCTTCAGCTCATCGAGGATTTCGTTCAGCAGCGAGTGAGAGACCTGTTCGTACATGCGGCCCTTTACGGATGCGGTTGCCTTCGCGACGGGATCGCCGAGCGCGGGGCGGGTGGATGGTGCACCATGATCGGCAACCCGGGACCTTAGCGCAAACCGCAGCCGCCCCTGGCGAGTGGGCCATGCGGATCCAGTGGCACCCGGACCGACGGGTCAGGGGCCTTTTTGGGGGCCTGCCTGACGCGTGACCCGCACCAGCTCGGTTCCCGACAGCCAGTCGTGCAGCATCGCGCGGCGGGGGTGTGCCTGGCTGAGGCCGAGTCCGACCACCAGCAACGCGGTGGCGCCAGCGGTCACCAGGGCCCCGTGCTCGCGTGCCAGGTAGATCCCCAGCAGGACTACCAGCCATTGCGCCAGCGCGACCAGGTAGCGCAGGGTCGCCTGCTTCGGGTTGGCCGGGCCGCCGGCCTCGTCACGCAACTGGATGTTCCAGGCCTGCATGCCCAGCGTCTGACCGGTGCGGGTCCAGAACCAGGCGAAGAAGAACCAGGCAGCCAGCAGGTTGACCACGAACTGCAGTGGAATCAGCGTGTATCCGGTCACCTCCTCGACCAGCACGAAGACGAGGCCCAGCACCATCCAGATCGCCAGCAGCAGCAGACCGTCATAGATCATCGCGGCCAGGCGTCTCAGGAGCCCGACCGGGCCAGGAGTCAAGTCCGTCCCGGGCATCTTCAGAACACCGACTGGAAGGGGATGACCTCGACCTCATCGCCAGCGGCAGCCCCGGTACTCTCCCGGGGGAGAACGATGTAGGCGTTGGCGACGCTCATCGACCGGAGCTGGTGCGAGCCCTGGCCGCCGGTGGAGCGGACCGTCCATTCCCCGTCCTGCTTTTCCAGGATGCCGCGCTGGAAATCCGCCCGTCCGGGATTCTTGCGCAGATCCCCGCGCAGGCGTGCGCGTAGGGTCCAGGGGCGCTCCGGGACCGTTCCGCAGAGTCGCAGCAGGGCCGGGCGGACAAACAGCGAGAAGGTGGCCATCACCGATACGGGGTTGCCCGGCAGGCCCAGGAACAGGGCCTGGCCAAATCGGCCGAAAGCCAATGGGCGTCCGGGCTTCATCGCGACTTTCCAGAAGTCCGTCTCGCCCTCGCTCTGGAGCAGGCGCGAGACGAAGTCGGCGTCGCCGACGGAAACGCCGCCGGTGGTCAGCATCAGGTCAGCGGTTTCTCCTGCATGCGTCAGGGCCGAGCGCACGGCATCTTCGGTGTCGGCGATCACACCGAGATCGATGAACTCCACCGGGTAGCGGCTGAGCAGGGCGCGCAGCGTATAGCGGTTGCTGTCATGGATCTGGCCGGGACCCAGCGGCTGGCCGATCGGCACCAGTTCGTCGCCCGTGGTGAAGAAGGCGACTTTCGGACGGCGCACGACGGTGACTTCGCCGATGCCCTGGGATGCCAGCAGCCCGATGTCGGCCGCGGTGAGGCGGCGGCCACCGTCCAGGATCTTGGTACCCGCACGGGTGTCCTCGCCCGGATGCCGGATGTGGGCGTCGGGCCTGGGATCCGTTTCCAGCGTGACGAAGCCCGCCTCGGCGCGGACCTGCTCCTGCACGATGACGGTGTCGGCGCTTTCGGGCACCACCGCACCGGTGAGGATGCGGATACATTCGCCGGGACCGATCTTCCCGTCCCAGGGGTGCCCGGCAGCGGACAGTCCGGCCACGCGCAATCGCGTTCCGGCATGGGCGCCGCGGGCGGCGAGCGCGTAGCCGTCCATGGCCGAGTTGCGCGACGAGGGGACGTCGATCCGCGCGGTCACCGGCTCGGCCAATATCCGGTCCAGGGCATCGGTGATCGCCAGGGTCTCGCTTCCCGCGACCGGGGCACAGGCCGCAAGCACGCGGTCCAGCGCCTGCTCGACGGTGAGCATGTTGGGGTCGGTCTCGTCCACCCCGGCGTCGTCGCGTCTCAAAGCCAGGCGTCCGCGGACAGGCCAGGCAGGTCAAAATGCTCGCCGATGAATGCGGCGATCACCCGGACCTCGTCCAGCGGTAATGCTCGTGTACCCTCTGGCACGGATTCCGGACAGTCGGTGGCGACGGCGATGATGTGCGGATCGTCGACACAGAGCAGCGGCTTGCCCAACCCGGGTCGGTGGATCTCGATCTTCGGGATCGGCTCACGCTTGAATCCCTCCACCAGGATCAGGTCCGCGCGGCGTGGGTCGAGCTTGCGGACCAGATCCGCAAGCACGGGCTCCTTGTCCTGGCCTTCGGGGTTTTCGATCATCAGCGCAAGACGTCGGCTGGACGCCACCAGAACCTGTCCTGCGCCGGCCTGGCGCAACTCGTAGCTGTCCTTGCCCGGCTGGTCGACGTCGAAGTCGTGGTGCGCGTGCTTGATCAGTGCAACCTGCAGCCCACTGCCGCGCAGCACGGGTAGCAGGCGGGTCAGCAGCGTGGTCTTGCCCGCGCCGCTCCAGGCGGCGAAGCCGAGCAGGGGGATGTTCTTGGGGGGCATGCTGGCACTCATGTCGATGTCCGCGTTCCGCGCCCGGGGCGTCCCGGGTGGCCATGATCCGAGGATACCGGAGCCACAGAGCGATGGCACCCTACCGCGCCGGCGAAACCACCATCGCTGCCCGTTGTCCACTGGTGTGTCGCAGGGCTTGCGGCGAGTCGTTTCCGTCCGCTGCAGCAGGAGGGAACGACCGCCAGTTCCTGCCGCAACGGGCGGCCTGCCCCTGGCCGCAACGCCGATGTGCGGTGACTTCATCGGCGGCGTCATCACTGCAAGACCGGAAACGGTTAGGATAGGTCCATGCGCGTGCATTCGATGAAATCCCTGTTCCGCTTGATCCTCTGGGCTTCACTGCTGCTGGGCGCGGCTGGTTGGCTGCTCGCCGCGTCCGGCGACGAGGACCGCAAGCAGGCCCTGCTGCTCACCGTTTCCGATGCGATCGGTCCGGCTACGGGTGATTACATCATCCGCGGCATCGAACGTGCCGGACGCGATGAGGCGGAGCTCGTGGTCCTGAAGCTCGACAC
>SKJG01000057.1 GCA_007116035.1 Thioalkalivibrio sp.
CAGATCCATTCGCCCTGCCCGCTGGGCTGGGGGCACGACGGATCGCTGACCATCGAGGTCGCGCGGCTCGCCGTGCAGACGGGACTGTTTCCGATCATCGAGATGGAGCGCGGCGAACTGATCGGCACCTTGCCGATACGCGACCCGAAACCCGTTTCCGACTACCTGAAACTGCAGAACCGCTTCCGGCACCTGTTCGCGGACGCCTATCGGGCACGCAAGGAGCTGGAACACCTGCAGGCCATCGCCAACCGCAACATCGAACGTTTCGAACTGCGTGGCGTCGGCGTCGAGAAATACGATACCGAGGGTGCCGACACCGTACACCGCGGCGGCGACCGCTGGGCCTGACCGGAGCAACCTGTCGCAGAACCGGTCCAAACGATATCCCGCCCGTCAACCGATGCAAGCGAGCCGAACATGATCGAAATCCCACCCGGCGCCTACGCCCGACCCGGAACCTCCCTGGACTTCAAGACCGGCACCTGGCGGGTCGAGCGCCCGGTACACGACCGTCGCGCCGCGCCCTGCCACGCGGCCTGTCCCGCGGGCGAGGACGCCCAGGCCTACCTGGCCAAGGTCGAAAACGGCGATCTGCGCGGTGCCTGGGAGACCATCGTTGCGGCCAACCCCATGCCGGCCATCACCGGTCGCGTGTGCCACCACCCCTGTGAGTCGGCCTGCAACCGCGGGCACTTCGACGAAACGATCACCATCCACGGTGTCGAGCGCTTCCTCGGCGACGAGGCCCTGCGCGAACACTGGGCCTATCCCGTTGCGGCTCCGGGCCCCGATGCCCCGCGGATGGCCGTCGTCGGTTCCGGCCCCGCCGGGCTGGCGGCCGCCTACCACCTGCTGCGTGGAGGCTGCCGGGTCACGCTGATCGAGGCCATGCCCGTGGCCGGCGGCACCATGCGGACTGCAATCCCCCACTACCGGCTGCCACCCTCGATCCTGGACCAGGAACTCGACCGCATCCTGGCGCTTCCCGGCATCGATTTCCGGCCGTCCACCCGTCTCGGCCGCGATGTCTCGCTGGAGGAACTGCAGTCGGAAAACGACGGCCTGTTCCTCGGTCCCGGCCGACGCAAGGGCCGCGAGTGGAGCGCGGATTTCGCGGTACCCGGGGATCTCCACACCGGGCTGCAGTTGCTGGAAACCTGGGTCGCCGAGGGGACGATCCCCCAGCAACCCAAGTCCGTCGCCATCGTCGGCGGCGGCAATACTGCAGTCGACCTCGCGCGGGTCCTCCGGCGCCAGGGCGTCGAACAGGTCCACCTGATCAGTCACCAGCGGATTCCCGCGCCCGGCGTACCCCAGGATGATGCGATGCGCGCCACCTACCGCGAGGTCTCCCAGGCCATCGAAGAAGGCGTGACCATCCACGAGCACCGGGGGGTCCGCCGCCTGATTTTGCGCGGCGAGCGCGTGGTCGGCATGGAACTGGTCCACATGAAGAAACTGGCGGATGCCGACGGTCGCCTGCACCGGGTCGCGTTCGAGGGCACCGAGGCCGTGCTCCACGTCGAGCACGTGATTCCGGCGATCGGACAGGATGTCGACGCCCTCGGCTTCGAAGCCCTCGTCGAGCGCGGCCAGATGCGGGTGGAGCCCTGGTGGGGCGAACTCCAGAAACACCCCGGGATCTTCAGCGGGGGCGATGCCCGCGGGGATCACGGCACCGTGAGCGAGGCGGTCGGCGATGGCCGCCGCGCGGCGCTCGGTATCCTCCGTCGCCTGGCCGGCAAGGCCCTCGAACCCGGGGCACCGCCGGAGCCGATTCCCTATGGCGAGCTGAACATCCATTACTTCGAATCCGCGCCGGCCGCGCACGAACCGGTGCTACCGGCCGCGGAGCGACACGGTAACGAAGAGATCGAAGGCGGGCTGGACGGGCGCGCAGTTCGCCACGAGGCCCACCGCTGCCTGTCCTGTGGCGACTGCCTCGCCTGCGACAACTGCTGGACGCTGTGCCCGGACCAGTCCGTGCTGAAGACGCGCGAGGTCGCCATCGACGGCAGCAACTACGTGTTCGACTACGACTATTGCAAGGGTTGCGGTATCTGCGCCCACGAGTGTCCGACCGGCTACATCCGGATGATTCCCGACTGACGCAGACACACCTTGCTCCCCGAGCCCTGCCCCATTCCCGTGGATCCGGCCTTCCCGGGCCGGTGGATGGATGACGCGGGGCAGACCCTGGATCGACGTCAAAAACCCCGTTGCAGGCCTGACAATCGTGCCCGCCAACGGGTAGCATGGCGCCTGTCATCAAATGGTAACAAGGCGACGCATGGCCTTTGGCACTGAAACACCGAAGGGCGGCACGGGGACGTTGGTCTGGAGTCCCGAGTACCTGCGCTTGACTGCGGCCCTGGTCTTCATGATCGGCGTCTTCGTCTATGCCTTGCTGCAGACGCGCGGCATTCCGGCGCTGACGCCACAAGGGCTTCTGCTGCTGGTCTCCTCGGCGATCGTCGGCGCCTACATGGCGATGAACATCGGCGCGAACGACGTTGCCAACAATCTGGGGCCGGCGGTCGGGTCCGGCGCGATCACCCTGGGCGGTGCCATCGCCCTCGCGGCGGTCTTCGAGGCGATGGGCGCGATCGTCGCAGGCGGCAACGTGGTCGGCACCATCAAGGGCGGGATCATCGATCCGGAGGGCGTTGCTCAGGCTTCGGACTTCGCCTGGCTCATGTTCTCCGCGCTGCTCGCCGGCGCGCTTTGGCTCAACCTTGCCACCGCCCTCGGCGCGCCGGTCTCGACCACGCATTCGATCATCGGCGCCGTGATGGGCGCCGGCATCGCCGCCGGTGGCTGGGGCCTGGTGAACTGGGGCACCATCGGCCAGATCGTCGCCAGTTGGGTGATCTCCCCGCTCATGGGCGGCGTGATCGCAGCCGGCTTCCTGTACATCATCAAGCGCAACATCACCTATCGCGGCGAAATGCACGAGGCTGCGGGTCGGGTCGTCCCGTGGCTGGTGGCCATCATGGCCTGGGCCTTTGCCACCTTCATGCTGATCAAGGGGCTCGGGGACATCTACCGGCTCCCGGTGGACCGCGCGGCACTGGTGGGACTGGGCTTCGGGATCCTGGTCTTTCTCCTGCTCCGCGGCATCATCCATCGACATGCCCTGCAGATGGAGAACAATAAGGCAGGGGTCAACGAACTCTTCACGCTGCCGCTGATCTTCGCCGCCGCCCTGCTCAGCTTTGCCCACGGAGCCAACGACGTCGCCAATGCCGTTGGTCCGCTGGCGGCGATCTACGAGGCCATCCAGACCGGCGAGATCGCCAGCCGCGCGCCCACGCCGATGTGGATCCTGGTACTCGGCGCGCTGGGCCTTGCGGTGGGGCTGGCGCTCTACGGATCGAAGCTGATACGCACCGTGGGCAAGGAAATCACCGAAATCGACCGCATGCGCGCCTTTTCCATTGCGATTGCCGCGGCCATCACCGTGATCATCGCCGCGCAACTGGGCATGCCCGTCTCGACCACCCATGTGACCATCGGTGCCCTCTTTGGCGTCGGTTTCCTCCGCGAATACCTGAAGATGAACTACGCGAAGATGGAGGAAACCATTATCGCTGGGCACGAGGGCGAGGAACGGACCAAGGTGGAGGAATACCTGCGCCGTTTCGAGGCGGCCCCGGTCACCGAGAAGCGTCTGATGCTCGCAGAGATGAAGCAGCGCTACAAGGAATCGGCCGAGTCCAGCCTGTTCGCCAAGAAGGAACGCAAGGCGCTGAAGAAGGCCTATGAGAGCCAACTGGTGAAGCGCTCTCTGGTCGTGCGCATCGTGGCCGCATGGATCATCACCGTGCCGGCCACCGCGATCCTGGCGGCGGGCCTGTTCAAGCTGATCATCCTGCTTGGGGGCTGATGATACCCAGGCACGGGGCCGCTGGCGTACCATCAGGGGTGGTGCCCACCCCCCGATTGGAGAACCGCCATGCGCACTCGGACTGCCCTGTTCTGCCTCACCATACTGCTGTTGTGCGTCCCGCCACAGGCCTGGGCCGAACCGCCGGATACACCCACGATCCCGCGTGTCGCACTGCAGATCAGCGACCATGACCCGATCCGCCAGACCATGGTCCTCAGCGTGGCGAACAATCTGGTCAACCATTACGGGATTGGCGAGGTCGACGTGGAGATCGTCGCCTTTGGTCCCGGCCTGACCCTGCTTCGGCGCCCGAGCCAGTTCGCCGACCGGATCACGGCACTCGCCGAAGAGAAAGGCGTTCGCTTCACCTACTGCCAGATCACCGTCGACAGCACGGAGCAGCGTGAAGGGCAGCGCATATCCCTGGTTCCCGAGGCCAGCAGCGTAGCATCGGGTGCCGTGCGGATTATCGATCTGGTCGGAAAGGGCTACGTGCACATCACGCCCTGACCGCCCCGATGGAGACGCGCATGCCGGAGACATCTGCCAGACGAAAGGGATTGAGCGACCTCCTGCGACGCTGGGTGGCGATGCTCTGGGGCATGTCGCTGCTTGTGCTTCCGTTTCTCCTGCTGCTGCCGCTGGGTCTGCTCTGGCTGTGGCAGCAGGGCTGGCTGCTCTGGTGGCTGTTGGGTGCGGCTTTACTGGCCGCTGTGGGTTACCTGCCGGCCCTCTGGATGCGCCGCCGCGGGGGCAAGGGAAAGCCCGAGTCGCCCACCGACGAAGA
>SKJG01000049.1 GCA_007116035.1 Thioalkalivibrio sp.
AGGCGCCGGTCTTCGGCGACCATGCGCTCGTACTCCGCCTCCAGCTCGGCGTGCGCGGCCTCGGCCGCCGCCAGCGCCGATCTCCGCTCCTGCCACTGCGCCGCGGTCAGGGTCTGCTCGCGCAACTGCCGTTCCGCCTGCTCCAGACGCTCCGCCGCCTGCGTGTAGCGGCGCCTGGCGGCTTTCCGTGCGCCCCAGAGGCCATCCGCCTCCTCTTCCAAGGCCTGCAATCGGTGACGCAGGCCGCCGATCCCTGCCCCGGCAGAGAAGAGCATCTGTCCGATCTCGTCGCGGGCATCCAGTATCTCGCGGCCACCTTGCTCGAGGCGTAGGTGATCGAGGCTGAACATGCGCTCGAAGAAGGAGCGGTCGGCTCCGGCGAGGAAGGCCTGCAGCGCGCCATCGCCTCCCGGGAGCGGGAGATCGTCCGGCCCCAGCAGCGTGTCCTTGTTACCCTTGCGGCGCAGGAATTCCAGCGAGGAATCGCCCTCCTCCAGCACGGCGCCGATACGCATGTCCTTGTAGTCATGCACAAAATTGAAGGGCGATTGCGCCGGTATCCCGAACAGCAGGTCCTCGATCGAGGCAAGCGCGGTGGACTTCCCGGCCTCGTTGGGCCCGAAGATGATGTGGAGGTCACAAGCGCTTGCGGGCAGGTGGATCGAACGCCCGGTGAAGCGCCCGTAGCGGAGCAGATCCAGACGGCGCAGGCGCACGTCAGTCCTCCTCGGCGGTGAGCCGAGCGGAGAGGAAGGGCAGCACCCCCTCGATCAAGGCCGCGTGATCGCCGTCGAGCGCCGCCCGGAGGATCGAGTCCGCCTCGGCATCGGCCCGAACGTCATGCGGCAGGCGCTGCAGCATCTGCCCCGGATCCTCGCTGAGTTGCGCCAGGACTTCCGGGTCTCTGGCGGCCTCCTCCAGCATCCGCTGCAACTCGCCAAGGGCATCACTCCGCGCCGCCAGTACGCGGGCATCGACCACGGGCTGCGTCGCGATCCTCACCTGTTCGACCCAGGCGACGTCCGCGCCCAGGCCCAGCGCGATGGCCCGCGCCTCGGCCAGGAGCTGCTCTTCGGCGGCCAGGAGTTCGTCGTGCAGCGCCACCCGCCCAAGCAGCTGTAACCGGCAGGCCAGCAGCCGGCCGTCTCCGTGGCTGCTCACGCCCTGCTCGAGCGCGGCGCGGATGCATTCCACCACAGCGGCGAAGCTGTCCACGGCGCCCACCTCCACCGGCAGCAGGCTCCAGCGCACGATGTCGCAAGGCACGATGTTCACATCGGCAATCTGGCCTTCCTCCACCTCGACGAGTGCGGCCCCCTTGGCACCGGTCTCGCGGATGTGCCGACCCTGCAGGTTTCCGGGAAAGACGACGTGGGGTTGCTCGTGCAGGACCTGGAACTGGTGCACGTGCCCCAACGCCCAGTAGGCATAGCCCTTGGCCACGAGGTCCCCGAGCGCACAGGGCGCATAGTTTTCGTGGCCGCCCATACCTCCGAGCCCAGTGTGCAGCACGCCGATGTTGAAGGCCCCGGATACCGGTTCGGGATACCCGGGCACCAGATTGTCCCGCACCTCGCGCTGACGGAAGCTCTGCCCGTGCAACGCGACGCCCAATTCCTCCAGCAGAAAGGTCTCGGGGTCGCGGGTACCGAAGACACGGACGTTGTCGGGCAGGGCCAGCCGGCGCGTGATCTGGCTCTCGGCATCGTGATTGCCGTGCAGCAGAAAGACGGGAATGCCCGCCTGGTTCAGACGCCCCATCTGGGCCGCGAAGAAGAGCCCGGTCCGGTAGTCCCGCCAGTCACCGTCGTAGAGATCTCCGGCGATCACCAGGAAGGCAACCCGCTCCGCGATGGCCCGGCCGACCAGCAGATCAAAGGCCTCCCGGGTCGCGGTACGGATCCGTTCTGCGGCGCTACCTTCCTGCCCGGACAATCCCCGCAGCGGGCTGTCGAGGTGGATGTCGGCGGCGTGTAAGAATCGAAACGAACTCAAGCCCTACCCCCTGAACCCACGGTGCGAACGAAGCGACCCTGAAGCCACCGCCCTTCGGTCCAAGGGTACCACCGCCGCACGTGGTTGCATCCGGGCACGGCCGGCGGCCACCTGGGCACTCGTGTCCTGGTCGCCTGCACTCCCGTTCAGGCCGGGTGACCTCCCTTGCGCAGTAGGACCGAGGCGAATGCAGGCAGCAGGACCAGCGCCGCGAGCATGTTCACCAGGAACATGAACGCCATCAACAGGCCCATGTCAGCCTGGAACTTCAGCGCTGAGAGCATCCAGGTTCCGACACCCACGCTCATGGTCGCGGCGGTGAACATCACTGCGGTGCCGCGCTGACGCAGAGCCTGGAAGAAGGCCTCGGGCAGGTCATCACCATGGCCGAAGCGGTAGGACATTCGCTCGTAGAGATAGATGCCGTAGTCGACGCCGATACCCACCGCGATCGCGAGCACCGGCAGCGTCGAGACCTTCAGGCCGATATCGAGCAGCGCCATCAACGCGCTGCACATCACCGCGACAATGGACAGTGGCAGCACGATGCACAGGGTGGCGCGCCAGGAACGGAACTCCGCGAAGAACAGCAGGCTGATCGCGCCGAAGACCAGGAGCAGCATCGTCACCGCAGCGGCGTTCACCGCCTCGTTGGTCGCGGCCATGACCCCCACATTGCCCGAGGCGAGCAGAAAATCGAGCCGGTCGGACGGGTTCTCGTCCCGGAAACGCTTCACCTCGTCGACCACGTGGGCGATGGTCGCGCCGTCGTGACCGCGGGTGAAGATCAGGATCTGCATCGCGCTGCAGTCCGTGTTCAGCAGGCCGGTCGAGGTGTCCACCGGCGTCACCGACTGCGCGAGGACCGTCGGATTGCGCGAGAGCGCCCGCCAGCGCGGATTGCCTTCGTTCCACCCGGCGTTGATCACCTTGGCCACCCCGGGGAGCCCGACCACGCTCTGTACCCCGTACACCCCCCGCATCGTGACCTCGAAGCGGTCGATGGTGTCCATGATCTCGAAATCGGTGCAGGCGCCTTCCACATCCCGGCTTTGCACAATCACGGACAGGATGTCGACACCGATCGAGAACGACTCGACGATGGCGGCGGAATCCTGGTTGTACCGGGAGTCCTGATGCAACTCCGGGATTCCGGTACCTACGTCGCCGGTACGCAGATCACGCGACTGCCAGGTGGCCGCGATCAGCACCACCGCCGCGACCGCCAGCACGATCCGGGCCGGCCCGGGTTCGGCCAGCCGTCGAAGCCGCTTCCAGATCCAGTCGCCGGAGTGCTCACGGACCTTCGCGCGCTCGATCTCCTGCGGCGACAGCCGCATCCAGGACAGCAGCAGCGTCAGGAGGAGCATGTTGGTGATCAGCATCAGCGCGACGCCAAGTCCTGCCGTCAGCGCCAGTTCGCGCACCATATCGATCTCGATGCGCGTGATCACCAGGAAGCCGACCGCGGTGGTCGTCATCGCCATTGCACCGGGGATGAACAGCTTGCGGAAGGCGTTCTGAGCTGCGTCCATCGCCGTGGCCTCACCGATCACCGCGGTGCGCCAGGCGTGGGTCATCTGCACCGCGTGACTGACACCGATCGCGAAGATCAGAAACGGCACCAGGATCGACATCGGGTCGATCCCGAACCCGATCAGTGGCAGCAGACCGAGCAGCCAAACCACCGGGATCATCGCGGCCACGAGCGTCAGCGCGGCCAGCCGGACCGAACTCGAATACCAGTACAGCAACAGCGCGGTGATGGCGAAGGACAGGCCGAAGAACAGCACCACGCCACGGGCCCCGTCGGTAATGTCTCCCACCGCCTTCGCGAACCCGATGATGTGCACATCGAGTCCTTCGCGCTCGTGGCGCTGCCGGATCTCCTCCAGCAGGTCCGCGACCGCGAGGTAATTCAGACGCTCGCCCGTCGACGGATCGACCTCGAGCAGTTCGGCGGTAACCATTGCACCGGAATGATCGTTCGCAACGAGGCGCCCGAGCTGACCGGATTTCAGCACGTTCTCGCGAACCGTCTCGAGCTCCTGTGGCGTGCCCTGGAAACCCGCCGGGATGACGTCTCCACCGGCAAACCCCTCCTCGACCACCTCGATGAAGCGCACATTCGGGGTGAACAGCGAGGTCACCGTCGCGCGGTCGACGCCGGGGATGAAGAACACCTCGTCGGTGACCGCCTTCAGGGTTTCGAAGAACTCGGCGTTGTAGATCTCCCCTTCGTGCTGGCGCAGCGCCACCAGCACGCGGTTGGCCCCGCCGAAGGTGTCGCGGTAGGCGATGAAGGTCTGCATGTACTCGTGTTGCAGCGGGATCATCTTTTCGAAGCCCGCATCGACGGACAGACGCGTCGCCGAGTACCCCAGCGCGACGGTCACCAGCAGGAACAGCGCGAGAAACAGCCGGCGATAGCCGAAGAGCAGACGGCGCAGAAGCTCGAGGAACCGGCGCAGGGTCACGACCCGGCTCCCCCGATCTGCTCACGGTGGAGGCGCAGCACCCCCTGCTCCCCGAAGAGCAGCACGTCGCCCGCCCTGGATTCGATCACGGCGTTGAAGGTTCGACTGGTGTCGGCATCGATCTCGATGAAGCCGTGTCCGTTATCGCCGCTCCGGAGCACGAGTCCGTTCTGGCCCACGAGCACCAGGCCGCCGTCCGCCAGCACGCGCCCCCCGAAGATGGACGACTGGGTGCCGGTCTCCACCCGCTCCCAACTCTCCCCGACATCCACCGAACGATAGGCATGCCCACGCATCCCGAAAACCAGCACCGCCCCATCTGGCAGTTCCAACAACCCGAAGAACGAGCCTACGTAGGGAGAATCGATCTCGAGCCACTCCTGGCCACCATCGTCCGAACGCAGCAGTGTACCCGCCTCGCCTGCCAGCAAGAGGCTACCCCCTGCGCGGGCGATCGCATTGAAGTGGAAGTCTTCTCCGTCGAGGTAGCGCTGTTGCCAGGTGACACCGCCATCCCCGCTTTCGAGGAAGCGGCCATAGGCACCGACCGCGTACCCCTGCCCACCGGAGCCGAAACGCACCGCCAGCAGCGGCTCTTCGGCCTGCGGATCGGCGAACACCGTGCGCCAGTGTTCTCCATCGTCGTCGCTGAGCAGAATCACGCTGTCGTGACCCACCGCAACAAGGCGCCCGGCGTCCACGGTGCCGACCGCGGTCAGGGTCGCCTCGGCGTCCGAAATCGCGCTGCGCCATTCCCTTCCGCCGTCGTCGGATAGGAAGATCCGCCCCCGTTCGCCGACCGCGACCAGGCGCGGCCCCAGCGACGCCGTATCGAGCATCAGCAGATGCTGGATCTGAAGCTGCGTGTCCGGCATCGGCGGAACCGGCCGCTCCGAGAAGGCAAACCCAACGGCCGCCACCACGAACAGCGGTAGGAGAATGCCGATGAACCTGTTCAAGTGAAGAATCCGCGACCTACGCCGACTTTCGTTGCCGGCATGCGGGGAGCGGCGGAGCCGGGCCCGACCCGGATCGTCGGGCTGCGCCCTGACCCGCAGAATCGATCAACGCGTACCGGCCCCGCGCAGGCCTGCGGGCGTGAAGCGCGCCGGGCGGGGATCGGTCGGGCGGTAGACCCGCGGCTCGTCGTTGCGCAGGCCCATCGCGATGTACCTCCCGGACTGCAGGTCGTGATGCACCTCCAGCGCCGGGTACTGCATCGGGATGTCGTAGAAGTTGATGTTGTGCTGCTCGGCCACCCGCCAGAGCTGGTCACGGTTGTCGTACTTGTCCACCACGAGCACCATCCATGAATCCTCGTCGAGGTAGAAGGTGCGGCGCTTGTACAGATGGCTGGTGCCATCCTTCAGCGTTGCGTCGACGACCCAGACACGGTGGAGCTCGTAACGCGCGTGCTCGGGGCTGATATGCCCGGCGCGGAGAACGTCGTCCATGCTGATGGTGTCGCCGACCAGCTTGTAGGAGTTGTAGGGCACGTAGATCTCGCGCTTGCCGACCAATTCCCAGTCGTAGCGGTCGATCGCGCCGTTGTACATCACGAAGTCGTCGTTGGTGCGCAACCCGTCCGCGGCGGTGCCGGGATTGTCGTAAGCCACCTGCGGCGCCAGCCGCACGCGTCGCTGCCCGGGGTTGTAGATCCAGGCCTGGCGCGAATCCAGGTATTCGTGCACCAGCAGGATCTGCCCGGCCAGCCGGGCCGGGGCGGTCACGGTCTGGAGAAAGTTGGCGATCTTGCCTGGCTCGATCTGATCCTCCGACTTGGTCAGGCTGCCATAGTGGAAGTCATACTCGTAGTCGAAGCGCACGGGGGTGTAACTTCCGGTGCGCGTCACCGCCGCCTGACTCCAGTTCATCGCGTAGGATTCGCCGCGATACCGGACCAGGTGGTTCCAGATCGCCTCTGCCCCACTCTGCGGAATCGGGAACGGGATGCCGCCGGTGGTGCCCCGGAAGGTCAGGCCATCCTCGGACATCGACGCGCGCGTAGCGTTGGCCATCGTCTGATCGTAGTGCCCCTGCGGAAACGCCGCACTGCGACGCGTCGGGTACACGTTCATCTTCCAGGTCGGGTAGGTTTCGAGCATCGCAATCTGCCCCGGGGCCAGGTTCTCCCGGTACTGATCGAGATTGGACGCGTCGATGGTGAACAGGATCTCGTCGTCGGCGAACGGGTCGGCGTAGTGGCCGCCTGGCACGTGCGCTGCAGGCGCACTCGTCAGGCCACCGTCCCAGGCGGGAATCGTCCCCGCCTCGTTGCCGGCTCGCTCGGCACCCATCGGGGTCAGGTCCTGCCCCAGGCGCGCCGCCTCGGCGTCGGATACCTGCGCGTAAATGGGCGCGGCCGCAACCGCCAGCACCAGCGCCGAAGCCAGCATGGTCATCTTGATGTACATGATTCTATGGGCTCCTCGATGCCTGTCGTTGCTCAGAACGAGTAGCTGATGCTGACCGCGAGAAAATCGCGGTCCTTGAGGGGGTTGGTGTGGCTGGAGTAGGACGGGGATTGGTCCGGAAAACGCGGATCGAACGCCGCGTTCGGATCAGTACCCTCAATCTTGTCGCCCCCGAAGAACGAAGTATAGGAGAGGTCAATTTCAAGATTCTGAAGGTAATTGATCCCCATACCGAGTGTCAGCGCCCTCGCACCCCCGTTGAAGGTCGGACTGCGACCGTTGACGTCGTGAGTGAAGACCAGCCGCGGTGAGAGAGTCGCCGCACCGATCGCATTCGGGTAGTCCATCCGGCCCACGACACGATAACCCCATGAATCCCGGGTTGCATAACCGTTTTCCTGTACCGACCCGAAAGAGGTCTCGGGATCGGACCCTGGGGCGGGCAGGAACACACCCGGAGCATTGAACGGTATCTCTCGGGGAAGATCCAGCCGGGTGTAACCCACCTCGCCGACCGTGACGAATTGCTGTGCGCCGAGGGTGGGACCAAAGGCCTTCGTGGCCGACGCTTGAACCTGATGCATTCGAAGCCGTTTGTACCCGGTGATCTCGCCGTCCTCGCTGATCAGTTCGTCGGGGATTTGGTTATCCCGGCCGAGAGCGGCCAGCAAAAGCTCGGGAGCGGCAATCTGTACCGGCTGGTTGGGGCGATAGGAGTATTCGCCCTGGAGGGCGATCCCCCATGGTCCCGGTGTGTTGAAGCTCAAACCCCAAAGCCGGATGCCTTCCGGGTACTCTGCGAAATACCGTGCAGTGCCCGCCTGCCCCAGCAGTCCATCTACGGGGGTGCCTGTCAATGCCGTTGTCGGATCACCCTCAATACCTGACGCAAACGGCGTTCGGCTGTGATAGCGAACACCGTAAAAGCCAAATTCAGTATTATTCCATTGGTTAGCGAAATAGCGGAGCGCAAGGCCATATTGCCCACTGTCCCGAGCCTTGCGGTCACTCGCACGCGGCGCCCAGACGGCCGCCTCTCGATCGTAAGGCCCAGCAAGCTCCTCGGTGATAGCGGACAGATCCGGCGGCACACCAAAATTTGGAACCGGATTCGTCGGCGGCGTGCTGAGATCTTTTCTGCGTCCGAACCCTGCAAACACATTCTCACCGCCCGGACTCAGGAAGTCGTTGCTGCTGAAGAACGTTCCCGCCGGATCGATCCGCGTCTTGTCCCACTCCAGCATCCAGACGCCTTCTACCGACAGGCGATCGGTGAGGTCGTGGGCCGCCCAGAGCATGTTCAGCGGCATCAGGCCCTCCCGCAGTTCTGAGCCGGGGATACGCAGGCGGCTGACGTCGATCGGGTTCAGCACGTTGATGCCGTTCTGGATGAAGGTGCTCTCGCCCCAGTTCACCACCTGGCGGCCTAGGCGCAGGCCCAGCCAGCGGTCACCGACATCGAAATCGCCACGGACGTAGGCGTCGAGCAGTTCGAAATCGCGGCCGGCCTGGTCACGGGCCTCCGAACTGAGCCCGCTCTTGCTCATCACCGCGTCATCATAGAAGTACGTTGCGCGAATGAATGCGCCGTAGTTGCGGTAACTCAACTCGAGGTCGTGGGTCGCCTTCGCGGCCAGGGAAACGACATCGCCCCGGTCCCAGTTCAGGTTGCCGTCGTCCTCGTTGACGGAACGCGCGGTGCCCCCGTTCGCGATCCCGATCAGCGCGGAATCAGGACTCTGCATCCGCCACCTCGCACCGAGCGACAGCGTCGTGTCGAAACTTCCGGTCACTTCCCCGCCGGCGCTGGTGAACTCGAAGGATTGAGACGGCGCCGTGGCGCCAAGGGCAAGGGCCACTGCGGTGGCCATGAGGCTAAAACGACAAAAACGGACACCGAAACTCCGACGTTTCCGTGACATGCAACGCCCCCTTTGGTGGTAAGCCGGATCGACCCGGCAGCTCGTTTTACCTGCCTTATTAGTATTCGCTCTCTTCGGCGATTCGGTATCCGGGCGACCCCTCCAGACCCTCTGCCGATGGCCTGCAAGGCAGACGCCCGGTGCTGTCCGGAAGGCGATACGGCATTTACTGAACATAGGGACGTACGCCAATCAAACGGCTCACGGGAGCATACGAGATATGCCCATCAAGTCAACACCTAGCCTCTTGGTCCGACCCCGACGGGCCGGTGCACGCGGGGCCGCCGCCCTTACGGGCGAGCGAAACCGTCCTTCCCGTCGACGAATGCATTCAGAGCGGAGCCCAGGATCGCGTCGCCCGGGCGCGCCCGAAAACCGACGGAGAAGTCCAGACCACTCCGGTCCCCGTCGATCACGACGCGCTCGAACTGGGATAGCGTCGGGTAGGCGCCACAGGCCTCCCCGGCGACGCAGATGAAGCCATCGTTGTTCATGTCTGTGCCTGCAACGATGCGGTACTCGCCATGGGGCACGTCATCGAAGCGGTAGCGGTAAACACCCTCCTCCAGATCGACCCCCCGTGCGGCGACCGTTCCACCATCGGCATCGAGAAGCAAGACGTAGATGCGCCCGACCGTGTCCACCGCGAGCTCCGGAGCAGCCACTCGAAGCAGTACAGGTATGACCAGATCGTCGAGTGACTCGGCCCGGACCCGGATACTCCCCTCGTAAGTGCCGTCCGACAACCCATCACGATCGGCCATCACGCTGTAGGACCCCAGCCCGTCGACACCCACTGACGTCGGAGTAACGCGCATCCACTCGACCCCATCGGACGTATACGCAGTTACCTCCGTAATCTGGAGCGAACCGTCGCCGGCATTGCGTAGCAAAAATTCCAGCACGTCCTCGGTGAGCCCGAACTCCAGGCGACCCGGGTTCGCAGCGAGTACCGGGGCAAGATCAAGGTCGTCATCAGTGGCGGCCAGGAGCGTCCTGAGCGCGTTGATCTGGCCCCAGCCGGTTTCCGCATCCCAGCCTTCGGGACCCAGGTCATCGGTCAGTAGGCCGGAGAAAAGAAATTGTTCGAAACGATCCGGCGTCAGTTCGGGATCGGCCGACCGTGCCAGCGCCGCGACCCCGGAGGCCACGGCCGTCGCCATTGAGGTTCCCTGATAGAAGGCATATGTCGACCTGGGGGTACCGCTGGTGTCATCGACCAAGGTACTCAGGATTCCGTCACCCGTCCTGTCCACGCCCATATCACCCCCGGGCGCGACAAAATCGAGTTGGTTCCCGTAATTACTGTAGGGGGCCCGCCTGTTGATCGGATCGGTCGCGCCGACCGCGAAGACGGCGTCGTAGGCGGCAGGGAAACCGACTGCTGCGTCGCTGTTTCCGGAGGCTGCAATCACGAAGATGCCGAGGTCGCGGATTTGCTGATAGAGATCGGCCTGCGCCTGCACGAAGGAACCGCCACCCAGGCTGAGGTTGATCACGTCGGCCGGACGCTCAGGCACCGTCCCCGAATCGTTGGGGAGCCCGGCCGAATAGCGGATCCCCTGCAGGGTGTCGTACAGGCTGCCGCCGCCTTCCCCCAGGGTACGGACCGGCAGGATCTTCGCACCCCAGGAAACCCCGGCCATGCCGGTTTTGTTATCGGTCGCGGCCGCTGCAATCCCGGCCACATGCGTCCCATGCCAGGTACTTCGACCCGGTTGCGACGAATCGCCGGGGTCATCGCCGCCGGGCTGCATCCGTATGAAGTCGTACCCTTTCAGGAGCTTCCCTTGCAGGTCCTCGTGATCCCGGAAGACCCCGGTATCGACCACAGCGATGATCATTTCTTTATCCGGGGCGCGTCCGGTGCTGAGATCCCAGGCCCCGGGCAGGTCGATGTTCCCGTGGAACCACTGCTGCCACTGTAAGGTGTCGTTGGGCAGCCGCGAAGGCCGGACGATATGGTTCGGTGATACGACCCCCATGTCGGGCATCTTGCCCAGCGCCTTGATGGTCCGAAGGGTGTCATAGCGTGCCTGAAGCGACGGGTCGACCCAGCGAAGCCTGACGCGGCTTGGCGGGGACCAACTGGACAGTACCTCGAGCACCTCCCCGGCCCGCCCCTCGGGGATTCGCCACAACTGCTCACGCGCCGGATGCCCTGCCACGATCAACAACCCGATGCGCCGTGCCGCAGCTTCCGGAAGACCTGCGCCCTCGGGACGTGTCCGCACGATCATTTCGCCGGGAACGAAGTCGTCAGACACACGAGTTACGCGTCGGGACTTCAGCATTAGGGAATGGGTGGTGTCCAGGCGCAAGGAGTAATTCGATACCCCGGCGTAGGCGCGCACTGCCACGAAGTAGGTGCCGGCAGACTCCGGTACAAGGCTCAGCGAAGCCGCCGGCCCCACCGCTGCGTCAACGGCGATGCCATCTTCGTCCAGCAGGTACAGGGCCAGATCAGCCCCCGAGGAATCGGGAAATTCCAGCACGATCTGCTGGCCGGCGAGCAGATCCACCCGATAGACGTCGTATTCGTCCCCCTCGGCCCCAAAACGGCTATGCGTTCCCGGCGCCGCAACGAAACCGCCAATCAGCGCCGGTGCGAGGACCGATTGCGCCTCTTCCGGAAAGTTATTGCGGATCATCGGCGCCGCAGGGTCGTTGGTATCCCTGTCCACCCTGTTGAGAGCATCTGGCGCAATGATGCCGGCGACGTAGCCATTCCCGGCGACGTGGCTATTCAAAGCGAAGCTGGCTGCCACCGTACAAGCCCGGGTGATCGCACCGGTGGTGTACGTGCTGCCGTCCAGGCTGCCGCCGCAACCTGTGACCTCGTTGACGCTGTAGCCAGTGTCCGGCGTCAAAGTGAACGTCGCGGTCGCACCGTGAGGCACCGTCTGGCTTTCCGGACTGATCGAGCCACCCGTGCCCGCGGTGGACGTCACACTGGAAGGGTTGCTTTCGCCACCCCCTCCACCCCCGCAACCCGTCAGGGCAAAGATGAAAAGCAGTGCAACCCTTCCCATCCACATGTTCATTGCACGTCCTGAATAAGCACAGTTAAATCCTGCGGCCAATCGCAGATGTTCCAGCCAGTCGCACCGGCATATTCCGGCCCCCGACGATTCCCGCGGTACCAGACCGCTCTGAATAGGGGTCGGCAGACCACACCGTTTCTTAACGTTGATTTGGGGCCGGGTGTCGGTGCCTCGGAGGCCATTGGTCGTTCTCGGAACTCCGATTTGCCGTCCCCAAAGAGATCGCTCCGGATGGGTTTCTGCGTCCAGCCAGTCGTGATCCCCACTACGCGGCCTCGTCTTCGCACCAAGCGCTACGCCCGAGACGCGACATGCTGGGCACTAAGCACCAAGCGCTGAGCACCAAAATCCAAGCGCCGAGAGCCACGCCCTTCGCTCGAAGTGCCACGAAGTCACCGCGAAGGGCTAGACACGTGTTCAGCCCCCGGAACGGCGCTCACGGCAAAGCGAGCTTCGGGCTGGCGATTGAGGGACAGAGACAGGGCCCTGAGTGGCCGGCCGCTCCCTCGGCGAGGTGTGAAGGACTTCCTTGTCCCTCGGAATTTCCGCAGCCGCGTCGCGGGGTGCCTGTGACGCGGCTGCGGCTGGACGTCTGCTTGTTAATTGGTGCCGGAGAAATTCTGTTCCGTCGTCTCGCCAGCAACCACGGAGACACCTTTGGCCTGGTCCAGCGGGTCCCCCTCGAAGACCAACTTGAGATCGTACGACCCCTCGCTCAGGAAACCCACGGTATACCGGTATTCCCACTGCCCCTCGAGGTACTTGGCAAAAACGTTCGCGGTCATGAGAGCCTCCTCGACAGAGGAGAATGCAACCACGGTATCACCATCCGTCTCTGTGCCCCCCCCTCAACAGGGCCGGCGTTATACACGGACACCGACAAGCCTGGGCAGCGGTCACCGTCCTGTGTGCAGGTGGCTGCCACTTCCAAGAGTTCCGTATAGGGCCCCACCTCGATAGTTCCGGTGATGACGCCGACGTTGCTGTTGTCGACCCGCCGCAGAGCGCGGCGCATCCGGTAGTAACCCTCAAACCGGTCATCCGGTCGGATCATGTTGCGGAGATCGAAGTCCACGGTGAACGAGACCGAACCGCCCTCCGGGACCGTGAATCCGCTCACCAGCTGCAGCCCCGCCTGGAGTCCTCCCGGAATGATCAAGTTCGCCTTGTCACCACCCACGAACTCTATATATGAGCTGGTCGCGAAATTGGACAGGGGTGGCGCGCTAGCACCCTCCTCCGGCTCCAGGTAGAAGCGGATCCATGCGTAATCCCCGGTAGGCACTTCGACCTCCTCGAACAGGGGCTCGGAGTTCTCTCCCTGCAATGTGAGCAAATCGATCTCCCGAACTACCCCTGCGTCGATTCTTCGACGGGCTCTTGGACAGACTCTTCGACCAGGGTTGAACGCTAGGGGCGAAGGGCTCGCGAGCCGTGCGCTCGCACAACGTTGACGCCCCCCAGACCGTTCACGCAGGTGACGTTACGGGATCGCAGCGGGCGCGGCTCAACGGAGGAGACCAACCCCTTTCCTTGATCCACCTTTTTGCAGCGAAAAGCGGGCAGTCAAGGCCCTACTGGCGACAACCGCGGTATTATCGGGCTGCATCAATGCGTTACCTTGGCCCGACCCCGGCGCCCCTTGTAGAGACCCGTATGCCAATCCGATCCTCCCCTGCGGTGTCGCGACCGGAAGCGGCCAGCGGCACGACTATGCCCGGCGGCCGTAAGCACTGCGCCGAATGCCGCCCCCGTAGCTTCGTGCTGTGGATCACCCTGCTGGGATTCGTGCTGCTCGCGGGTGCCTGGGCGGCGACGGCGCACCATGCCGACATCCTCGGGTGGCTGTCCGGTTCGCAGTCCTCGCTGACCGGTTGGGTCGAGGTCTGGCCGGTCGCTGCGGCCACCGCCTACGTGCTGGTGGTGACGGTGGGCAAGGTCACGCCCTTCCCGGGCGGGTTCCTGCTGATGTTTACCGGGGGATTCCTGTTCGGCCCGGAACTCGGTGCGGTGTTGAGTGCGGTGGGATCGGCGTTCAGCGCAGTGATGATCGCGGCCCTAGGGCGCTGGCTTTTCCTTCACCCCATTCACCGACTCTGGGGCGCGCGGCTCGCGGCCGTGACACCGGCCGTGACCGCCAACGGTTTCCATTTCATCCTCGCCGCGCGGCTGTTTCCGCTGGTGCCGGCCTGGGCCGTGAACGTCGTGCCGGTGATCTTCCCGATCCCGCTCAACCGGGTTCTCCTCGCCACTTTCCTGGGTCTGCTGCCGCTGTCCTTCGTGGTGGCGACACTCGGGCACCAGGTATCCAATATCGCGGCGGCGGGCGAGGTCGCGCTGCGCGACGTACTGACCCCACAGCTGCTGCTGGCCTTGGCCGCGCTTGCGGCCCTGGCCCTGCTGGCACCGCTGCTGCGAGCCCGGCGCGCACGGAGTTGAGGCCGCGGGCCCGCGGGACGCACACGCAAGACAGCGTCTGGATGCACTCGAGCAGACTCCCGGAGTGCGCAAAAGACCGATCGGGCTGTTTGTAAGGCTGGCCAGCCGGCTTCAGGGAGCGACCTACGCATCGGTCTGCATGTAGGGTAGATCCAAAGTGGGTTTGCTAACAAACCCGCTTTCTACGCCACCTCATCCAGGCTACGAACGTCATCCACCGCAAGCGGTTTGGAGCTTACAGACCTAAACGATTGGTTTCATTGGGACAGGAGAGACCTCCTGAGACCCATGAAACGAGTGATGGAGGCTGGGGTCGGAATCGAACCGGCGTACACGGCTTTGCAGGCCGCTGCATAACCACTCTGCCACCCAGCCGGGTGAGGCATCGTCCGTTTGACGCGTGAGGATCGCGCCTTAAACGGAAAACCCCGGCGGCACCGGGGTTCGCAATGTTCTGGAGCGGGAAACGAGATTCGAACTCGCGACCCCAACCTTGGCAAGGTTGTGCTCTACCACTGAGCTATTCCCGCCCGACAGGGACGCAATAATAGCGTTTGTCGCAGAACTGTCAAGCTCCTTGGCGCGCCGCAAGCATGTACTGCACCATCGACACCAGGGTGAGGACGGCCGCGAGGTACAGGAGCCACTCGCCCAGGAGGAACATGGGGATCGGCCCGACCGGGACGGCCCAGAGCAGAAGGAAGATCGACACCATCTGGGCGGTCGTCTTCACCTTGCCGACCCAGGAAACCGCCACGCGCGCCCGCTTGCCCACGCCCGCCATCCACTCGCGCAACGCCGAGATCGCGATCTCGCGGCCGATGATGATGATGGCCGCAACCGCGATGCCGACGCCGGCCGCGGTGTCCACCACCAGCACCAGTGCCGCCGCGACGATCAGCTTGTCGGCCACCGGATCGAGAAAGGCACCAAAGTGCGAGGTCACCTCGAGGCGGCGCGCGAGATAGCCGTCCAGCCAGTCGGTGAAGCCCGCCAGCGCGAAGATCAGGGCCGCAACGATGCCGCCCCAGGGTGCCGGCAGCAGGTAGAACAGCAGCACCATCAACGGAATCAGGGCGATGCGCGACCAAGTCAGCCAGTTGGGCAATTTGCGTAGCATCTCAACTCTCGTGAAAACCTTCGTAGATCGCGCGGGCCAGGCTTCGGCTGATGCCGGGAACCTTGGCCAGTTCATCGACCCCCGCCCGTGTGATCCCGCGCAGCCCGCCGAAGTGGCGCAGCAGGGCCGTCCTACGCTTTGGCCCGAGTCCCGGAATCTCCTCCAGACGCGATTCCCGGCGTGCCTTGGCACGTCTTGCCCGATGCCCGGTGATCGCAAAGCGATGGGCCTCGTCGCGGATCTCCTGGATGAGGTGCAGCGCGCTCGACTGCGCGGGCAGTATAGAAGGCCCTTCCACCCCACTCAACACCAGGGTTTCCAGCCCCGGGCGTCGGTCAGCGCCCTTCGCCACGCCTACCACCCGTAGCCCTTCCAGCCCCTGCGTGCGCAGCACGTCCAGGGCCTGGCTGACCTGGCCCTTGCCGCCGTCGATGAACAGGATGTCGGGGACCTGTCCCTCCCCCTTTTTCAGGCGGGCGAAACGGCGTTCCAGCGCCTGGTGCATGGCGGCATAGTCGTCGCCAGGCTCGATCCCAGCAATGTTGAAGCGCCGGTAGTCGGACTTGATCGGGCCCTCCGGACCGAAGACCACACAGGAGGCGACCGTGCCCTCCCCCTGGGTGTGCGAGATGTCGAAGCATTCCATGCGGCGGGGAA
>SKJG01000021.1 GCA_007116035.1 Thioalkalivibrio sp.
TACCTGGTGCTGGGGGGCGTCGGCACCGCGGTGCTGTTGATGGGGATTTCGCTGACCCTGGGCTCCACAGGCGGTCTGTCCGTAGAGGATTTCCGTGCCGCGCTGGCCGGCGACGACTTCCTGGCCCGGGGCGCGGTCGTGCTGGTGGTCGCGGCATTCATGCTGAAGGCGGCGGTGGTACCGTTCCACGCCTGGGCGCCCGATGCCTACGAGGGCGCAAGTGTGCCGGTGACCGCCTACATGGCGACGATCGTGAAGGGTGCGGTGATCCTCGCCCTGGTCCGGCTCTTTGGGGATGCGGGCGCCGGCCCGGAACTCCTCGCGGTGCTGGTGGCGCTGCCGCTGCTGTCCATGGTCTGGGGCAATCTAGCGGCGATGCGGCAGCAGGGTTTCCGACGCCTGATTGCCTATTCCTCCATCGCGCACGCGGGGTACCTCTTCTTCGCGCTGCTGGGCGCACCCGAGGGACGCTTCGAGGCCGTGACCTTCTACGTGATCGTCTACGGCCTGACCAATATGTTGGCGTTTGCCTGCCTGCCGAAAGGCGAGGACTGGCTGCGCGACCGCCTGGACAGTCTGAAGGGGCTTTATCACCGGGATCCGCGCGCCGCGATCCTGATCGCGGTCGCGATGCTGTCGCTGGCCGGTATTCCGCCGTTCCCTGGCTTCGTCGCCAAGTTCCTGATCTTCCGAACCGTGATGGAGGCCGGGCTGGTCACCGTCGCCGTGGTTGGCCTGGTCGCGAGTTATCTTGGCATCTACCTCTACCTGCGCGTGATCCAGTACATGTTCATGAGCCCGGCACCCGCCCAGATCCGCACGCAACCGGCGACCGGATTCGCGGCCACGGCTGCGCTACTGACGCTAGCGGCAGTGCTGCTGGTCGGGGTCTTCCCAGGGGTTGTTCTCGGCTGGCTCTGAGCCGGCATGGCGCTGGATCAGGCCCGCCGATGACCCGTGGGCAAGCCTCGCGGGTGCCGAGCTTCCCTCGATCCTGAAAACAGACGAGTGCTGCGGGGGCCGTCTCGCTGGGATTAGGACGCCTTGCTGGCCTCGGGCGCGCCGAAGCGGTCTTCAAGGTAGCGGACGATGTCCGAGGACTCGTACATCCACTCCACACGCCCGTCCGGGTGGGTGATGCGCAGGCAGGGAACCTGGAGTTTGCCGCCTTCTTCCTGCAGGGCCTTGCGGTGGTCTCCCGTGGGCTGGGCATTACGCAGCTCGATGTTCAGGCCCAGTCGTTGGATGGTCCGCCGCGCCTTGATACAGAACGGACAGGCGGGGAACTGGTAGAGGGCAAGATGCTCGGTTTCGGCGTCGACCCGCGCCTGCTCGGCCGGATCGCGCTGCATGCCTTTCGGTGTCGTCAACTTGTCTCCCAGCAACAGGAAGGGCGTCAGCACCACGCGCAGCGCGCGGAAGAAATACCGGATCAGGATTCGCATGGCGGAAGAGGATGCCACGTCTTGGCGCGGCCAGCCAGTTCCGGCGCGTGTGGCCTGCGCAGCCGGTGCTGGCCTCCTGCGTGAGGCCAGGCTGCGGGCGGAGCCTGGATCCCCTGCATTCAGCGGCCGATGAGGCTCGCCACCTGGCTCGGCTGGCAGTTTAGGTAGGCCGAGGAGGCTAGCCATTCCTGGTCCGGGTAGTACTTGAACATGAATTGGCCGCCCTTCAGGCTGTCCACCACCATCTCCGCGATTTCCGGCCGCACGGCGGGGCATCCCTGGCTACGGCCAATGCGGCCCTGGCGCTCGATCCAGGTCGGGTCGACATAATCTGCCGAGTGGATCACGATCGCGCGCTCGCGTGCTCTGTCGTTGATACCCGGCTCCAGCCCATCCATCCGCAGGGAATAGCCATGCCGTCCGTAGTAACTCTCCTGAGTCCGGAAGAGGCCGATACTCGACTGGTGACTGCCCCGGATGTTGGAAAACTGAGTGGCGAAGTTGTCGCCGGAATTCTGCCCGTGGGCGACAAAATCCTCCAGCAACAGGGTTTGGTCGCGCAGATCGAAGATCCACAGGCGTGGTTCCGAGGACGGCAGGGAGAAGTCGATGACGGCCAGGCGATCGGCGGGTTCCATCCCGCTGCTCACCGCGCAGTTCATCGCCGCGACCGCCTTCGTCAGCGCGTCCTTCTGCAGGGCCGGCGCTTCTGAAGCCAGTTTCTTCAACAGCGCAGGATTGGGAGTTGGTTCGGCCTGCGCCGGCGACGAAAATAGCCCGATGGTTACCATGGCCAGCAGTAGCCGGCGAATTGTCTTGTACATTCGCGTTCTTCCCCCTCGTTCCGACGACTCGTTGCGGTCGTCGGGCTGGCGCAGGCGTACCGTTGTCATCCCGTGCTGAACGCGCCGCCGCCACGCATGGTCACAGTAAACAGGGAGCCGTGTGCGGACTGCGGCCGATCTCGGGTGCAGCTTTGTTACCTGATACCAATTGCAGAAAACAAAGCCGCGATATTAACACCTTGGCAACAGGAGAAAAACCTCAGGTGGCGGCATTCCGGATCATCATCCTGCTGGTTGCCTGCGTCTCTTCGGGCGCAGTCCTGGCGGACGACCGTGGCCACGCTGCGGTCGAGCGGCTCATTGAAACGGCGCTGGACGGCCAAAGCGCTGCGCTCGGCAAGCCTGCACCCGCGCTCTTCGGCACCCTAGATGCCAAGGCCTGGTTCTATGCCGACCGCGGTTTCGCCCCGGCCTGGGACGGGAAAGAGCGCCTGGAGCGCCTGTTGGCGGCCCTCGAAGGCCTCGCACAGGACGGCCTGAACCTGGATCTCTACGGCCTTGACGAACTTCGCAGCCATGCGGCAGAGGGTGCGCAGGGTGCGGATGCGGTCGCCTGCAATGACATGCTGGCCACACGAGCCTATCTGAACGCATTGCTGCACCTGGCACTGGGGCAGCTGGACCCGGCGCAGGTGGATCCGATATGGCGCTCTGGCAACGCGCCGCCGCTGGATGCCCAGCGGCTTCGGGTCATCATGCTGGCGGGGGACATGCTGGATGATCCCGCGGGCGCGTTTGAGCGCGTCCGGCCGGATCTCCGGCAGTACCGGGACCTGCGCAGCGCCTATGCACGACTGGAAGCCCGGGCGCCGGTCACCGACTGGCCGCGGATTCCGGCGGGTCCACTGCTACGTGAGGGGATGAGTGATCCCCGGGTGCCGCTGCTGCGCGAGCGCCTGGCCGCTTCTCCGGCGACCCAGGCGGTGCCGATGCCTGCCGATTCCGGGCACGACTCCGCGTACGACGCGGATCTGTTCGAGGCTGTGAAGGCCTTCCAGCGTTCCCATCACCTGCAGGTCGACGGAATCGTCGGTCCCGAGACGCTGGCCGCGCTGAATGTGCCCTTTGCCGACAGGCTGGCTCAGATCCGGGTCAATCTGGAACGCCTGCGTTGGCTGGCGCGGGAAACAGAGGACAACTTCGTGCTGGTGGATATTGCCGGCGCGGAGATCAGCTATGTCCGCGCAGGTACGATGGTCTGGAGCGCCCGAACCCAGGTGGGGCGCCCGTCGCGGCCGACGCCCCGGCTGCGTTCGGAAATCACCCACCTGACCTTCAACCCGACGTGGACCGTGCCGCCCACGATCCTGCGCAACGATAAGCTACCGGTTATTCGGGAGGACATCGGATACCTGGAACGAAACCGGCTCCGGGTGCTCGACTACGCCGGCAACAGGCTCGATCCCGAGGAGATCGACTGGGACAACCCCAGCGGCTTCATGCTGCGGCAGGACCCGGGCCCGGATAATGCCCTGGGCCGCGTCGCCATTCGGTTTCCCAACCCGTTCCACGTGTATCTGCACGATACGCCCAGCCAACGGTTTTTTGCGGCAGACCGGCGTGCCGTCAGTTCCGGCTGCGTGCGCGTCGAGCGACCCATGGAGCTCGTGGATCTGCTGATGGCGGACGGCAGCGATGCCGGGCCGGGTCATGCCGGGAGACTGGTTGCCGAGAGTCGCACGCGTAATTTCCATCTTGCGCGGCCCATTCCCATCCTTCTGGCCTACTGGACGGCAGACGCCGATGCCGATGGAAACGTCCACTTCAGGCCGGATATCTACCGTAGCGATGAGCGGGTTGCGCGGGCCCTGTCGGAGCAAACGACGGCCAGCCAGTCACTGCCAAGCGTTTGTTCTCAGCTGGCGGCTGTTTCCCCTTAGGGGACTGTTTTTTGCCACAAAAATGGCCCCTCAAGGCGGTTTTGACCGGTATTTTTGAGTCTTTTATGATTTGAGAACAAAGGCTTGGCTTGGTCCGACCCCGTTGGGGATGTATGCTCGGGGTTGTCGAGGGCGTACCGGGAGGTCATGGCGATGGATGTGTTGGAACTGCTGGGTGACGAGGTGGAGCCACTCCTGCAGCACGAGTGCAGGGGGATTCCGAGGGATCTGCTACAGGTCCCGGGGCCGGACTTCGTGGATCGGGTGTTTTCGCTCACGGACCGCTCGCCGGTGGTGCTGCGCAATCTGCAGATGCTGTTCAATACCGGAAGGCTTGCCGGCAGCGGCTATCTCTCCATTCTTCCGGTGGACCAGGGGGTGGAGCACTCGGCGGGCGCCTCGTTCGCGCCCAACCCGATCTATTTCGACCCCGACAATCTGGTCAGGCTGGCGATCGAAGGCGGCTGTAGCGCGGTGGCGTCGACGCTCGGCGTGCTCGGCTCGGTATCCCGCCGGTACGCGCACCGAATTCCGTTCCTGGTCAAGCTCAACCACAACGAGCTTCTGACCTACCCCGCGATCGCGGACCAGACGCTGTTCGCGTCGGTGGAGCAGGCCTTCGACCTGGGCGCCGTCGCCGTGGGTACCACGATCTACTTCGGTTCGGAGGCGTCGCGCCGGCAGATCGAGGAAGTCAGCGAGGCCTTCGCCCGCGCCCACGAACTGGGCATGGTCACGGTGCTGTGGGCCTATCTGCGCAACGATGCCTTCAAAAAGGGTGGGGTCGACTATCACGAGTCCGCCGACCTGACCGGACAGGGGAACCACCTGGCTGCGACCATCGGTGCGGATATCGTGAAGCAGAAGCAGGCCACCAACAACGGCGGCTACAAGGCCGTCGGCTTTGGCAAGACGCATCCCGGGGTCTATGACATGCTGACCTCGGAGCACCCGATCGATCTGGTCCGTTACCAGGTGGCGAACTGCTACATGGGCCGGATCGGTCTGATCAACTCGGGCGGGCCGTCCGGCGAGAACGATCTGCAACAGGCGGTGCGGACGGCCGTCATCAACAAGCGCGCGGGCGGCATGGGCCTGATCTCGGGCCGCAAGGCCTTTCAGCGGCCGATGGCCGAGGGCGTCGATTTGCTGAACGCGATCCAGGACGTGTTCCTGTCGAAAGACATCACGATCGCCTGACGGCGGAGGTCTTCGCGCATCCCGCATGGCCCGCAATACGTGACGGCCTGAATCGACGGTCGCCTGGCGACAGAAGTGCCGGGGGGCAGAGATACTGGCATGATGGCGGACGATGGCGGGACCCGTGCTGCCCCGCTGCCAAAGGGGACGCGCCATGTTTGGTGAAAGCTTCATCCTGTTCCGGGTCCTTGGCTTCGAGATCCGGGCGAACGTCACCTGGCTGTTCCTTGCGCTGCTGGTTACCTGGTCACTGGCGGCGGGTTTTTTCCCCTTCGTCTACCCGGATCTCGATCCCTCCACCTACTGGGCGATGGCTCTCGTGGGGATGCTGGGTCTGTTTTTTTCCCTGCTGTTCCACGAGCTCGCCCATTCGGTGGTCGCGCGGTCGTACGGACTGCCGGTGCGTCGGATCACCCTGTTCCTCTTCGGCGGTGTTGCCGAGATGGAGGCCGAGCCCAAGGAGCCGCGAATCGAGTTCTGGATGGCCATCGCGGGACCCATTGCGAGCGTGGTGCTCGGTGCGGCCTTTTACCTGCTGGCGCACTTCATGGTTGCGGTCGGTGTGCCCGAACACGTCGCCGGTGTGCCCCGCTACCTCGGGTTCATCAATCTGTTGCTCGCGATCTTCAACATGGTTCCGGGGTTCCCGCTGGATGGCGGCCGCGTGCTGCGCGCCGCCCTATGGCAGTGGACGGGCAATATCCGCATGGCAACCCGCTGGGCCTCGCGCGTGGGGCAGGGTTTCGGGCTGCTGCTAGTGGCGCTGGGACTTGCGGCCTTCATTGCCGGCAACTTCGTCGGGGGGATGTGGTGGTTCCTGATCGGACTGTTCGTGCATGCTGCAGCCACCGCCGGTTATCAGCAACTGCTGACCCAGCAGGCGCTGCAGGGCCGAACGGTATCGCGATTCATGACCACCGATCCGGTGACCGTCCCCGCCGGGACCTCGGTGCGTGAGTTCGTGGACCAGTATCTCTACCATCACAATTTCGACCGCTTTCCGGTCGTCAGGGGCGACCGGCTGCTGGGCGCTGCTGGGCTACCGGAGGCGAAGGAAGTGCCGCGCGAAGACTGGGAGCGGACGCGCATCGAGGACGTCTGCCAGGGTGTTGCCGAGGAGAATACGGTGGCGGCCGATGCGGATGCCAACGAGGCGCTGACCCGCATGCAGCAGGCTCGGACGGGACGCCTGATGGTGACCAAGGGCGAGCGGCTCGTCGGTATCCTGGTATTGAAGGACCTGCTTCGCTTTCTCGATCTTCGGGCGGAGCTGGAACGCGACTGAGGCAGCGGGCGTCTTGCATGGGAGTCGAAGCATCCGGGATGCCACGCATCGGGGTTCGCGCTGCAGCAAGAGGGATTTAACGCACTTGCCGTACCATGGCCCCCCAGCTACCGATCAAAAAGGAAAACACGAATGAACACATCGCTGATTCTGACACTCCTCGGACCCGATCGCCCGGGGCTGGTGAGCGCGGTGGCGGCCCGGGCGACCGCCGCTGGAGCCAACTGGATGGAGAGCCGCATGGCCCAGTTGGCGGGTCAGTTCGCCGGCGTGGTGCGGCTGGAAGTCGACCCGGAGGCGGCAAGCCATCTGGAGGCCATGCTGCTTGCGCTGGAGGCCGAGGGGCTGCACGTGACCATCGAACGCGGCCGGGACGTCGCGGCTCCCGTCCTGCATCGGGTCCAGCTTGACCTCGTGGGCCACGACCATCCCGGTATCGTGCAGGAAATCTCGGCCGTGCTTGCAGGCCACGGCGTCTCCATCGACGTGCTGGAGACCGGGTGCGAGCCTGCGGCGATGTCGGGCGGTCTGCTGTTCCGGGCCCATGCCGAGCTCGGCGTCCCGGCGGAGATCGCGCTGGCGACCCTGCAGGACGACCTCGAGGCCATTGCGAATGCGTTGATGGTGGACCTGGAACTGCATGACGCAGAACGGCCCGAGTAGCGGGATCGCGAGTTGCTGAAGCGGGGGAGGCGATGGTTGAAGGTGACGCGGGACTGGAAGACTGGAGGCGCAGGTACCTTGATACCCTGGAGGAACTGGATGCCCGCACCCGGTCCTGGACGGAGACCGAGCGGGTCCTGCGCCAGGGTCTGAGCCGACTGACGCTCGCCGCAGATCGATCCCACACGGTTCTGGCCGGACAGCTGGAGACGCTGCGGACCTTGCTCCGTAGCGGGGCGACGGGTGAGCCGCTGCGCAGTCTGCTGGAGGAAATCTCCGAGTCGATCCTGCAGTTCGACGATCGGGTGGAGCCGCCACCTCGCGTCGAAACCCGCTTCTGGGGGAGGCTCTTCGGCAGCAAGGCGGCCGCCGCGGCCGCTGCGGCTCCAGGTCAGAAAGAGCGCGGACCGCTGACGTTGGCCCGGAAGCTGTTGCAGGAGATGATCGACGAGCTGGCCACACCGCCGGAGCAACGCGAGCGGATGCTCCAACGGGTCGATTCCATTGCGGATGAGATCCAGCTCCTCAACCTGGGCCACGACCTGGTGACGCTGCTGCGCCCGCATGTCGGGCAGGGTCGTCGGCAGACCGCAGCCGCCGGACCAGCGGAGGTCACCGACGTTCTGCTGCACCTGCTGGATCGCATTGATGTATCCATCGAACTGGTGGATCGCCGCGACGCGATCCGGAGCCTGCTCACGGAAAGGCCGGGCCCAGCAACGCTGGACAGGGCGATCCTGGGGATCGCCGACCTGGTCAGCGAAATTCACATCCGGGTGGAGCGCCAGAAGGGCGAGATCGAGACCTTTCTGAAACAGATCGCTGAGCGCCTCGGGGAGATCGACAGCGGCTTTCAACAGAGCGTGATCAGTCAGCGCGAGGCCTACGAGGAGGGCGTGGAACTGGACAAGACGGTCAACGTCCAGGTCCAGGAAATCGAGGAGTCGGTCAGCCAGGCCGAAGACCTCGAGCCGCTCAAGTTGGCGCTGCAGCGGCGCATCGACGTCATTCGTACGCACATGCAGCAATACCGCAGCAACGAAGAGCGGCGTATCGAGCGTGCGGAAAGGGAAGTGGATCAACTCAACCAGCGCCTGCAGAGCGTCCAGGAAGAGTCCGCCAGCCTGCGCCGGCGGCTCCAGGAGGAGCGAAACCTGGCGCTCGTCGATACCCTCACCGGTATTCCCAACCGCTTCGCGTACAACGAACGGCTGCAGCTCGAGGTGGCACGCTGGCGGCGTTATCAGTCACCGTTGGTCCTGTCCATCTGGGATATCGACCGTTTCAAGAATGTGAACGATGAGTACGGCCACCAGGCTGGCGACAAGGCGCTGAAGCTGATCGCCCGGCTGTTTCGCGACCACGTGCGCGAGACCGATTTCGTGGCTCGTTATGGGGGCGAGGAGTTCGTCGTGTTATTGCCGGAAACCCAGATGGAAAATGCCCTCGTGATGGCTGAACTGATGCGCAAGCGGGTCGAGTCCTGCGGCTTTCATTTTCATGGCGCGCCGGTACCGATCACCACCTCCTGCGGCCTCAGCCAGTTCCAAGAGGGTGACAGTGCCGAGCAGGTGTTCTCTCGAGCCGATGCCGCGCTGTACCGGGCCAAGGCGCAGGGCCGCAACCGCTGTTCCGTCGGCTGACCCGGGAAACGATGACTCGGGCGGGCGCCCTCTGCTGGCTTCTACAGCGCGTCGACGGGCGCGCCGTGCAGTCGCAACTACCAGTGCAGGTCGTCCGGAATCGGGAAGTCCGCGTACGCCTGCTCTTCGGAAGCCATCGCGCGCTTGCGCTCCTCGTCGTCCTGTACCACGGCCGCAGGGTCGCGCTGGACGATGCGTTCCGCGATGGGCGGGGGAACGAGGACAAAGGCCTGTTCGATCGCGATCAGGCGCAACGCACCGGAGGCGAGTTGCCTCTGGAGATCGGCATCGATCCACAGCGACCGGACCTTGCCGTCCCAAACGAAGTTGTAGCGGAGGTCGGCATTCGGCGGTGGAACAACGCGATGCTGATCGGCCAGTTGCCGTATTTCCGCCCGGGTGGCGCGTTCGGTCTGCTGCTGCCTGCGTTCTTCGTTCAGGCGCCGGTCTTTCTCGATCTTTTCAAGGCGGGCTGCCTCGATCGCCGCGGCTCTCTCGCGATCTTCCTGGCTCAGTGCGGGCTTGCCCTGTTTGCGCTTCTTGCGCTGTTCGAGCTCGATCTCCTTCGCCTGTTTTTTGCTGGCAATCCCAGCCTTGAGCAGTTGATCCTTGAGTGAGCCTGCCATGTCCTGATCCCGACCGTCCGATCCGATGTGGTTTCGATGGTAGCACGACGCTGCGGCGGGGCTGGAGGGACGCGCTTGACGGGCGATCAGGCACCGCCGTACCTTTGAATGTTGAAGTGCAAAAAAATCCGACGTTCGACGAACGTCATAATGCGGCCCTCATTTCAGGAGGGACCCACCCATGGAGGAAGCCACATGTTCATGAAAAAGACCACACTTGCACTGACCATTGGGCTGCTGGCAGGAGCGGCAACGGCAGACTGGACGCTCAATAATGACGAGTCCTCACTGTATTACCTGACGACCAAGAACGTGCACGTCACCGAGATGAACACGTTCAATCAGCTCTCGGGCGCCATCGATGCAGAAGGCAGCGCGACGGTGAACATCGACCTGACCAGTGTAGACACCATGGTCGAGATCCGGGACGAACGGATGCGGGAAATGTTCTTCAACACCGACCAGTTCCCTGCGGCGACCATCCGCGTCACGTTGGACCCCGCTGTGCTGGAAGGAATCGAGCCGGGTGCGCGGATGGTCATGGAAGATGTGGCCACCGAGCTCACGCTGCATGGCACCACCCAGGGGATGAACGCCGGCTTGGTCGTGGTCGGGTTGCAGAACGGCATCCAGGTGAGCAGCCTGAAGCCGATCATTGTCAGGGCCGACAACTTTGGTCTGGCCAGTGGTGTCGAGGCGCTGCGCGCGATCGTGAATCTGGACAACATTACGAACAATGCCCCTGTGAGTTTTACCTTTGTCTTTGACAAGGACTGAGTCCATGCTCCGGGACGGACGAGTCCGTCCCGGAGCTGATGCCTGTTTCTGCCCGCCGGACCCGTGCCTGGCGCGTATGCAAAGACCTGTCCCGATCGCGGTCCGACGAGCAGGTGCATGAAGATCTGGGTCGATGCCGATGCCTGCCCCGTGGTGATCAAGGAGATCCTGTTCCGCGCTGCCGAACGCGCCCAGGTATACGTGACGCTGGTGGCCAATCAGCCGGTCCGGGTTCCTCAGTCCCGCTATGTCCGGATGCTGCAGGTGGGTTCAGGGTTCGATGTGGCTGACAACGAGATCGTTGCCCGCCTGGAGTCCGGCGACCTGGTCGTCACCGCCGATATTCCCCTGGCCGCCGAGGTCATCGACAAGGGTGGGCATGCCCTGAACCCGCGCGGTGAAATGTACAGTGCCGACACCATCCGATCACGTCTCGACATCAGGGACTTCATGGAGACCCTGCGCGCCTCCGGCGTCGATACCGGCGGCCCGGCCACGCTGAACCAGCGCGATCGCCAGGCCTTTGCCAACCAGCTGGATCGCTTTCTCCACCGCTACATCACGCGACGGCAACAGGAGAAGCCGGCGGCGCGAGACACGCGACTCCCAACCACCCGCGAACCGCAAGGAACCGATACATGAGTGAATCCATCGACGCGCAATGCCTGGACCAGCTATTTTTCGACGCCCGAACCCACAACGAGTGGCAGGATCGGCCCGTCAGCGACGAATTGCTGCGGGAACTCTTCGATGTCCTGCGCTGGGCGCCGACCAGCGCCAACTGCAGCCCGGCGCGCATCGTTTTCGCGAAGAGCCCCGAGGCCAAGGCCAAGCTTCTGCCTGCCTTGATCGAGGGCAATGTCGAGAAGACTCGGACCGCCCCCGTCACCGCGGTTATCGGTCATGACCTCGAGTTTCACGAGCATCTGCCGAAGCTCTTTCCGCACACCGATGCTCGTTCCTGGTTCGTTGGCAACCAGTCCCTGATCGAGGCGACGGCCTTTCGCAACGGCAGCCTGCAGGGTGCGTACCTGATCCTGGCGGCCCGGGCGCTGGGCCTGGATTGCGGGCCGATGTCGGGCTTCGACGCGGACCAGGTCAACGAGGCCTTTTTCGCCGGCACCAGCACCCGGGTGAATTTCCTGTGCAATCTGGGCTATGGCCGACCCGAGGCGCTGTTCCCGCGTAGCCCCCGTTTCGAGTTCGAGGACGTCTGCAGGGTTGAATAGGCCGGGCAGGGCAGGGGTGCGGGCCTTTGCGTGAGGCGGCCGCGCCCGTGAACACCGGGGAGGGCGGCAAATCTGATATCTTCGCAGGGCATCGACACCGACGACCTCGCCAGACCCGGATTTCCCTCCCGTGACCAAAGCCATGACCCCCGTCCGCCAGCGCCTCGTCGCGGAGGCCGTTCGCCTGGAGGAAGACCGCCTGGGCAGGATCCTCGACGATCCGGCAGCGGACGCGCGCGCGCGTGACGCCGGCGGCGATTTCGAGCAGCGGCTGGTGCGGCGGGCCGGGGAGATGGCCCTGGGGCGCCGGTTCGCAGGTACGCTCGAGCGTCTGAACCAGATCCGTTTTTGGTTGTTGCTGGGGGCGGTGGTGCTGGCGTTCCTTGCCGGGATGGGCGCTGCCGCAGCGGTCTTCGGCCAGGATGCTACGGTGAACATCGGCTGGGCACTGTCGGCACTGCTGGGTCTGCAGCTCCTGATGCTGCTGCTTTGGGTCGTCTTTACCCTGTACCGGCCGAAGGGTGGCGGCGGCGTCCTGGGTCGGGCGGCATTGGCGGCGGTGCACGGTCTGGGGCGGCGCCTGTCGCGGCGGCCGGAGTCCGCCGTGGCGCTGTCCGCCAGCGTGGGGCTGCTGCGCCGGGGAGGCCTCGGGCGCTGGGTCGCCAGCGCCCTCACGCACGGACTCTGGGCGATGTTCTGCCTGGGTGCATTGCTCGGTGCGGTATTCGCTCTCAGTGTCCGGCAATACGAGTTCGTCTGGGGCACCACTCTCCTCACCGAGGGCAGTTTCGTCGCGCTGGTGGCGCTGCTGGGCGCCCCGGCGCAATCGTTGGGTTGGCCGATGCCCGACGCGGAAATCGTGCGTGCCAGCCGCATTGGCCTCGAGGGCGGGGTCGGCCGTGAACTCTGGTCGGGGCTGCTGCTTTCTTCGCTCCTCTTCTATGGGCTTCTGCCGCGGGCGGTCCTCACCCTGGTCAGCCTGCTGCTGGTGCGGCGAGCCGCCGGGCGGCTGCGGCTCGACACCAGTCTTCCCGGTTATGCGCGGCTCTCGGACCGGCTCGGTGCGCACGCGCGCTCGATCGGCGTCCTGGATCCACGACCACCCGAGACATCGGGCCTGGAACCGGCATCGAGGACCCGGCCGGCTCCGGTGCATGGGCGGGTGCTGTTGATCGGTCTGGAATTGGAACGTGGCAGCAATGATTGGCCACCCCGCCTTGCTGGAGTGGACTGGATCACGCTCGGCCGAGCCGACGACCGGTCCCAACGCCGCGACGTGCTCTCCGCGCTGCGCGCGCGGGACGCGGCGCCCGGCGTTGTCCTGGTCCTTTGCTCCCTCGCGCGCACCCCGGACCGCGGCGCCGAGCGCTTCTTCGCCACGGTGCGCGAGCAGACGAGGGGCCCGGTCTGGGCCCTGCTCGACGAGGGCGGAACGCTCGCCGCACGTGGCATCGAGCGCGCCGGAAGGCTTCGGCAGTGGGAGCTGGCGGGGGCACGCGCCGGCCTCGAATACGTGCTGGAGATCGATCTGGACGACCCGCGCCATCCGGGTACCCGGGAACTGGTGGAGCTGGTGGGTCAGGGGGTGGCTGAGGAATGAGCGCGATGCTGAAAGTGGTCGTGGTCGGGCACACGAACACGGGCAAAACGTCCCTGCTCCGGACGCTGTCGCGCGACGAGGCTTTTGGCCAGGTCTCCGACGAGCCGGCGACCACCCGCCAGGTGGAGGGAATCCAGCTGCTGCTGTCCAACGGCGAGCCAGTGATGCTGCTGCTGGACACGCCGGGCCTGGAGGATCCGGACGGGGTGCTGGACGCGCTGGACCGTCTCGCGGGTCCGGAGCGCTTCGATGCGCCCGAGCGCGTGCGCCGATTCCTCGATGGCCCGGAGGCGGCCACCTATTATGAGCAGGAGGCCAAGGTCCTGCGACAGATGCTGGACAGTGACGCAGCGATCTACGTGATCGACTGCCGCGAGCCCGTGCTCGGGAAATACCGGGAGGAGCTGACCATCCTCACCTACTGCGCGATCCCGGTGCTGCCCGTGCTGAACTTCGTGGCGAACCCGGCGAGCCGCGAGCCGGAGTGGCGGGAGCAGTTGGCCCGGTTGAACCTGCATGCCGTCGTCGCCTTCGACACCGTGGTTTTCGACGAGGCGGGCGAACGGCGGCTGTACGAGAAACTGCGCACCCTGCTGGATGCCTACGATCAGCCCCTGCAGCGACTGATCGAGGACCGGCGCCAGCAGGGGGAGTGGCTGCGGCGAGCCGCTGCCGAGTACCTGGCCGAGCTGTTGATCGACACCGCAGGCTGCCTGCGGGTCATCCCCGGGGACCTCGAGGCCGCGAAGCTGCGGGAAATGATCCTGCGCAACCAGGATGCGGTCCGGCAGCGCGAACAGCGCAGTGTCGACGCCCTGTTGCGACTGTTCCGCTTCAGCAGCAGCCACTACGATCACGCGCACCTGCCGCTCGTGAACGGCGCGTGGGGCATGGACCTGTTCAATCCCGATGCCCTGAAGCACTACGGAATGCGGATGGGCGGCGGCGCAGCCGCGGGGGCGGCTGCCGGCGCGGCTGTGGATGCCGCCACTCTCGGTGTGACGCTGGGCCTGGGCACGCTGACCGGAACCGCGGTGGGGGCTGTCCTCGGTACTTCCCTGCCGCTCCACAGGCGGATCTGGGGGCGCCTGCACGGGTTTTCCGAGTGGCGCGTCTCCGACGATACCCTGCGCCTGCTAATCGTCCGCCAGATGGCCCTGATCCGGGCCCTGCTGCGCCGTGGCCATGCGGCCCAGGGGGCCTTGGCCTCGGCCGGCTCACCGGAGTCGCGTTGGGCACGCGGACCTTTGCCGCGGCCGATGCGGGAGGCTCGGCTGAAACCGAAGTGGTCGCGCCTGAATCCGGAGCTCTTCGACCCGACCCGGAGTGATCGGCAGCTGGCGGTCCAGCGGCTGACGGAGGAGCTTCTGGCAGAGTTGTCCGACCAGGAAGCAAACTGAACGCGCGGCGTTATCCTTCCGTGATCTTCTCATCCGTCGCCGCCACCGGGGCGCTGTTTTCCTTGCGACGCTCGCGGATCTCCATCACCCGGTCCAGGCCCTTGATCCGCTGTGCATGGACGACTTCGAGCTTGCCCTGGAGCTCCTTGCGCTCTTCTTCATCCGGGTTGGCCTCCAGCTTTTCTCGCAGCTTGCGTTCCTTGGTCTTCAGTTTCTTCAGCACCTCGCGGATGGCAGCGAGTTCGTCGCTCTGAACGTTCCGGTCCTTGTCCATGAAGTGGGCGAGTTTCGCGAGCAGTTTTTTGGTTTTCATCGGCCTACCTCTCTAGCAGTCTTCCCGCTCTGTTCGGAACCACTTGCCATGCGCTCGATCTCCCTGTCGTCGAGTGCCAGCAATTCCTCGGCGATCCGGTCCGCAGGTTCGTCTGAAAACAGGAGCGCGTGCGCCGCTCCGACCAGCTTCTCGCCGAGCCGATAGGCGTAGGCCTCGTCGTTCATCAGCGATGTGGCGATATGCGGTGGGATTCTTCGCTCCCGGACCATCCTGTTGATGCTGTCCAGACGTTCACGGCTCGTCTTCTCCAGCGAGAGTTTAAGCGAATCCAGTGACAGGCTGGTGATGGCGCCCGGTTCCTCCGTGCGCAACTCCCGGATCTCCCGCAGCAGCTTGGCGATCTGCGCGCGCAGGGCGTCGTAGTGCTCGCGTACCGGCGGGTTCGGCGAGACGCCGAAGCGCGAGAGATTCTTGTGCAGGTGTTTCATGGCCTTGACCGCCTCGACGATATCGCGACTGGCCTGTTGCAGGCTGTAGAGGCGGTCGGTCCACTGCTGCGAAATCTCGCGGGCCTGCACGTTGCCGATGAAATCGACAATGGCGTTGTAGAGGCTCTTGATCTTCTTTTCGTACACGTCGTCCACGTCCAGCGGCATGATGCGCCGGGTGTTGCGGACCGCGTCGGACAGCGAGGCATCGGAGTCGATGACGCGCCTGCGCAGGCTCAGGCCGTGGGAGATCAGCACGTGGGCATTGTCGTAGAGATGTGCGACTTCATTGCGCACTGCCGCCACGGCCGTCGCGGGGGTCTTCAGGGCCTCGGGAAAGAGAAAGCGGGGCTGTTCGGCGGGCGGCGGCACGAAGTGCACGTAGCGGATCAGCGCACGCTCCAGCTGCTTGACGAAGGGGACGAGGAGAATCACCCCGAGCAGGTTGAAAAGGGTGTGGAACAGCGCGAGCTTCAGCAGGAAGTCGTCTTCGGCGATACCGATCAGGTCACTGATCCGGTCCACGGCCCAGACCATCTGATCGATCAGCGCAATGGCCACCGCGGCGGTCATCACGTTGAAAAGGACGTGGGCCACCGCGAGGCGCTTGCCACCCAGGTTGGCGGTCAGGCCCCCGAGAGCGGTGGTGAAGGCGCTGCCGAGGTTGGCGCCGATGGCCAGCGCCAGGGCATTGTCGTA
>SKJG01000055.1 GCA_007116035.1 Thioalkalivibrio sp.
TGCGGTCATGGCTGGCGGTCCCTGCGGTCTTCAGCGCGTCCACGAGTTCCTCGTTGTTGCCAAGTACCGCACTGGCCTGGTGGCCCAGCGCGATGATGCAGGCGCCGGTCAGGGTCGCGATATCGATGACGGCCTTCGGTTTGAAGCGCTCGACCCAGGTCAGTGCGTCGCAGAGAACCAGTCGTCCCTCGGCGTCGGTGTTCAGGATCTCGACGGTCTGACCGGATAGGGTGGTGACGATGTCACCCGGGCGACAGGCCCTTCCGTCGGGCATGTTTTCGGCGCTGGCGATCACGCCGATCACGTTCAGGGGCAGCTTGAGTTCCGCGACCGCCTTCATCACGCCGAGTACGGTGGCGGCACCGCACATGTCGTATTTCATCTCGTCCATCGCCTCGCCCGGTTTCAGCGAAATGCCGCCGGTGTCGAAGGTGATGCCCTTGCCCACCAGCACGATGGGCGCATCGTCCTTGCCCGCGCCGCTGTACTCCAGCGCGATCAGGCGAGGGGGGCGTTCGGAGCCCTGGCCGACCGCTAGGATCGCGCCGGCCCCCAGCTTCTTCAGTTCCTTTTCGTCCAGCACGGTGGCCTTCAATTTCTTGTGCTTGCGGGCCAGTTCCCGTGCGTCCTCAGCCAGCGCCTCCGGGTAGATCACGTTCGGCGGCGCGTTGCCCAGATCGCGGGTGTGGTGGGCCCCGGCAAGGATCGCCTCGGCCTCCGCACAGGCCCTTTCGGCCTCCGCTGCCTGTTCCTCGGTGACACAGAGAATCACCGTCTTCAGGCGGACCGGCTTGACCTCTTCCTTGCCCTTGTAGGTGGTGAAGCGATAGCCGGCGTCGCCGATGGTGCTGACCAATGTGTGCACCAGCCAGCCAATGCTCTGGTCCGGCGGCAGTAGGTCATCCACCGCGATCGCCACGGTCTCCGCAGGACGCTCGACCAGCAGTTTCGCCAGCGCCGAACAGGCCTTGCGCACCGATTTCCTCGAGAAATCCTTCCGGGGCCCCAGTCCTACCAGTACGATGCCCGCGGCGCCCTTCGCTGGTGCAGGAATCAGCAGGGTGCTGCCCGCGTCTCCATCCGACTCGCCCGCCTTGATGACGCCTGCAACACGGCCCTCCAACGCCTGATCCAGGGTCTCGCCATGGACGCCGAGTTTGCGCTTGTGAAACAGCGCGACCGCGCGCAGGCTAGCCTTGGGTTTGTCGATCGGGGACGTCGTGACCGAGAATCGCATCGGATAACCTCGCGGGACTGGAAGGGATTTGAGCGCTAATCTTAGCAGTGTGCAGAACCAAACGATCAACACCGTGCTGGGGTTGCCGATCGCCCGGCGATGTCTGCGTGCAGACTGCCGGATCCTGTCCGCGTGATTCGCCCGGGAATCATCGAGCGTTTTCTCGCCCGCGACTTTGTCGTGACCCAGGCGGCGGTGACCGCAGTGTTGTTGCTGGTGATCATCGGCGGTGTGCTCGGCCGAGCGCTTCGCGATGTCGCCGAAGGCCGTATTCCGCTCGATGTCCTGCCTGCGATGGTTGCCTTCGGATCGTTCAAGGCCCTGATGCTGTTATGGCCGGTGGCGCTTTTTCTCGCCTTTCTGCTGGTATTGGGGCGCCTGCAACGGGACAGCGAACTGATCGCGATGCAGGCCGGCGGCGTCTCGTTCGCACGTATCTACCGTGCAATTTTCCTGGTAGCGGGGCCTTCGGCCCTGGTTCTGGCGTTCCTGATGTCCTTTGCCGTGCCCCAGATCGAGTCGCTGGTCGACCGGTTGCGGGATCAGGCCGACCTGCGCTCCGACCTGGTTGGCATCACGCCGGGCCGCTTCCTGCGCTCGCGTGTCGGTGATCAGGTTTTCTTCGCCGAGCGGTTCAGTCCCGACCGGGAGGCTTTGCTGAACGTGTTCATTTACCAGGAGCGCGGCCAGCAGTCGGAGGTCACGGTCGCGCGTCGGGCCATCGCCGAGGTGGTCGGTGACGGCCGTTATCTCGTACTCGAGGATGGGCACCGTTACGTCGGTGTTCCGGGGGAGGGCGCCTTCCAGTTGCTGGATTTCGATCGCCTGCGCATGCAGGTGCCGGACCCGACACTGGTTCAGCCCCGGCGCAGCCTGGACGGGCTGCCGACGGCGGCGCTTTGGGAGCGGCGCGATAACCCCCGCTACCGGGCCGAGCTGGAGTGGCGGCTGGCGTTGCCGGTGTCCGTGCTCATGCTGGCCCTGGTGGTGCTGCCGTTGGGTCTCGCTGCCCCGCGTAGCGGCCGTTACGCGCGTGTTCCGCTCGCGATCATCGTCTACGTGATCTACGCCAATTTCCTGATCATGGGTAAATCATGGCTGAGCGCGGGGCAGCTGCCGCTATGGCTGGGTCTGTGGTGGGTTCACATGATCCCGCTTGCCGTCTGGCTGGTGCTTTCCTGGCGCAAGTGCATGTGGCCTGCCGTAATGCGTTCACTCACGGGACGGTACGCATGACCACCGTGCTCGGCCGCTATATCATCGCCCATGTGCTGGCCGGTACGGTTCTGGCGCTCCTGCTGCTCGTGACCCTGGACCTCGTGTTCGCAATGATTGGCGAGTTGGGCGATGTCGGTCGCGGCAACTATGGCCTCTGGGAGGCAGTGGTCTACGTTCTGCTGACCCTGCCGCGTCGCATTTACGAAATGGTGCCCACCGCGGCCCTGCTCGGAAGCCTGCTCTGGCTCGGGAACCTGGCGTCGAACAGCGAGCTTACGGCGATGCGCGCAGCCGGCGTGACCCTCGCGCGCCTGGTGTTCTGGATCCTGCAGGGTGGGTTGATCGTGGTGCTGGCCATGCTGGCCCTGGGCGAGTTGCTGGCGCCGGGGGCAGAGGCACGCGGCCAGAACCTCAAGACCTTTGCAATCGATGAACGCCTGACCGTCAGCCGGATCGGCCTCTGGGCCCGGGACGGCAACCGCATCGTCCATGCCGATGCGATCCTGCCCGGGGATCGGCTGCGCGGGGTGCGGGTCATCGAGATGGATCCCGATGGCGGGGTGGCCTCGATCGCCAAGATGAGCCAAGCCGAGTACGAGAACGGAAGGTGGCTGCTCCATGACGTCAACCGCTCGTTCCTTTCGCAGTTCGGGGTGAGAGCGGAGAATCCGCCGCAGGAAACCGTGGGGCGCCTTCTGGCACCGGAATACTTTGCCGTGTTGGTCGTCGAGCCGAGACAGATGGCCGCCCTGGATCTGGCCGCCTACATCGCCTACCTGAAGGCAAACCGGCTGGATTCAGCGGCCTACGAGGTGGCCTTCTGGCAGCGCATCACCATGCCCGCCAGCACCTGGGTGATGCTTCTGCTCGCGGTTCCGTTCCTGTTCGGCCGGCAACGCGAGGGGGGTGCCGGGCGCAGGCTGTTCATCGGTTTGATGCTCGGTGTCGGTTTCGTGATCTTCATGCGGGTGATGACCCACATGGGACTGGTCTACGATCTGCCACCTTGGGTGTCCGCCAGTGCCCCCTTGTGGCTCTTTCTGTTGATTGCCGTGGTGGCGTTGAGCAGGACCCGCGTCTAACACGCGTTACTGTTTTCCGGCGGGGCCCTGGCGCGGGCGTGCCGCGCCAGGGGGCTTGCGTCAGGGCAGGATCAATGTGGTGCCTGGCCAGACCTGATCCGGGTTTTCCAGTACGTGCTGGTTGGCCTGGTAGACGCGCGGCCAGGCGTTGGCCTCATTGTAGAAGCGCCCGGACAGACCGCCGAGCGTTTCGCCGGGCCGCACTTCGTAGAGCGTGCCGCCCTGGATGCGTGCCACCAGGGCCTGGGAACGCCGCAACTCTGCCGTGGCTTCGTCGATCGTTTCCTGCAACGCTTCCCGATCCGCACCCCGGCTGCGCATCGCGAGGTGCGCGGTACGCAATGTCTCGGCATGTTCTGCCGCCGCGGCGCGCGCCGATTCGAGGTCGAGTGACCCGCCTTCCGCGGGTGGCAGCAACGCACGTAGCGCGGTCAATTCACGTTGGCTTGCTGCGCGTTCGTCCCGCACGGTCTCCAACTCCGCTTGCGTGGCGGACAACTGCGACTGCAGATCGACAAGCTCCGCCGCCTTCGCCGCCCGTGCAGCATCCGCTTCGGAGATCTCTGCCCTCGCGGCGGCCAGCGCGGCCTGTGTCGTCTCGACTTGATCCTGAAGCTCCGCATTGCGGGACTCGAGCGAGTCAATCTGCTCGCCCTTGGCGGCGAGCTCGTCCTGGGTGGTGGCCAGTTGTTCCTGCGTGGTTTCGAGCTGGCCTTCGAGATTGCTGATCTCGGCATCCCGCAGGGCCAGCTGTTCGGCGAGGTCCGACTGCTCCGAACGGGCGGTGGCGAGTTCGGCCTCGACCATCTCCTTGGCGGCCTGCAGGTCGCTCACCTCGCCCTGAAGGGCGTCTCGCTCACCGCGGGTTTCGGCGAGCTGATCCTGGGTGGTTTCGAGCTGGCCTTCGAGATCGCTGATCTCGACCCGCTGCAGGGCCAGCTGTTCGCCGAGATTCGACTGTTCGGAGCGGGCGGTGGCGAGTTCGGCCTCGAGGATCTCCTTGGCCGCCTGCAGATCGCCCA
>SKJG01000145.1 GCA_007116035.1 Thioalkalivibrio sp.
AGGACCTGCAGCAGCACTGGGCTGCCATGCCCCTGGAGCTCCACGACATCCTCGCCGGTGTAGGAATGCGGGCCTGGAAAGGCGATCACGATACCATCGTCGATCAGGGCACCGTCGGCCGCACGCAGACGGCGGTGGCTGGCCCGCCGCGACCGCAGATCCGGGCCGGCGATCCTCTCCGCCAGCGCCAGCGCCCGCGGACCCGACAGCCGGATGACCCCGATGCCGCCGACCCCGGGCGGCGTGGCCAGGGCGACGATGGTATCGGCTTCGCCGGACAAGGAGTCAGTTCTTCTTTTCGGCGGCCGCTGTGATCTTGCGTGTGATCACGTACTGCTGCCCGATCGAGAACAGGTTGTTGGTGAACCAGTACAACACTAGACCGGCCGGGAAGAAGGCAAAGAAGACCGTGAAGACCACGGGAAGCGCCATGAAGATCTTCTGCTGGATTGGATCCATCGGCGGCGGGTTCAGCTTGTACTGGATGAACATCGTCAGGCCCATCAGCAGCGGCAAGATGAAAAACGGATCGCGGGTCGAGAGATCCTGGATCCAGAGCATCCACGGCGCCTGGCGCAGCTCGACGCTCTCCAGCAGCACCCAGTACAGGGCGATGAACACCGGAATCTGCACCAGAATCGGCAGGCAGCCACCCAACGGGTTGATCTTCTCCTTCTTGTACAGCTCCATCAGGGCGGTGTTCATGCGCTGCTTGTCGTCCTTGTAGCGCTCCTTCATCGCCTGCAGTTTCGGCGCCACGGCGCGCATGCGTGCCATCGAGCGGTAGCTGGTCGCCGACAGATGGAAGAAGGCGAGCTTGATCAGGATGGTCAGAATGATGATGGACCAGCCCCAGTTGCCCACGAAGTCGTGGATCACGCGCAGCAGCCAGAACAGCGGCTTGGACAGGAAGGTGAAGATGCCGTAATCGACGGTGAGTTCCAGGCCGGGTGCGATCTCGCGCAGATCGGCCTGGGTCTTCGGTCCCACCCAGAGGCGGGTGGAGAAGAGACCGGAGCCACCGGGCGCGATGGTGATCGGTTCTGCGGAATGCATTCCGATCAGGTAATCGGTTCCGACGCCGGCGGCGCCCGGTACCGCGCGGCCATACATGGCGTTGATTTCGTCCTGACCCGGGATCCAGGCGCTCATGAAGTAATGCTCGATCACCGAGATCCAGCCGCCCTCGACTCGTTTCTCGAGCGGAGAGTCGCGTAGAGACTCGAAGCTCTCCTTGTTGTACTTCCCGTCGAAGTAGGCGGCTCCGGTAAAGGTGTAGAGGAAGAACGCAGCGCGTGGTGGTGTCGGGCCATGGCGCAACTGCCGGTACTGCCGCCCGATCCAGGTGCTGTCGCCGCGGTTCTCGACCTGGTGCTCGACCTCGATCAGGTGGGTGCCGCGCTGGAAGACGAAGGTCTTGGTCACGGTCACGCTGCCGTCCTCGGAGGTCCAGGTCATCGGCACCCGCAGGCTGTCCTGACCCGGGCCCATCTCGAAGCGCTCGGCATCCACGCGGAAGACGGCGTGGTGCGAGGGCGCCCGGTCGCCGGCATCGACGCCGGCGATCCGGTCGTGGGTCAGCCCGCTCTGTGCGACGTAGCCGCGCACGCGCTGGTCGAACAGGCGCACCGGAACGTCGGGTTCGGCCGGGTCGACCGGGAAGCCCAGGAGATCGGCGCGGACGATCGTGCCACCGCGGGTGTCGATGCTCAGATCCAGAAGGTCGGTGCGCACGGTGACCTGCCGGTGCGTCGGGTCGGCCAACAGCTCGGGCGGTGCCGCTGGATCGATGGCGTCCGCCTCCATTGGCGGGGCCTCGGGAACATCCTCGGGCCGCTCCGGCGGGGCATCGACCATGGCGTCGGGACTGCGGTCCAGTTCCGGACGCTCGCCGTAATCCGCGTTCCAGGCCTGCCACATCAGGAACAGGACGAAGACCAGGGACAGCCAGAGGATGGGACGCAGGTTTTCCATGAGTACGGTTACTTCCGGGATTCGTGGTTCGGGGTCTTCTCGGGTACGGGGTCGTAACCGCCCTCGGCCCAGGGATGGCAGCGGGCAATCCGCTTCACGCCCATCCACAGGCCGCGCGATGCCCCGTGCCGGGTGATCGCCTCAGCGGCGTACTCCGAGCAGGTCGGATGATACCGGCAATGCGGGGCCATGAACGGCGAAATCGCGTACTGGTACACGCGGATGGGCATCAGGAGCATGGCGCGCATCATTTCAGGTTCTCCAGGAGCCGGTCGAGTTCGGCCCGCAGTTCGGCAGGTTCCGCCCCGGCGATCCCGGCCCGGGACAGGACGATGATGTCGACCGGCGGCAGGCCCTGCCTGCGCACCCGGAAAGCCTCGCGCGCGACGCGCTTTATCCGGTTGCGATCCACCGACCGGCGCGCATGCTTCTTGGAAATCGCTAGACCCAGGCGGGCTGCCGGCCCGTCGGGTTCCTGTTTTCGATACAAGACCATGAACCGACCGCCAGGGATACGCCGTGCCCGTGCAAAGACCCGCTGATACTCTCGACCGGCGAGCAAACGCCCCGAACGCGGAAACCCCTGATCCGTGGTCCGGACCGGGGCCGTCGTCATCGGCCCGCCCGGTACAAGCGCATTCGGGCAGGCTCGCCGAACACGCCGACTACGGACAGAGGCGCTTGCGGCCCTTGGCCCGGCGGGCGTTGATGATCTTGCGGCCGCTGCGGGTGGCCATCCGCGCGCGGAAACCATGGGTCCTGGCGCGGTGGAGTCGACTGGGCTGGAATGTCCGCTTCATGGCGAGGTATCCGAAATTCAAAACGTTAAGGGGCGCTGAAAGCTACCCGGGCAGGCCTTCAAAGTCAATCCTTGGTGCGCTTCGCGTGCCGACAACGGACCCACCCTCGCGGCCTCCGGCAAGCGGTGGCACGCCGGGGTCGGATGCGCGTAGACTCTCTCGGTGGTCTCTCCCCCGGAGTTGGTGCGTGCCTGCGAATACCCTGTGGACAGCTTGCTTGGATCGCCTGCAGGGTCAACTTTCCGAGCAGCAACTGAACACCTGGCTGCGCCCCCTGCATGCGCAGGAGACGGAGGGCCACCTACGCCTGCTGGCGCCGAACCAGTTCGTGCTGGAGCACGTGCGCGACCATTTTCTGCCCGTGATCCGGGGAGCGGTGGATGAAGTCGGCCAGGGTGAGCATCCCTGGAAGGTCGCCCTCGGCATCGGTGGCCCTGAAGTTGGCCAACCGGCCGCGGAACCGGCTCGCGCTGGTCGGCAGGCGCTGCCCGTACGGCCCGCCGGCCCGGTCTCGAACCTGAATCCCGGATTTACCTTCGAGACCTTCGTCGAGGGCAAGTCCAACCAACTGGCCCGGGCAGCCAGCCTGCAGGTCGCCGCCAATCCCGGGGTCGCCTACAACCCGCTGTTCATCTACGGCGCGGTGGGCTTGGGCAAGACCCACCTGATGCACGCCATCGGGCACCGCATCCTGGATCGGATTCCCGATGGGCGGATCATCTATCTGCACTCTGAACGCTTCGTGGCCGACATGATCAAGGCGTTGCAACACAACGTCATCGATGAGTTCAAGCAGCATTACCGCACCGCCGACGCCCTGCTGATCGACGACATCCAGTTCTTCGCCGGAAAGGAGCGTTCGCAAGAAGAATTCTTTCATACATTCAATGCGTTACTAGAGGGTCAGCAGCAAATCATCCTGACTTCGGACCGCTACCCCAAGGAAGTGGAAGGCCTGGAAGAGCGGCTTCGTTCGCGTTTCGGCTGGGGCCTGACGATCGCCATCGAGCCGCCCGAACTCGAGACCCGGGTGGCGATCCTGCAACGCAAGGCGGAGCAGTCGGGCGTCGAACTGCCAAGCGAGGTCGCCTTCTTCATGGCCAAGCGGATCCGCTCCAACGTCCGGGAACTCGAGGGATCGCTGCGCAGGGTCATGGCCAATGCGCATTTCACCGGCAAGGCGATCACGGTCGAGTTTGCGCGCGACGCGCTGCGGGACCTGCTGGCCGTGCAGAGCAAACTGGTCACCCTGGAAAACATTCAGAAGACCGTAGCGGATTATTTCCGGGTCAAGGTCAGCGACCTGCACTCGGCGCGTCGTAGCCGATCGATCACCCGGCCACGCCAGATGGCGATGGCCCTGGCCAAGGAACTGACGCAACACAGCCTGCCGGAGATCGGACAGGCCTTTGGGGGTCGCGATCACACCACCGTCATTCACGCCTGCCGCAAGGTGGCCGAGTTGCGCGAGGGGGACGCGAACGTCGATAACGACTACCGGATCCTGTTGCGCACACTGAGCAGTTGAGAGCCTGTGGATATCGTGTGCGTAGGTATTGATGGGTACGAAGGATCGCGGAAAGAGACCGATTATCCACAGGCTGAACACAGGTTGAAGGCGCGGTAAATACATCGCAAGCAACTGATTTACATGTGAAAATAAATACTTTTCCCGGATCTGACCGGTGCTTATTACTACAGTCTTCAAATATCTAAATACATAATAGGAAACCAGTGATATGGAGCTCACGTTCAACCGGGACAGCATGACGGATGCGCTGCAGCGCATCGTTGGAGCCGCCGAAAAGCGCCTGACGATGCCGATCCTGGGGAATGTCAGGATTCGCTCCGTCGACGACGGAATCCAGCTCGATACCACCGATCTGGAACTGGCTTGGTTGGCAAGGACACCCGGCGAGGCTTCGGTTGGGGTCGATTGCTCGGTCTCGGTCCGGAAACTGTTAGACGTCGTACGCGCAGCGCCTGCGGAAGCGATGGTTCACGCCCGGATTGATGGCGAAAGGCTGGTCGTCGGATTCGGTGCGTCACGGTTCAGCCTGGCGACCCTGCCTGGAGGGGATTTTCCGGAGCTGGAGTCGGCCGAGATCGAGCATTGGCTCACGGTACCGCAGCGGCTGCTGCGAAGGCTGATCGAGGCGACGATGTTTTCGATGGCGCAGCAGGATGTGCGCTATTACCTGCAGGGGCTGCTGCTGGTGGCACAAGGGGCAACGCTGCGTTCCGTCGCCACCGACGGGCATCGTCTGGCGCTCACCGAAGCCGACCTGGAGAAACCGCTGCCGACCGACCAGGAGTGCATTATTCCGCGCAAGACCATTCAGGAACTTCGGCGCAATCTGCTGGATGACGAGACACCGGTCCAGGTGGGATTTGCACCGGGACAGGTCGCGTTTGACTTTGGCACCGCGAAATTGACCAGCAAAGTGATCGAAGGCCGCTTTCCCGATTACGAGCGAGTGATTCCCAAAGATCAGCCGTGCATCCTGATCGCGGAGCGTGAGGATCTTCGCCAGGCGCTGAACCGCGTTGCCATCGTGGCCAACGACAAGTTTCGTGGCGTTCGGCTGATGGCCGGTCCCGAGGGCTGCAGGGTTGTCACGCACAACGCGGAACGCGAAGAAGCCGAGGAGGCGCTGCCGGCACGGTACGAAGGAGACGAGATCGAGATCGGCTTCAACCTGACCTACCTCGTCGATGTGCTGGGGGCGATCGCGGCAGACCAGATCCGGATCGAGCTTCGAGACGGCAATTCTTCGGCGCTGGTGATGGCAGAGCCACCGGACCGGGCACGCTACGTCGTGATGCCGATGCGGCTATAGTTTCAGGATCCCGGGTTCCGGCCCCGCGGATTTCCGATGGGTACCCATCGACGGATGATCCTGACCCACCAGGCGAACGGAGTAGCCCACGGGCAAGGGTAACGGCGGCGGATGGGAGTCCATCACCCCTATGGCGCTTCGCCAATCCGCCCCGACGCAAGCCATGTTTTTCAGCGTGAAAGGTTGTAGGTCGGGTTAGCGTCGCGTAACCCGACGTTCTGGAATGCCGGGGACAACGCTGCCTAGTGGGCCATGGGTGGGTAGGAGACGCGTCGGGTTACGCCCGTTGGGCTAACCCGACGTACCGTTTTCGGCTTGTCATCGTCAGGGGTGGCACCGGGCCATGAGCGTTAGGGTGCAGGTTACGGCCAGGCTTGTCCCAGGATCCACGCCGCGACGGCGGGTGAAATCCTGCACTCGCGCTATGCGGTGCCGGAGTCAATCGAACTCCCCACAGCGGCGGCAAGCCGCCGCACTCCCTAGGCGCTGCGGGTTCCATCATTCGGGGTGGCGCTCCGAGGCCATGAGAGCTAGCGTGAAACACAGCCACGGAAGAACACGGACAGGACGGAAAATGAAAGGCATTCAAACTCTCTTCCGTGTGTTTCCGTGTTTTCCGTGGCTCGCCTTTTCAGGGTTAGGTGTGGGAGATCGCCATGATCGCTGGGATACCGTAATGCCAATGCTGGGCAAGCCACGACATGCTGGTTGAACTTTGGCTGCGTGGCGTGCGCAATCTGGCGGAGTGCCGCGTACGGCCAAGCGCCGGATTGAGTGTGTTCGTGGGTGCGAACGGCTCCGGCAAGACCTCGCTGCTGGAAGCCGCGTACGTGCTGGGACTAGGAAGATCTTTCCGGACGCACCGGTTGGCACGGGTCGCACAGAGTGGCGCGACCGAATTTGCCATGGCGGCGGAGCTTGACGACGCTCACCATGGCCGGTCGCGGGTCGCGGTGGAATGGTCCGGACAGCGACGGTCCCGATTGAACGGCCAATGGATGGAAGGCCACTGGGAAATCGCGCGGCGACTCCCGTTGGTTGCGGTCCACGCGGACTCCTTCGAATTGCTGACCGGCCCGCCGGAAGAGCGCCGCAGGCTGTTGGACTGGGGTGGTTTCTATGTCGACACCGACTTCGCGCGCGAATGGCGGACATGGCGACGCGCACACGAGCAGCGGAATGCCGCCCTGCGCCAGCACGATGAAAGGGGCGCGGAACGGTTCGAGGGCGTGGCCGCCAGTGCCGGAACCCGGTTGACCGAAATGCGTGCACGGTTCGTTCAGGATCTGGCACAGCACCTGCGGGGCCCTACCACCGAGTCGCTGCGACAGGGGCTGCAGGGCGAGATTGAAGTGGCCTTCCGCCAGGGATGGCCCGACGGCGAAGACCTTGTAGCGGCTTTTGCCCGCAGTCGATCCAGTGATCTCGAACGGGGGTTCGCGCAGACCGGGCCCCAGAAAGCCGATATCGAGATCCGGGTCGCGGGCCGCTCGATCCGAGAGGCGTCGCGGGGTGAACAGAAGCGGGTGTTGAACGCGCTGGTCGTCGCGCAAGGAAAGGTTCTGGTGTCCAGTGCACCAGCAGGCATCGCGCCACTGCTGCTGCTCGATGACGCGGTTGCCGAGATGGACGAACCGGGGCTCGAGGGAGTCATGAGTGTAGTGGCGCAGTTGGGCTGGCAGTGCCTCGCGACCACCGTCGACGAGACCTGGGCGTTCGACGCGGCGGCAAGCCAATCGGACGCGACGATGTTTCACGTGAAACATGGAGTCATTACTCCCGGGTGACGCCACGGCGGTGCGCGAACCGAGCTGCGGGGTGCCGCGCCTTTAGTCAGCCACGCACGAAGAAGCATCCCGCCCCGAAATTGGATGCGATACTGAAATCCAGAGCGCAAAGCGACACCGGGCTTGTTCCGCGAAATCCTCGAAGCAGATACCAAGCTGCCTGATGATGATCCGTGACCTCCGCTGGTGGTCAGATTTTGTGTGGTCTCAGAGACCGTGGTTGGTGGAGGCCAGATCCTGCCGATGGGTTGGGCAGCGTGAAGTCGGCGAGAGCTCGCCTCCCACGCGGAACGGTGAGGTTGAGAGGACGTGGTACACGATAGACTCGCCCGAGGCGCTTTCGTGACCATCAGGATCTGTCGGAGCGCAAAAATCTCTAGGTCAACTGAACGTGCAAATTGGGCCACGGAAAAGCACGGATGCACACGGAAGCCATAGGAGATCATGGCGTGAACCATCCATTCCGTGGATTTCCGTGTTCGTCCGTGGCTCATTGATATCCCCCGGGGCGTCGTGCCGCTGGGGATGACAGTTAGCCGGAAGCCACGGCTGAATAGCCTGCTTCGGCGAAGAGAGCGCCTGCACTCTCCGATGGCGCGACTCTCCCGAGCGGCGAAGGCCCCCCTGATGTTTCACGTGAAACATCAACGCGACTGCAACCGTGCCCCAACGCCGGCCACCCAACCCCGCCAGAAGCGCACCAGGACCCCGGTGAGCGCCTTTCCGCTATACTGGGCGCTTACTGATTGAGTACCGGAATTCCATGTCTAGCATCGATCCCACCGCGCCGCAGAACCTCTACGACTCCACACACATCAAGGTCCTCAAGGGGCTGGACGCCGTTCGCAAGCGGCCGGGCATGTATATCGGCGATACCGATGATGGGACCGGGTTGCACCACATGGTCTTCGAGGTCGTCGACAACTCGATCGATGAATCGCTCGCCGGGCACTGCACCGCGATCGACGTGACCATCCACGAAGACAATGCCGTCAGCGTGACTGACAACGGTCGCGGCATCCCCGTGGACATCCACAGGGAGGAGGGGACGTCCGCCGCCGAGGTCATCATGACCGTCCTGCACGCAGGCGGAAAGTTCGACAACAATTCCTACAAGGTTTCGGGCGGTCTGCACGGAGTCGGGGTCTCGGTCGTCAACGCGCTCTCCGAAGAACTGCGGCTGGAGATCTATCGGGGGGGTAAGCGGTACACCCAGGTCTACCACCACGGCGTGCCCGCTCAACCCCTGGCCGAGGTCGGCGACACCGACCGCACCGGGACCACCATCTGGTTCCGCCCGAGCACAGGCACCTTCACCAATATCCAGTTTCACTACGAGATTCTCGCCAAGCGCCTGCGCGAACTCTCTTTCCTGAATTCCGGGGTTCGCATTCGGTTGCGCGATCAGCGCGACAACCGCGAGGACATTTTCCGCTTCGAGGGCGGCATCAGGGCCTTCGTCGAGCACCTGAACCAGAAGAAGACCGCGCTCCACCCCACGGTGATCTACGCCGACCAGAGCCGCGATGACTACAGCGTCGAAGTCGCGCTGCAGTGGAACGACTCGTACCAGGAGAATCTCTTCTGCTACACCAACAACATTCCGCAGCGCGACGGCGGGACCCACCTTGCCGGTTTTCGCGCGGCGCTGACCCGCACCATCAACCAGTATCTCGAGCGCGAGGGGCTGTTGAAGCGCGCCAAGATCGCGACTGTCGGCGACGACATGCGCGAAGGGCTGACCGCAGTCCTCTCGGTCAAGGTTCCCGATCCCAAGTTCTCTTCCCAGACCAAGGACAAGCTGGTTTCGTCCGAGGTTAAGCCCATCGTCGAAAGCGTTCTGGGCGAGGTCCTCAGCGACTTCCTGCTGGAGCACCCGTCGGAAGCGAAGGCGATCACCGGTAAGGTCATCGAGGCGGCACGCGCGCGCGAAGCCGCCCGCCGCGCCCGCGAGGTGACGCGTCGCAAGGGCGCCCTGGACATCGCCGGCCTGCCGGGGAAGCTCGCGGACTGCCAGGAAAAGGATCCAGCGAACTCGGAGCTGTACCTGGTGGAGGGCGACTCCGCGGGCGGTTCCGCCAAGCAGGGACGCGATCGCCACTTTCAGGCGATCCTGCCCTTGAAAGGGAAAATCCTGAATGTCGAGCGCGCGCGCTTCGACCGCATGCTGGGATCTGCCGAAGTCGGGACGCTGATCACAGCGCTGGGCTGCGGGATCGGCAAAGACGAGTACAACATCGACCGTCTGCGCTACCACCGCATCATCATCATGACCGACGCCGACGTCGATGGATCGCACATCCGTACTCTGCTGTTGACGTTCTTTTTCCGCCAGATGCGCGAGCTGATCGAACGGGGTTACGTCTACATCGCCCAGCCGCCGCTGTACAAGATCAAGCGCGGCAAGCGCGAACAGTACGTGCGCGACGAGGCCGAGATGCAGGAGATCAACCTCTCGCTCGCGCTGGATGGTGCACGGTTGTACGTCTCTTCCGATGCGCCGCCGATCGCGGCCGAGGCCTTCGAAAAGCTGGTATTGGATTACCAGAAGGCTCAGCGTGCCCTGGACCGTCTCGGCAGGCTCTACGACGGCCGCATCCTGCGCGCGATGTTCGAGGCCGATCCCATGCCGGAGCCCCGTAGCGTGGCCAACCCTGAGGTCCAGGCCTGGTTCCGCAAACTGTTGGAAGACCTCTCGAGCGACCGGGCCGGCGCCACTCGCTACAGCCTGGGCGCGCTGACCGATCTCGACGGGGTTCTTCAGCTGAGCCTGGACCGCATCGAACACGGCGCGCCATTCTCGCAGCTGATCAACGATGAAATCCTCGATTCCCGGGACTTCCGAGCGCTGCTCAACCTCAGCGAGACCTTGCACGGCTTGCTGGAGCCGGGCGCCTACATCCAGCGCGGGGAACGCGTGCATGTCATTCACTCGTTCGCTGACGCGATGGTCTGGCTGCTCCAGGAAGGCCGGCGTGGCCTCGCGGTCCAGCGCTACAAGGGCCTGGGCGAGATGAACCCCGAGCAGTTGTGGGACACGACGATGAACCCGGAAACGCGTCGGCTGCTGCAGGTCCGCATCGAGGATGCGATCCGGGCTGATGAGATTTTCACCACGCTGATGGGCGACCAGGTCGAACCGCGGCGCGAGTTCATCGAAGCACGAGCGCTGAGCGCGGAGAACGTCGACGTCTGAGCCGTGACCGGGATCCGCGCGTGCCCAGTTGCCGGGTTCGCGGACCCAGCAGGCTTCTCGTAGATTCACGATTCAATCTTGGAACTCGCCATGGGTCTTGGAACGATCTTGATTCTGGTTCTCCTGCTCGCCGCGGGTCTGTACACCGTGGTGATCTACAACGCGCTGGTCGCGGTGAAGCACGCGGTGTCCCAATCCTGGGCGAACATCGATGTTCTTCTGAAGCAGCGTAATGATGAACTGCCCAAGCTGGTGACCGTGGCGCGGGAGTACATGGCCTACGAGCAGGAGACCCTCGGGCGGATCACCCAGGCACGCAGCCGGGCCGAGGCGGCCCAGCGCAGCGGTGACATGGCCGCGCTCGGCGCTGCCGAAAACGAGATCCGCCTCGGCCTGGGCCACTTCTTTGCCGTCGCCGAGGCCTATCCCGAACTCCGCGCGAACGAAACCTTCAACCAACTGGGCCGCCGTATTTCGGGGCTCGAGAATGCCATTGCCGACCGGCGCGAGTTCTACAACGCCGCGGTGAACCGCAACAACGTCCGTATCGAGCAGTTCCCCGATGTGCTGGTCGCGCGCTTCTTCGGCTTCAAACCCTTCGACCTGCTCGAGTTCGATGCCTCGGAACTCCAGGACGTCGACCTCGGTGCACTCTTCCGGACCTGACGTCTTCAGGCCTGACCGATGGTGTCCGAGTTGCAGCAATGGTTCGTCCTCGCAGACAGCGCCGACTTCGGTTTTGTCGTCGCGGGACTGTCGGTCCTGACCGCCGCCGGTCTCTACGGCTTCCTCCGTTACAGCCGCCTGTTGCGCCTGATCGCCGACACCCCGACCGCACGCATCCGCTCCGCGCCCCAGGGATTCGTTCAGTTCGAGGGTACGGCCGACTGGTTGCCGGGACCGGAGATCGTCGCACCGCTGACAGGCCTTCCCTGTGTATGGTATCGGTACCGCATCGAAGAGCGTCGCGGTGGCGGAAGGAACCGGCGCCGCGTGGTCATCGACCAAGGTCGCTCCGACGACCTCTTCCGCCTCGACGATGGCACCGGCGCATGCGTGGTCGATCCGGATGGGGCGATCGTCATCCGTCCGGAACGGGATATCTGGCATGGCGCGAGCCGGACCCTGAACATGGGGCCTGGGAGTGCCTCGCGCGGGTTCGGTGGGGGGCGTTATCGGTACGTCGAGGAACGCGTACCGGCGCGCCGGGAGGTGCTGGTGGCGGGTGAGTTCTCGACCCGCCGCCACGAGGGGCTGAGTCGCAGCGAGCGCCTGCGCGAGCTGCTTGGGCGCTGGAAGAACGATCCGGATATCATCCGTCAATACGATTCGGACCGCGATGGGCGACTTTCGATCCAGGACTGGCAGCGCGTGCGCGCCGCAGCGGCTGTCGCGGTCGATCGGGAGATGGCGGCCGAGGAACGGCCCGATGCCGTCCACGTCATTCGCCGTGGGGAGCGCGGCACGCAGCGCCTGCTGGTGATTTCTACCCTGAGCGAATCCCAGCTTCTGTTCCGCCAGCGCCTGCGGGCTTATGGTTCGGGTCTGGTGTTCATCGTCGCCGCGAGCCTGTTTCTGTGGGCGGTGACCGCCCGTTTCTGAACTTTTTCCACGAGGGAGTTGCCGTGTCGAACCCGCTTTTAGCCACCGAATCCTTGCCCGTCTTCCGCAGCATTCGCCCGGAGCACGTCGAGCCTGCCGTGGATACCGTCCTTGCCGAGAACCGCAAAGCGATCGAAGAACTGTTGGCCGGCCTTCCAGAGGATCCCCAATGGGATGACCTCGTCGTTCCGCTGGAACGGCTCGATACGCGGTTGGACGATGTCTGGTCGCCCGTGCGGCACCTGAACTCGGTGATGAATACCGACGAGCTGCGGGCCGCCTACAACGCCTGCCTGCCGAAGCTCTCGGAGTACGCCAGTGAGATGTCCCAGAACGCCGCGCTCTACGCAGCGTTCGACCGTCTGGCGCGCAGTCCGGGATTTGCGACCGAGCCGGCGGATCGCCGCAAGCTGGTCCAGGACGCCCTGCGCGACTTCCACCTCAGCGGCGTCGACCTGCCCGAGGATCGCAAGGTGCGCCTGCGCGAGATCAATGCCCGCCTCTCGGCGCTGACCGCGCGCTACGAGGAAAACGTTCTCGACGCGACCCAGTCCTGGACCCTGCATCTTCCCGATGCCCAGCGCCTCGGCGGTGTGCCCGAGTCCTCCCGGGCGATGCTCGCCCAGAACGCGCGGGGACGTGAGCTGGACGGCTTCGTGATCACGCTGGACTTCCCCAGCTACTACGCGATCCTGACCCATGCGGACGACCGTGACTTGCGTCAGCAGGTCTACACCGCCTACGCGACCCGCGCTTCGGATCAGGGCCCCGACGCGGGCCGCTTCGACAATACGGAGCCGATGCTGGAGATCCTGCAGCTGCGCGAGGAAAAGGCGCAGCTCACCGGTTTCGCCCATCACGCGGAGCGCTCGCTGGCGACCAAGATGGCCGACACCCCGGAGACCGTCGAGTATTTCCTGCGCGACCTCGCGACCCGCGCCCACGCGCCCGCTGAGGCAGATCTCGAGGACATGCGGGACTACGCTCGCGTGAGCCTCGGCATGGGCGAGCTTGAGGCCTGGGACTACGGGTACGTCGCCGAGAAGATCCGCGCGGACCGACTCGGGCTGAGTCAGGAGATGCTGAAGCCCTACTTCCCGGCCGACCGCGTCGTCGGCGGGCTGTTCGGCCTCGTCGAGCGCCTGTTCAACGTCAGCATCACTCCTGACGAAAGTGTCGAGACCTGGCACGACGACGTGCGCTATTACGTGATCCGCGATGCCGGCGGCGACGAGCGCGCGGGCTTCTATTTCGACCTCTACGCGCGCACGGGCAAGCGCGGGGGCGCGTGGATGGATGTCTGCCGCAGCCGTTTCGTGAGCCGCGAGCATGCCCAGTTACCGGTCGCGTACATGACCTGCAATTCGACGCCGCCGGTGGACGGCAAGGCCGCTCTGTTCACGCACGACGAGGTCGTGACCCTCTTCCACGAGTTCGGGCACGGCCTGCACCACATGCTCACGCGGGTCGATCATCCGGAGATCGCCGGGATCAGCGGGGTCGAGTGGGACGCGGTGGAGCTGCCCAGCCAGTTCATGGAGAACTGGTGCTGGGAGCGGGAGGCGCTCGACCTCTTCGCCCGCCATCATGAGACCGGGGAAGTGATGCCCGAAGACCTGTTCCAGCGCATGCAGGGCACCCGGCATTTCCAGACCGCGCTGCAGCTGCTCCGGCAGGTGGAGTTCGCGCTGTTCGACATGCGCCTGCATTCCGGGTCAGCCCCGGAGTCCGCGACCGCCATCCAGGAACTGCTCGATCGTGTGCGCGACGAGGTGGCGGTGATCCGTCCGCCCTCCTTCAACCGGTTCCAGCACGGCTTCGCGCACATCTTCGCCGGCGGCTACGCGGCGGGCTATTACAGCTACAAATGGGCCGAGGTGCTTTCCGCCGACGCCTTTGCGCGCTTTGAGGAGGAAGGTCTGTTCTCGGCCGAAGTGGGTGCCGCGTACCTGCACGAGATCCTCGAGGTCGGCGCGTCCCGCCCCGCGCTGGAGTCGTTCAAGGCTTTTCGCGGACGCGAACCGAGCATCGACGCGCTGCTGCGCCACAGCGGTCTGGAGGCGGCGTGAAGATCGCAAGCTGGAACGTCAATTCCCTGAAGGTGCGCCTGCCCCAGGTCGTGTCCTGGCTCGAGCACCAGCAGCCCGACGTGTTGGCCCTGCAGGAGACCAAGCTCAGCGACGAGAACTTTCCGCTGGAGGCGATCACGGCGGCCGGATACCAGGTCGCCTTCTCGGGGCAGAAGACCTACAACGGGGTGGCGATCCTGGCGCGCTCCGAGATCCTCGACCCGGTCACGGATCCCCCGGGGCTCGATGACGCGCAGCGCAGGATCCTCGCCGGCACCGTGAACGGTATCCGTGTCGTGAACCTGTACGTGGTGAACGGCGAGGCGGTGGACTCGGAGAAGTACGCCTACAAGCTCGATTGGCTACGGCGGGTCCACCTCTGGTTGCAGGACGAGCTGGAGGCGTACCCGAAGATGGTCGTGCTGGGTGATTTCAATATTGCGCCGGAGGATCGGGACGTCCACGATCCGGAACTCTGGCGCGGCCAGGTGCTCTGCTCAGCGCCGGAGCGCGAGGCGCTCCAGCGCATCCTGGATTTGGGTCTCGCGGATTGCTTCCGCCTCGAGGAAAAGCCGGCGGAACAGTTCAGTTGGTTCGACTACCGTGCGGCGTCCTTCCGGCGGAACCGCGGCCTGAGGATCGATCTGGTCCTGGCGAGCGCGCCACTGTTGCAACACTGTCGCCACGGTTCGATCGACCTCGAGCCCCGTGCCTGGCAGCGTCCCTCCGATCACGCGCCGGTCATTGCCGAGTTCGCCGACCCCTGAGGGTCGGCAGCGCGCTGCCGTGTCAGAGGCCGCCCGCCGAGACCTTGCCGTCGCCCTTGTCGGTGTAGTAGTCCATCACGCCCATCAGCACCGCCGACACCACGAAAGTCAGGTGGACGACCACGTACCAGAGGAGCTTGTCATTGGGTATGGTCTCGATGTTCATGAAGGCCTTCAGCAGGTGGATCGACGAGATCGCGACGATGGCCGCAGCGACCTTCAGTTTCAGCGAACCCGCGTCCAGTTTCCCCAGCCAGGATGAACGCTTGTGTTCGGCTACGTTGAGCTTGCCCACGAAGGTCTCGTAGCTGGAGTACATCACCATGATGATCAGCCCGGCGATCAGCACGATGTCGATCAGCGCCAATGCCATCAGGATCAGGTCCATCTCACGGATGGTGAAGATCACCGGCACCAGATGAATCAACTCCTGGTAGAACTTGATCACCAGGGCGAGCAGCATGAAGCTGAGCCCGATGTAGATGGGCGCCAACAGCCACCGGCTGGCCAGCATGGCTTTTTCCAGGCCACGTTCGATCATGGATACTCTCCCCGTATTGTTTGGAAGCCCTATTCTAGGATGTTTGCCAGCCCATGACTCAGAAGATCAGATACCGCGATCTGCGCGACTTTATTACCCTGCTCGAGGCCCGCGGCGAGTTGCGCCGCGTTCCGCTCGCGGTGGATCCGAAGCTGGAAATGACCGAGATCTGCGACCGCGTCCTGCGGGCCGGCGGACCCGCGCTGCTGTTCGAGAAGCCCAAGGGTTTCGATACCCCCGTCCTCGGCAACCTCTTCGGGACCCCGGAGCGAGTGGCTCTCGGCATGGGAGCGGAGTCCGTCGAGGCGTTGCGCGAGATCGGTAAACTCCTGGCGTTCCTGAAGCAGCCGGACCCCCCCAAGGGCCTGAAGGCCGCCTGGGAGTCGCTCCCGATCTTTCGCAAGGTGCTCGATATGGCACCCAAGCGAGTCCGCTCGGCGCCGGCCCAGGAAAAGGTGATCGAGGCGGCCGACGTCGATCTCGGGGCCCTGCCGGTACAGACCTGCTGGCCTGGCGACGCCGGGCCGCTGATCACCTGGGGCCTGGTCGTCACCCGCGGTCCGAACCAGAAGCGCCAGAACCTGGGCATCTACCGCCAGCAGGTGATCGGCCGCAACCGGGTGATCATGCGCTGGCTGTCCCATCGGGGCGGCGCGCTGGACTTTCGCGACTGGACCGAGGCGCATCCCGGCGAGCCGTTCCCGATCGCGGTCGCCCTGGGGGCGGATCCCGCGACCATCCTGGGTGCGGTCACGCCCGTTCCCGACACCCTCTCCGAATACGCCTTTGCCGGCCTGTTGCGCGGCAGCCGGACCGAACTCGTGCAGTGCCTCGGTTCCGACCTGGAGGTGCCCGCCTCCGCGGAGTTCGTGCTCGAGGGCCACATTCATCCGGGCGATACCGCGCCCGAAGGCCCGTTCGGCGACCACACTGGGTACTACAACGAGGTCGACGACTTCCCGGTCTTCACGATCGAGCGTATCACCCACCGCAGGGATCCGATCTATCACAGCACCTACACGGGCCGTCCGCCGGACGAACCGGCGATTCTTGGCGTGGCCTTGAACGAGGTCTTCGTTCCGATCCTGCAGAAGCAGTTTCCCGAGATCGTCGATTTCTACCTGCCCCCCGAGGGTTGTTCCTACCGGCTCGCGGTGGTCAGCATGCGCAAGCAGTACCCGGGCCACGCAAAGCGGGTGATGATGGGGGTCTGGTCATTCCTGCGCCAGTTCATGTACACGAAGTTCGTCATCGTCGTCGACGAGGATGTGAACACACGCGACTGGAAGGACGTGATCTGGGCGATCACCACGCGGATGGATCCGGCCCGCGATACGGTCCTGATCGAGAACACCCCGATCGACTATCTCGATTTCGCCTCCCCGGTCTCAGGGCTCGGCTCGAAGATGGGACTCGACGCAACCAACAAGTGGCCCGGGGAGACCACCCGCGAATGGGGTCGCCCGATCACCATGGATCCCGCCGTGAAGCAACGCGTCGACGAACTGTTGCAACAGTTGCAACTTTGATGCATCACAGGATTCCGTTCCCTGGCGCACGCACGGAGCCCGGGTTTGAGTCGCCTCATGCGCATCGACTTGGGCCACCACAGGCGATGAAAAAGCGGGCCACGGAAAACACGGAAAGACACGGAAACGGGTTTGAGTGCCTTTCATTTTCCGTGTTGTCCGTGGCGGCATTTTCAAGCTGAAAGGCCCCCCCTGCGTGCGCGGTCAAACGCGCAGGCTCGCCGTGATCCCAGCCACGGCGTTGTCGTAGCGCGGCGACCAGTTCAGGGCCTCGCGGATACGGCTGGAGTCGATCCGGCGCTGCTCGCGCAGGAAGCTCGCCATACCCGGGTGCGCCGCATAGTAGGCCTCGAGATCGGGGATACAGGGCGGCAGCTTCACCCCGATCCGGTCGGCAACCGCCTGGGCGAAGTCGGTACTGCTCATGTGTTCGTTGTCGGCGAGGTTGAAGAATCCCGTGGGCGCGTCATCCTCGAGCAGACGCAGGATCACGTCGACGATGTCGTCCCGGTGAATGCGGTTGCCCGGCGGGCAGATCTCGGGGCACGGGACCTGCAGCCCGGCGCGGATCTGTTCCTCGCGGAGCCGGCCGGGGCCATAGATCCCTGGCAGTCTCAGCACCGCCCACCGGGTTCCCCAGCGCTCGGCGGCGCCGACCAGGGCGCGTTCCGCATCGAGGCGGCGCAGCGCCCGGGCGGTCGCCGCGCGCAACGGCGCGTCCTCGTCGACGACGGCGCCGTCCTGATTGCCATACACCCCGGTGGTGCTCGCATACACGAAACGATCGGGCGGCCCATCGTCCAGGGCAGCAAGCACCTTGCGCAGCCGCGGGTCGCCTTCGCTGTCCTTCGGCGGCGGTGCGAGATAGACGACTCGGCGCGTGCCCAGGCCGGCCAGATCGACCACCTCGGCATCCAGATCGACCCTGCGAATCCGCGGGTTGCCTTCCGCCTGCCGGCGCAGGCCGACCCACGGTGTCCCCCGCTCCTCCAGCGCGCGGGCCAGCGCTTGACCCACGTATCCCAGCCCCACGATCAGGATCTCCCCGTTTCTCGACATCCCCACGACACCCCGGCTTGTTTGCGTTTACCGGGCGATTGTCGACAATTCGACGCTTGTTCACCAGCAGGGCGGATGCATGGCGTTCCACGTGACGGTACGGCCGGCCAATCATGAGTTCACGGTCGAAGACGACGAAACGGTACTCGAGGCCGCCCTGCGGCAGGGCTTTGCGTTTCCCTATGGCTGCCGCAACGGCGCCTGCGGCTCCTGCAAGGGCCGCATCCTCTCCGGCGAGATCAGCTATGGCCCGAAGCGACCACCTGGCCTGACCGAGGAGAACGAGGCGGCGGGCTTCGCCCTGTTCTGCCAGGCGGTGCCGGTCGACGATCTCGAGATCGAGGTACGGGAAATCGGCGCGGCGCGGGACATCGTGATCAAGACGCTGCCCTGCCGCGTGGCCTCACGCACCCTGCTCGCGCCCGACGTGGTCGAACTGCGCCTGCAGCTCCCGGCGACCGAGCGCCTGCAGTTCCTCGCCGGGCAGTATCTCGACATCCTTCTCAAGGGTGGCGACCGCCGCAGCTATTCGCTGGCCAACGCCCCGCACGATGACAAGCAACTCGTCCTGCACATCAAGAAAGTCCCGGGCGGGCGATTCTCCGATGCTGCCTTCCACGAGATGAAGGCCAAGGCCCTGCTGCGCATCGAGGGGCCGCTGGGCAGCTTCCTCCTTGACGAGGCGTCCGAGCGGCCGCGACTCTTCGTCGGCGGGGGTACCGGCTTCGCGCCCCTGAAGGGGATGCTGGACCACCTGATGGAAACCGGCCTGGATCGGCCCCACCATCTGTTCTGGGGCGCGCGCGACGCCGCGGGCATCTACGCGCCCGAGTGGCTGCAGGAGCAGGCACAGCGCGGCGCCGGTCACTTCCAGTTCACCCCGGTCCTGTCCGACGTTCCTGCAGCCGAGGTCGCGGGCTTCCCCGCCGCCTCGGGCTGGCTGCACGACGCCGTGCTGGCGGTTTACCCGGATCTGTCCCATTTCGACGTCTACATGGCCGGGCCGCCGCCGATGATCAACGCGGCGAGGGCCGCCTTTCTGAACGCCGGCCTGTCCGAGGAGCAGCTGTTCTACGACAGCTTCGAACCCGCGGTTCAGCCCGAGGCCACCGCGAGCTGAACCGCCCAGCCCTCTGTCCGACCCCGAAAGCGGCGGCAAGCCGCCGCACTCCACAGGCCGAGCCCGAAGCGCTGTGGAGTGCGGGATCTTGCTCCCGCTGTCTGCCCCGAAGTTAGCCGTGCCGCAAGTACGCGTGACGTACCGCGCGGCCCAGATCGCGATCAGAGGTCGCTCCTACGAGAGGCGTACTGCCCCGTAGGGCGGGTAGCAGCGCTGGGCAGTGCCGGCGCTTCTTCGCGCTGTCTGCGTGTGCCGAAGCCGTTGCCCGCTGCGCGCATCCGGCTGCCGCTGTCACCGCGTGTTCTCAGCCTTCCAGCAACGCCACAACCGCCCGAAACATCGCGGCGTCCGTCGGATCGTCGGCTGTCGTGATCGTCCCGTGGAAGCCCAGCTCTCCCGCCAGCTCGGCGACCCGCGTCGCGCCAACCACCAGCGGCGTCCGCAGCAGGACCTCGCGCCCCCGCGGCTCCAAGATTGCGACGAGGTTGCGCAGGCTCTCGCCACTGGTCACGGTGATCGCGTCGATGGCGCCGGCCTTCAGCGGACCCTCGAGCGGTTCCGGGTCCAGATCGGGGATTGCACGCCGGTACGCCTCGGCATAGGTCACATCGGCACCCCGGTCGCGCAGCGTCTCGGCCAGGTGCTCGCGCCCGCCGTCGCCGCGAAAGATCACGACCTTGCGTCCGCTGAGATCCTGCAGCGCGGGCTCCTGCAGCAGCGCCTCGCTGTCGAAGCGGGACTCGGGGACGATGTCTGCTGCCCGACCGTGCTCCTGCAACGCCCGGGCCGTCCGCGCGCCGATCGCGGCGACCTGGAGCCGGGCCGGCCACGGCCCCCGGGCCAGCGCGGCTGGGAGCACCCGCTGCACCGCGTTGGCGCTGACGAACACGGCGAAGTCGAAATCGTCAAGCGCATCCAGTACGGCCCCGAGTCGCCCCGGATCGTTCGGCCCCTGGATCTCGATCACCGGAAAGCGGGTCACCTTGGCCCCCGCCGCCACCAGTCTCGCGCAGAAGGGACCGGCCTGCGCCGCGGGTCGGGTCACGACCAGGTGACGCCCTGCCAGGGCTCCCGCCGCGTTCTCCGGGACTTGCGGTTTCACGCGTCTACCGGTTCGCTTGTGCGAGCAGTTCCCCGGCGCCCTGGGCGAGCAGGTCCTCCGCCAGGGCGACCCCGAGTGCCTCGCCTTGGTCCCGGGACCCACGGATCTCGGCCCGCAGGATGCGGCTGCCATCGACCGCGCCGACCAGCCCGCGCAGGTGCAGTTCGTCGCCGTTCAGCAGTGCGTGCGCCGCCAGCGGCACCTGGCAGCCGCCCTCGAGCCGTCGGTTGAAGGCGCGCTCGGCACGCACGCGGATGCTGGTGTCCGCGTGACCCAGCCCAGCGATCAGCGTCATCACCTCGGCATCGCCCTCCCGGCACTCGATCGCGATCGCACCCTGTCCGACGGCAGGCAGGCTGAGCTCGGGTTCCAGCCGGGTGCGAATCCGGCGGTCGAAGCCGAGCCGTTTCAGACCGGCGGCGGCGAGCAGGATGGCGTGGTACTCGCCGGCATCCAGTTTTGCCAGGCGGGTGTTCACGTTGCCGCGCAGGTCGGTCACCACGAGGTCCGGCCGCCGTGCCCGCAGCTGGCACTGCCGGCGCAGACTGGAGGAACCCACACGGGCCCCTTCGGGCAGCTGATCCAGGTGCCCGAAGTCGTTGGAAACGAAGGCGTCCAGGGGGTCCTCTCTCTCCAGGATCACCGGCAGCACCAGGTTCTCCGGCAGTTCCATCGGCACGTCCTTCACCGAGTGCACCGCGATGTCCGCCCGGTCCTCCAGCATGGCCACTTCGAGCTCCTTCACGAATAGCCCTTTGCCCCCGATCCGGGCCAGCGGCGCATCGAGGATGCGGTCGCCCTGGGTGGTCATGGTGACCAGTTCGACCTCGAGCCCCGGGTGCAGCCGCCGCAATTCACTCGCGACGTGCTCGGCCTGCCAGACGGCCAGGGGACTCTTTCGGGTGGCGATACGGAGACTGTTCATGGGTCATCCAGGCTGAGGGCCGTCGCGCGACCGTGGGCTGAACCCTCAAGTATAGCCGGGCCCGTGGACCATGCGGAAAGCGCGTCGCCGATGCAGCACAGCCAGACGCGCCGGAGCAAGGCGGCCCAGTACAGGATGGTACAATCGGGCGCCGTATCCTCAGCGAGACGCCCGATGCCGCAGGACAAAGCGCCCGACTCCCCGGTCAATCCCGCCGCCAAGCTCTGGGGCGGGCGGTTCAGCGAGGCGACCGATGCCTTCGTGGAGGCGTTCACCGCCTCGGTGGGCTTCGACCAACGCCTCTATGCGCAGGACATCACGGGTTCCATCGCCCACGCGCGGATGCTCGCGGCGGTGCAGGTCCTGACCGAGAACGAGGCCGATGCGATCGTCCGCGGCCTGGAGGCGATCCGGGCCGAAATCGAGTCCGGCGAATTCGCCTGGAGCGTGGCGCGCGAAGACGTGCACATGAACATTGAGGCGCGGTTGATCGAGAAGATTGGCGAGACCGGGAAGAAACTGCACACCGGTCGCTCGCGCAACGATCAGGTCGCGACCGACATCCGTCTCTGGCTGCGCGAAGCGATTGACGCGCTGGTGGTCGAACTGCGCCGGTACCAGCGCGGCCTGCTCGACCTGGCCGAGCGTGAGCACGCGACGGTGATGCCCGGTTTCACCCATCTGCAGACGGCCCAGCCGGTGACCTTCGGCCATCACATGATGGCCTGGTACGAGATGCTCGAGCGCGACGCCGAGCGCCTGGCCGACTGCCGGCGCCGGGTCAACCGGTTGCCCCTGGGCGCCGCGGCGCTGGCGGGCACCAGCTACCCGCTGGATCGCGAGCTCACCGCGCGGCTGCTCGGCTTCGACGGCGTCTGCCGCAACTCGCTGGACGCGGTCAGCGATCGCGACTTTGCGATCGAGTTCGCCGCTAGCGCCTCGCTGATCATGATGCACCTGTCGCGCCAGGCCGAGGAGCTGATCCTCTGGGCCAGCGCCCAGTTCGCCTTCATCGACCTGCCGGACCGCTACTGCACCGGCTCGTCGATCATGCCGCAGAAGAAGAACCCGGACGTCCCGGAACTGGTGCGCGGCAAGACCGGGCGCGTCTACGGCCACCTGATCGGTCTGCTGACCCTGATGAAGGGCCAGCCGCTCGCCTACAACAAGGACAACCAGGAAGACAAGGAGCCGCTGTTCGATACCGTCGACACCCTGGCCGGCAGCCTGCGCGCCTTCGCCGACATGGTGCCGAACCTGCGCGTGCGCGCGGAGAACATGCTCGAGGCCACGCGGCGCGGCTTTGCCACCGCGACCGACCTGGCCGATTACCTGGTCGGCAAGGGCCTCCCGTTCCGGGATGCGCACGAGGTGGTCGGACTCGCGGTGCGGCTGGCGTCCGCACGCGGCTGCGACCTCGCCGACCTGGCGCTGGAGGAACTGCAGGGATTCGATGCGCGCATCGAGGACGACGTCTACGACCTGCTGACCCCCGAGGGCTCGGCGGACGCGCGCGACCTGCTCGGCGGCACCGCACCGGCTCAGGTCCTGGCCCGCATCGCCGAGGCCCGCGAACATCTCGCCCACGTGGCCGGGCCCGGGCGCTAACTGTCGCCGCAGGCGACCACCCCTGACAATGAACCACCACAAACCGTAGGTCGGGTTCGCCCGACGGGCGTAACCCCGACGGGCCTTGCTCGCGATTGCGAGCCCGCTAGGGGAGTTTATTCCAGGTAGGACTCGATCACCTGCCACGTCACGTTGCCGTGGGCGATGTCATATTCGAGTAGCATCTGGCCCCGGATGTGGCCGTCCTCGAAGGCGGCCAGTACCCAGCGGTCGTTGAGGACGTGGATGCCCTCGGGGACAAAATACATCTGACCTCCAAGCACCGGTTCGTGGGGGATCAGGTCGGGCTGCGCAACCAGATCACGCCGCAGCTGCAGTTCCGGGCGAGCGATCCCGCGCCGCTGCATGGCCTGGATCTGTGCGTTGGTCAGGCCGACATCAGCCGGCCGGGGCACCTCGTCGCGGGTGTACCGCGCGAGCTGCATCTGTGCGTCCAGCAGGGCTCGGTTCGCATCGGTCACGTCCTGTTCCAGGCCGATCCCGCGGGCGACATAGATCGCCAGCACGACGACGAAGAAGAGCATGAAGCCCAGCCAGACCAGGCGCTCAGTGAATTGGAGCCCCTGGGCGTTGGTTTCATCGGACATCGATGTCTCTCCGGACCGTCACTGCGCAGCGAGGGTCATCAGCAGGCGCGCAGCGTCGGCGGCGGCCTGGGTGCGTGGATAATGCTGCAGCACGTACTCGGCCCGTGCCTGCGCCAGGCTCCGGTCGCCCCGGTTGTGGGCCTGTTCGGCGAGCGTCATTTCGGCGTCGGCAATCCCCTCGCGCAGGCGGACCATGCGTGGTGCGAGGTCTTCGGCGTATTCGGACATCGGCCGTTCGCGCAGATAGGTCGCCACCTCGCGCCCGAGGGCACGGCCCTCGCGAATGCGTGCTTCCGGATTCGCGCGCCCCGCCCTGACCCACTCGCCGAACCCGGCCAGCGCATGCAGGTAGGCCGCGTAGTCCGTATCCGGATGGTTGGGGCGTTCCGCCAGGAAGGCTGCAGCGGCCTGGCGGGCGCGGACGAAGTCACCGCTCTGCAGGCAAACCTGCCCGACCTGCAGCCTCCGGTCCGCCCCCGCCGCCACGCCCATGTCCATCCGGCTGAAGGCGGCGCGGCAGTCCCCGGCCTGCAGCGCGCCGGCGAGTTCGTCCGTTGGCGCCGGCGCCCGGGGATCGTCCGGAACGGTCGCGCAGCCCGCTAGCCAGAGCAGCGGCAACAGGAGCAGGAGGCGGTAGAGCAGTGCAGGCATGGGCGTGTTTCAGTCCGAGGGGATAACCCCGGCATCATAGCGCGGATCGAACCAGCATTCAGCCGCTGGCCGCGATCGGGAAGCGTGACCCAGCCGGGGCGCAAGGAACCGTAATCGGGTGCAGGGCTGGACAAGCTCTCCACGGTGCTGCAACGGGTCCGGCATGTGCGACGGCGCGAAGGCCCGCCCATCCGTGGCCCGTCGACGGAGGATCTGAACGCCGTCCAGGACGCGAAAGAACGGTATCGCCGTATCGGCCCTGGAGCTGCAAGCGGTAGCTGCCGTCCGGCTGCGGGCGGGCGATCGCATCCAGGGCCCCGGTCAGCGCGCGCTCAACCCCGGGCCCGGCGCGGAGTTCGAGGTCCACGCGATAGTCGCCGGCGGGGTGCCAGGAGGCGGTCCCGGTGGCCGCGAGCCCCGACTCCGGCCCGGATTCGATCCACACGCCGAGCGCGCCCTCACGGGCCTCCAGCTCGGCACGGTATTGGCCCAGCGGCATGGTGCGGGGCAGGCCGGCCGCGGCCTCGGCCCAGTGCAGGGTGCCTTCGGCATCCTGGAAGCCCGCGTCGGCACTCCAGCGGATGCGCCCGATGTCGAGCGCGACCCTCCCGTCCAGCAGCACCGGCAGGTCGAGCCAGGCCTGGAGCCGGCCGGCGTGCAGTTCGCCGCGCACGGCGCGGGCCGCGGCATCGCCACGTCCGAGTCGCAGGTGGCCCTGCAGCCGGTCCGGACCCGCCTGCCAGTCCAGCGCCAGCCCCAGCCGGCCGCGCAGCAGCGATCCGGGCTGCCAGCGCCATGCGACCGCACCGACATCCTGGCCGTTCACCCGCACCGGACCCGCCCGGCCGCGCCACACCGGACCCGACAGCGTGCCTGGATCGAGGGCAAATGGCAGATCCAGTCCCGGCTCGGCCAGCCGCCAGGCGAGGCTGGCCGGAAACAGCAGCACCAGCGCGACCAGGTACGCGGCGAGCACCAGCGCGCCGGCCCCGGCGATCTGCTTCGCGTGCGGGCGCATCATGAACGGCCGTTCGCGGATTCGATGCGCAGCTGGGCGTTGACCCGTCCCGGTTCGTTGCCCCGGTCGATGCTCAGGCTGACGACCCGCAGGCCGTGGCGGCTCTCCAGGGTGGCCAACCAGCCGACGAGCGCGGTGTAGGGTGCGCCTTCCAGTTCGGCCTCCACCGCCGATTCCAGCGGGCGCACGCGGCGCAGGGCCGAACCCAGGCCGGCGGATCGGGCCGAGACGTCGACCACCCCCAGCGGTGAGCCAGTCGTCCGCGCGGCAGGCGTCGCCCCGGCGGCTCGGGCCTGGGCGCGCACCGCGGGCTCCTGTGCTTGCATCCATGCCTGCTCATTCACCAGTGTCTGCAGTTGGCTGTTGAGCGCGCTGCGGCGTTCCAGGCCCGGTTCGACCACGAAGAGAAAAGCGATCACCAACAGCAGTGCCAGCCCGGCCAGCATCACGATCCGACGCTCGCGCGTGGCCAGGCCATCCCACCAGACCATCACGACCCACCCCCTTCGATTTGCAGCCGCGCGCGCACGCCCTGTTCATCGGACTCGGCCGAGAGGATCCGAACCGTGGCATCGGTACCCTCGCGCAGGCGGCTGCGCAGGCTGTCCAGGGCCGAGATGCTGTCCAGATCCAGCTCCAGTTCCAGGCGGCTGCCATCGCCACGCAACTGGCGCAATTCCACCCCGGCCTGGGCCAGGACCGGCGCTGCGCGGCCGAGCCGGTCTGCAATCGGGCCGGCGCCGGCAGCGGTGTCGGTGCCGGCGTCCAGGACCTGTCGAAACTGTCCGACCGGATCGATCATCCGGGTGTTGGGCAGCGTGGCCTCGAACAGGTCGGCGATGGCGAGATCGACGCGCGCGACCTCCCGTTCCAGCTGCCGGACTTCCAGCCACAGCGAGCCGGTCCACAGCAGGACCAGCGCCGCCGCGATCGCTGCGGGGACGCGCCAGCGGGACCACGCCTCCGCGCCGGAGCCGGCGGGGGTATAGGAGCCGGTCAGCAGGTTCAGTCCCGGGCGGCGCCCCAACGCAGGCGCGATCAGGGTCAGCAGGTCGCCATCCCAGCCCGGCGCCCTGACCTCGGTGCCGTCGCCGATGTCCGTGACCGCCAGCTCGGGCGGCCCGTGCCAGGCGATCGCCATCTCCTCGCCCTGCTGCGTCTTCCACTGCTGCAGCCACCAGGGCAGGACCTCGTCGGCCAGCGCCAGCGGTTCGCCCCCGGGAACGCTCACCAGGCAGCGGTCGCCGGCCCAGTAGAGCTCGAGCCGGTCTGGCGGCGCCTCGGGCAGCAGTGCCGTGTCGGGGATCAGGACCTGGGCGTCGATCCCGGCCTCGCGCAGCCACTCGAGCCAGGCGTCCATGTCCCGACGGGCGGCCACCGCCGCCTGCAGTCGTCCGTCGGGCAGCCGCGGCCCCGGAACGATGTGCATCGCCTCCAGGTCCTCACTCAGGCGCTCCTCCAGCGCGTAGGGCAGCGCCTGCCGCTGAGCCGATCGGGAGCGTGCGGGGATGGCCACGTGGTACAGCAGCACGCGTTCACCCGGAACCAGCGCCAGGACCCGGTCGCCGCGCTGGATCGCCGCGGGGATCTCGGCCAGCGGGGCCGATCCACGTTCGAGGACGCTGCCGTTGCCGATCCGTGCCCAGGAGAGGCTGCCCTCGGGGAAGGCCGCCTCGGGCTCCGGCAGGGTCAGCACAAACCAGTTCATCGGGGACCCGCCTCCGACCCCGTGCATGCCACGACCTGATGATCACGAAAGCTCCGCAACCCGTTCTGTCGTGCACCACGCACCGTCCACATGGGCCGCCCCTCGTAGGAGGCGAGCCCCCTCGCCGATCCGGAGCCGGAAAACCCATCGGCCAGGGGCTGGCCTCCTACAGCCGGACCCCATGAAACAACAGGAATCTGACCGTCCGCGGAGCTTGCATGATCATCACCTCCCACGAAATCCGGGAGGCCCGCCAGGCTGCGCGCCGACAACCGCCCAACCCGATGCCGTCGAAGGATCGACCCGGGCCTGCCGAAGGATCTGTGCAGCGTTCCCCTGAGGGCTTGGCGCGTTGTCACCGAATCTAGTTCTCGCAGGAAGTGAACTCGCGTACCACAGTACGCCCGTTGGGCGCATCGAGTACGGCGCAATGAAAGAAGTCGCGCTGCGGCAGGCGGGCAACCAGCGACAGCCGGAAGTAGCGCAGGCCTTCGGTCTGCTCGCCTTCCTGCACGCCAGCCGCGTCACGCACGACGTCCGGAGCGCGCTCCATGTCGATCAGGTTATCCGTTCCCGGCCGTGCGGTCACGTAGGGCGCGATCGCGTCCCACATTTCCGGTGTCATGCCCTGCACGCGATTCAGCTCGGACGCCAGCAGAAAGGGCCGGTTGCCGCTGCGTTCCGGCGGCGTGCGTAGCCGGTAGACCGGGTCGTCGGTCTCCGGGTCCATCCAGTCGCGGATGGCTGCCGCGAGCTGCTCGCCCTGCCAGGCGGCGATGTTCGCCTCGGACCCGGCGCGGGCCACCAGGTCCGCAAAGGCGGCGACCGGCGCGTCTTCGACGCGGGCCAGGCTGTTCAGGTTGAACCGGCAGTGCAGGTTCTCCAGGCTCGCGATCAGGTCGATGCCGTCGATCACCAGTGGCACCGGCGGGGACACGCAGGTGTCCCAGGGCAGCTCGTTCAGGTTCGGCCACTGCTCCAGCAGGCGCAGGGCCATGACCTCGGCGCCGAGCAACAGGCTGCGCGCGAGATCCTGCTCGAAGACCAGTCCGGAGCGCTGGATCTGGGTGTGGTCGCGCACACTCATCCCGATCGCCGCGGTGACCGCGATCGCGACCACCAGCAGGGCGGTGATCAGCGCGACGCCTCGCTGCCGCCGTCTCATACACCCCCCGGCAGGGCCAGGTGCCGCTCGACCCGGCCCAGGCCCGGCACCTCGAGGATGATCTCCACCAGCGCCGGCAGCGTGCGCTGCGGGTCGGCCCCGCGCAGCGGCGGCCAGCTGTCCAGGACTTCCTCGCCGCGCGCGCCCGGGTTCACGAAGCGCAGCTCCATCAGCACGGGCTCACGGCCGTCCCGGGTGTCGCGGGCGGCCAGGAAGACCCGCGCCATCGGCTCGGTATCGTCACCCGCGTCGATCACGTCCCAGAGCCGCCGCTCCAGGCCTTCCTCGGTCACCCGCCAGCCGATCCGGCGCAGCCGGTCGGTGCCGCCGCTGCCCGTGCGCACCAGTTCCAGTTCGGGCTCGGTGGCCAGCGGGCTGTAGCGCAACGCAGGCTGGCGGTCGCCGAAGCGGTCGCGCGGCTCGACCGTCGCGACCTGGCGCAGGTCGCGCTCGAGGACCGCCAGGGTCACCTGCAGCTCGGCCAGCACGCCGCCGCGCAGCCGGGTCTGGCTGTCGGCGTTCAGCACCGCCTGCAGGCCGCCGTAGGCGAGCGCACTGACCACCGCGAACACCGCCACCGCGATCAGCAGTTCGAGCAGCGTGAAGCCGCGTACGCGGGTCCGCTTCATGGCAGCAGGTACCCGACGGCGCGGGCGCGCACATCCGCGGCCGGGCCGCTGGCGGGCCACACCGTGACCTCGACGCGCAGCACCGGCGGCAGCTCCAGCGGCGCCTCGGGCACTTCCTCCCGGATCTCGACGCGATACTCCCAGTCCTGGCCCGCCTGCCGCAGGCTGCCCTGGCCGGTCCCGGGTCGCGGCAGCAGCAGGCCGGCCTCGTAGCGTGCAACCAGGTTCTGTCCGACCCAGTGCGCAAGGGTGCGCTCCTGCAGATAGTGGGTATTGCGGGTGTGCTCCGAGCCGGCCTTCACCAGCGCCCCCAGTGCCACCGCGAGGATGGCCAGCGCGACCAGCACCTCCAGCAGCGTGAAGCCGCGCGCTGCGTGCAATGGGGCTCGCCCCGGCGTCATCGCAGCGTCTCCAGCAGCAGCCGTCCGTCGCGCGCACCGGTCACGCGCAGGATGTCGCTGGCCCCCCCGGCGGGCCGCATCTCCAGTTCGAAGGGAGTCAGTTCGCCGGCGCCGTTGAACAGGACCTGGGGGCGATCGGCGCGGTCGTCCAGCGGGACCACCCGGCCTTCCTGGCGCAGGCGCAGTTCGACGCCCAGGTGCTCCACCGAGCGGGGTCCCAGGGGCGCGCGGTCGAGTTCGATCCAGGTCACGCGGGCGTCATCGAGAAAGACCTGCTCCAGGAACGCATAGCCGTTGCGCGAGAAGCCCAGTGCGCGGGCCTGGCCGGTCAGCAGGCTCTCGTCGCGTGCCAGCCCCGCCAGTTCCACCAGCCGCCGCGCCTCCTGTTCCATCTGGCGCGAGGCGCCGCCGCCCACCGCCAGCACCGCGAAGCCGACCAGCAGGCCGAAGATCAGCAGCACCACCAGCAATTCGAGCAGCGTGAAGCCCCGGCGCCGCTGCCGCCTGCCGCTGCTGGCCGTGCCCGTTGTCACCCGGGAGCTCAGAAGTCGTCGAGGTTCCAGTTGCCGATCTCGGCGTTGATCCCGGTGCCGCCGCGGCGGCCGTCGGCGCCGAAGCTGAAGATGTCGATGTCACCGCGGGTACCCGGGTTCAGGTACTGGTAGTCGTTGCCCCAGGGGTCCTTGGGCAGTCGGTCCATGTAGCCACCGGAGCGGTAGTTGCGCGGCTCGGGCCCGGTGCGCGGCCGCTCGACCAGCGCCTGCAGCCCCTGGTTGGTGTCCGGGTACACGAAGTTGTCGAGGCGGTACAGGTTCAGCGCCGATTCGAGCGCGCGGATGTCGCTCTTGACCTTGGTGATGCGGGCGTCGTCCGGGCGGTCCATCACCCTTGGCACGACGATGGCGGCAAGGATGCCGAGGATCACCACGACCACCATGATCTCGATCAGGGTGAAACCGTGGCTGCGGCCGCGGACGGTGCTGGGGTATTGCATTGGGGACATGATCTAGTTCACCAGTTGGTTCAGTTCAAAGATGGGCAGCAGGATAGCCAGCACGATGGTCAGCACCACGGCGCCCATGGTCACGATCAGCAGCGGCTCGAACAGGCCGACCACCATCGCGATGCGGGTCTCCAGTTCGCGCTCCTGGGTCTCGGCGGCCCGCTCCAGCATCTCGTTCAGCTTGCCGCTGGACTCGCCGCTCCGGATCAGGTGCACCGTCATCGGCGGAAAGTACCCGCTCTGTTCCAGCGCACGGCCGATGCTGCTGCCCTCGCGCACGCGCGCCGCCGCAGCCGCCACCGCCGCCCGCATCGGCCGGTTGCCGATCACTTCGCCGCTGGTGCGCAGGGCCTCCAGCAGTGGGACACCGCTGGCCGCCAGAATGCTCAGTGTGCGTGCGAAGCGGGCGGTGTTCAGGCCGCGTGCCAGGCGCCCGACCAGCGGCAGGCGCAGCAGCAGGGCATGATACCGGTAACGCCAGTGTTCGTGTCGCAGCAGGCGGCGCAGGCCGAACAACAGCACGACCAGGCCGGCCAGCGCCCACAGCCCGAAGTCGCGCAGGGCGTCGCTGGTCGCGATCAGGGCGACGGTCAGCCACGGCAGTTCCTGACCGATGCCGGCGAAGACCTGCACCACCTCCGGCACCACGAACGCGAGCAGGGCCACGGTGACGCCGATCGCGACCAGGGTCAGGATCAGCGGGTAGAACAGCGCGAGACTGATCTTCTGGCGCAGCGCGTTGCGGCTCTCGGTGTAGTCGGCGAGCCGCTCCAGCACCAGGTCCAGATGCCCGGACTGCTCGCCGGCGGCGACCGTGGTCCGGTAGAGTTCGGGAAAAACGCGGGGAAACGCGGCCAATGCCGACGCCAGCGCATGCCCCTCCATCACCCGCGTGCGCACCGCGGTCAGCACGTTGCGGATCCGCGCCTTCTCGGTCTGCCGCGCCACCGTGCCGAGGATCTCCTCGACCGGCAGCCCGGCGCGGGCCAGCGTGGCCATCTGCCGTGTGGCCAGCGCCAGGTCCAGCGGGCTGATGCCGCGCCCGCCGAGGGTCAGGCCGCCGCTGCGGGCCTGCTCGCGGACTTCCTCGACCTGCAGCGGGTTCAGGCCATCCTGACGCAGCCGGGCGCGGACCGCCCGGGCCGTATCGCCCTCGGCGACGCCCTTGCGCCTGCGGCCGCCGGCATCCAGCGCCTGGTATTCAAACGCGGGCATGGCGGCGCAACGGGACGGCCGGCTGGAACCGGCGGGGGCAGGTGCCACGGAGCTGCAGGGTCACCGCTAGTCAGTCCTCACGGGTGACACGAACGACTTCTTCGATCGAGGTCGTGCCGTCGAGGATGCGGCGCACGCCGTCGGCGCGGATGTTCGGCGTCGACATGCGGACATGCTCAGCCATCGCGCGTTCACCAATTCCGTCGTGGATCATCTGGCGCAGCGTATCATCGACTTCGATCAACTCGTAGATCCCGGTGCGGCCCCGATACCCCAGCCCGTTGCACTTCGGGCAGCCGCGAGCCCGGTGGATCAGGGGCGGGTCGGACAGGTCCAGGCCCAGCTGGATGCACTCGCTGTGGGTGGCGACGGCCGGCTTGCGGCAGCTGGTGCACAGCACACGCACCAGGCGCTGGGCCAGGATCCCGTTCAGCGTGGACGCCAGCAGGAAGGGTTCCACGCCCATGTCCCGCAGACGGGTGATCGTGCCAATCGCCGAATTGGTGTGCAGGGTCGAGAACACCAGGTGTCCGGTCAGGCTCGCCTGGACCGCGATCTGCACCGTCTCCAGGTCGCGGATCTCGCCGACCATCACCACGTCCGGGTCCTGGCGCAGGATCGCGCGCAGTCCGCGTGCGAAGGTCATGTCGACCCGGGTGTTGATCTGGGTTTGGCCGATGCCGTCGAGGTAGTACTCGATCGGATCCTCCACCGTCAGGATGTTGCGGCTGCGGTCGTTCAGGCGCATCAGGGCGGCGTACAGCGTGGTGGTCTTGCCCGAGCCGGTGGGACCGGTCACGAGCACGATACCGTGCGGACGGCTGATCACCCGCTCCATGCCCAGGTACTGCTCTTCGGCCATGCCCAGGTGGCGCAGTTCCAGGCGCCCGGCCTGCTTGTCGAGCAGCCGCAGCACCACCCGCTCGCCGTGCCCGGAAGGCAGCGTGGAGACGCGCACGTCGACCGGGCGGCCGGCGACGCGCAGGGAAATGCGCCCGTCCTGGGGCAGGCGCTTCTCGGCGATGTCGAGCCGCGCCATGACCTTGACCCGGGAGACGATCAGCGGCGCCAGGCTCACCGGCGGGTTCAGCACCTCGCGCAGCACGCCGTCCACACGCAGACGCACCGAAAGGCGGGTCTCGAAGGGTTCGATGTGGATGTCGGAGGCGTTCTCGCGCACGGCCTCGGTCAGCAGGGCGTTGATCAGGCGGATGATCGGTGCGTCGTCCTCGGCCTCGAGGAGGTCCTGCGGTTCGGCCAGGGACTCGGCCACGCTGAGCAGGTCGCCGCCCTCGTTCAGGCCCTCGACAAAGTTCATCGCGTCGTTGCTGCTGCGCTCGTGCTGCTCGCGCAGCCTCAGGTCGAACTCGTCGGTACTCAGCGGCTCGAGCTGCAGGCGCTCCGCGCTGCGCCGGCGGATCTCGAGCACCGCCATCGGGTCCGCATCGGCGCGCAGGTACAGGGTGCGGCGGCCATTCACCACCGGTCCCGGCAGCACCCCGGAGCGGCGCGAGAAGCCGTAGCCCGGGCTGAGCGGCTCGGCAGGGCCTGCGCCCACGGTCATGGTTTCGGGATCCGGCAGGGCGCTCATCGATACCGGGGCGGTACGCCGAGCGGATTCAGTTCCGCGAACGGCGGCGGCAGGCGGGTCAGTTCCTCGAGGCGCGGGTTCGTCTCGGAGAACGGGGGCGGCAGGTAGGTCAGTTCCCGCCACTCGGGCAGCAGCAGGGTATCGTCGTTGATGCCGCGTCTGCCCCGCTGGGCCTCGAGCAGTTGCTGGCGACGGATGTAGCTGTATTTCTCGCTGGTTAGCTCGGCCCCGGTGGCGTTGGTGCGCACGATCCGAGGGTACAGGAAGACCATCAGGTTGAGCTTCTCCGTGCTCTCGCTGTCGTAGCGGAACAGGCGCCCGAGGCCGGGGATGTCGCCGAGCCCGGGGACCTTGTCGCGGGTCTCGATCCGGTTCTCGGAAATCAGGCCGCCGAGCACGAGCATCTCGCCGTCGTCCACCATCACGTGGGTGCGCAACGAGCGGGTGTTGGTGACCAGATCGCGGGCGTCACCCGTCGGCGCAAGGGAGGAGACCTCCTGCTCGACCTCGAGCCGGATCGCGTTCCCCTCGTTGATCTGCGGCCGTATCCGCAATTTGACGCCGATGTCCTCGCGGCGGATGGTGTCGAAGGCCTGGCCGGAGTCCTCGACCGAGCGGCCGACCACGAACGGCACGTTCTGGCCGACGACGATCTCGGCCTCCTCGTTGTCCAGGGTCAGCAGGCTGGGTGTGGACAGGATGTTGCTGGACGTGTCCCCCTGCAGGGCGCTGATCAGCAACGCGATCTGGGTGCTGCCGCTGCTGCCGATGCCGCCCAGGGAAATGCCGTCCCCGGGGTTGGGGGGTGCCGCGACGTCACCGTCCAGAAAGGCCCGCACGCCCGACGCGAGCCGCAGCAGGCCGCGTCCGTCGCGGTCGAAGTTGATCAGTCCGAAACCCGAGCTCGGCGATCCCGCAGCCCACTGCACGCCAAGCTGCCGGACGCGATCGGAGGAGATCTCGGCGATCACCGCCTCCACCATCACCTGCGCCCTGCGGATGTCCAGTCTTTCGATGATGTCGGCGTAATCCTGTGTATCCTCCGGCGCGCCGAAGATGACCACCGCGTTGGTGCTCTGGTGCGCCTGGATGCGCACCGAGCCTCCGGTGCGCCGGGCGTCGGCGCCGGCCTCCTGCCGGGTTTCGGCGATGCCGCGCAGCACCTCCACCACGTCCTCGGCCTGAGCGTAACGCAGGTAATGGACCTGGGTGTTGCCCACCGCAACCGCCGTATCCAACTGCGAGATCAGCGCACGCAGCGGGATCCGGCGCTCCGGGTCGCCGGACAGGATGATGGCGTTGGCGCGCTCGTCGGCCAGTACGCGCACGCGTCCCCGGGCGGCGGGTCCGTCGCCGGTTCCGGTCTCGAGTTCGCGCAGCTTGGTGGCCAGGCTCGCGGCATTGGCGTGGCGCAACTGAATGACCTCGAAGCCTTCGGGTACCGGCTGGTCGATGCGCGCGACCAGCTCCCGGATGCGGCGCACGTTGGCCACCGTATCCGAGACCAGCAGCGAATTGGTTTCGGTAGCGGCCGCCAGGTGCCCGCCCTGAGGCACCAGCGGGCGCAGGATCGGCACCAGCTGCGCTGCGCTCACGTGTTCCGTGTGGATCACGTGGGTCACGATCTCGTCGTCGCGCAGGCGCTCGTGGGCGAACAGGTTGGGAATGTCGCCCTGCTTGGCCTGCACGTCGGGGACGATCTTGGTCGCCGCGCCGCTGGGCACTGCGGCGAAACCGTAGACCTTCAGCACGCCGAGGAAGAGGTCGTACAGCTCATCGCGCGCCACGGGACGGCCTGAGACCACACTGACGCGCCCACGGACCCGGGGGTCGATGATGAAATTGGTGCCGGTCTCTTCGGCAACGAGGTCGATCAGCGTCTGGATTTCGGCATCGCGCAGATTCAGCGTCAGCGTGTCGGCTTGCGCCACCGGCACCAGCCAGGAAAGCGCGGCAAGGACGAGCATCGGCAGTAATCTGCGAAACATAGAGGCTCTCAATCGACCAGCTCGATGCTGAGGGGCAGCGCCTGGCCGTCACGCTCGACCACGAGTTCCACACGCAGTTGGCCGGCCAGATCCTGAAACAGGCGATCAGCGTCATCGATCGCCGACAGCGGTATGCCATTAACGGAAGTTATCACGTCGCCGGGTCGGAGTCCGGCCTGCTGGAACTGCCGGGCATTGCGCGTCGGGCTGACCTCCAGTCCGTGCAGCACACCACCCTGGATCACGGGCCGCGCCCGTACCGTCTGCAGCAGGCGCTCGGGATCGCCGAGCCACTCGGAGCGCTGTATGCGCGGCTCGTCGGTCGCGTTGGGGGCCGGTGCCGGGGCTGCCGTCCGGACGGGTGCCGCGCTGGCCGGTGCACCTGCCGTGCTGCCGTCCGAGCGCGGGAGGCGCAGGGTCTCGTAGCCGCCGTCGCGCTCCAGGATCACACGGTCGATGTGGATCTGGTGCAGCCGGGCCTGACCGCCACCCACCGCATCGCCAACCCGATACAGGCGCTCGGGGCTGCCACTCTCGACGATAATCGCGTGGCCCTGCTCCGGGGCGTCACTGGCCATCAGGCCCACCAGGCGTAGCCGCAGCCGCGTCTCCGGGGCCACCACGGGTTCGGGTGCGGCGCGCTCGCCGAGCACCCCGAACAGCGGCAGCCTGGCAACCGTGGCGAAGGGCGACTCGGTGGCGGCGGCCGTCGTCGGCGCGACGCTCTCGGCCGTGATGTCGACCGTCGCCGTCGGCCGCACGTCGGGCTCCAGCGCCTGCCAGGTCAGCTGCGCCGCCATCACGCCCAGGCCCAGCAGCAAGAGCACGCTGACGACGCGGGGCAGGACGGACGGTGGGGTCGTTGCAATGGCCAACATCTCTCTTCAGGGCCTCCCGGCAGGCGCACCAAAAGCCGGTCGGCGCGTCGCGTCATCCGGGTCGGGGCGTTCCATCGGCAGGCGGCTCAGGCGATTCACACGACGAATGTAGCAGAGGCGAATGCCAGGGCGCTCGTATCTTTTTCGCCCTTTTTTCCCGCGTGAATCGCGCCTTTATACCAGTCAGTACCTTACGGAATTTACCTGACGCGAGTTCGCAGGCAGCCCCGAGCGCGCGTCTCCAAGCCCCAAACCCAGGAGCCAACGCTCGGACTCCGCAGGGGTTCGTGACGTGCGCCGGCGCGTCGCTGGACGCAGCGCGATGATGGAGTGCCGGAACTCGCTCCCGCTTTGGTCCGGCCCGGGAGCGGCGGATCAGGCCTGCGCCGGGAGCTCCTCCAGCAGCAGGCTGTGGCCCCCCATGTTCTTCGGCTGAGGAACGCCCATGAGTGCGAGCACGGTGGGCGCCACGTCGGCGAGGCCGCCGCCGGTGGTCAAGCGCCAACGGCTGCTATCCATCACCATGCACATCACCGGATACGTGGTGTGCTGGGTGTGCGGCTCGCCGGTGACCGGATCGACGTACTCGTCGCAGTTGCCGTGATCGGCGGTCAGGATCACGGAATAGCCCTGGGCCTTGGCCGCATCCAGGACCCGCCCGACCTGGGTGTCCAGGGTTTCCACCGCCTTGATCAGCGGTTCGCGCATCGCGGTGTGGCCGACCATGTCGCCGTTGGCGAAGTTGACCAGGATGAATCCGTAGCGCCCCTTTTCCATCGCGGCGATCGTCTCGTCGGCGACCTCGGCCGCGCTCATCTCCGGCTGCTGGTCGTAGGTGTCTACGCTCGGCGAAGGCACCATCACCCGGTCCTCCCCCGCCAGCGGCTCCTCGCGGCCGCCGTTGAAGAAGAAGGTGACGTGCGCGTACTTCTCCGTTTCCGCGCAATGGAACTGCGGAATGCCCGCCGCCGCGATGACCCCGCCCAGCGTGGTGCCGGGGCGCTCCGGGGGGAACGCGATCGGGGCCAGGAAGCGGGGTTCGTACTCGGTCAGACAGGTGACGAACACCGGGTGGAAATCGCCGCGGTCGAAGCCCGTGCAGTCTTCCATCGCCAGGGCGGCGGTCAGCTGCCGCGGCCGGTCGTTGCGGAAGTTGAACAGGATGCAGACGGCCTCGGTGCCCAGCGGCGCCGGCTCGCCGACGATGCGCGGCTTGATGAACTCATCGGTCTCGCCCGCCTCGTAGGCCGCCTCGATCGACGCGCGGGCGGTTTCGGCCGTTTCGCCCTCGGCGAACGCGATCGCGCGAAAGGCGCGCTCGGTGCGCTCCCAGCGCTTGTCCCGATCCATTGCGTAGTACCGGCCGCACACGGTGCCGATCCGCCCGCCGGCCTGCTCGAGCTTCTGCTCGAGTTCCGGGAGATAGTTCAGCGCGGAGCGCGGCGGCGTATCGCGGCCATCGGTGATCATGTGCACGATGGGCTGGACTTCCTGCTCGCGGCAGATCTCGATCAGCGCGAGGAGATGCCGCATGTGGCTGTGCACGCCGCCGTCGGAGACCAGGCCGATCAGATGCAACGGCTGGTTTCGGGACCGGGCCGCGGAGGCCGCGCTGACCAGTGCGTCGTTGTGATGGAAGCTGCCGTCATCAATGGCGTCATCGATGCGCACCAGGTCCTGGCGCACGATGGTGCCGGCCCCCAGCGTCAGGTGCCCCACCTCGGAATTCCCCATCTGCCCATTGGGCAGCCCGACGGCGCGGCCGCAGGCATCCAGCGTGGTGTGGGAATGCGTGGACAGGTACTCGTCCAGGCGCGGCGTGTCGGCCTCGGCGTAGGCGTTGTTCACCTTGCTCGGGTTCACGCCAACGCCGTCCATGATGATCACGATCACGGGGCGACGTGGTGTGGGGCGCGGTTCAGCCATGATGCGTTCCAATCGGTTGCCGGAAAGCCCACATAGTACCAATGCCGGATAAGCCCATGTTGACCACCCCGCGGGAAGCGGAGGAAAACGCCAAAAGCGCCCCCATCCGCACCGCTCGTGACAGCCGGTCGCATCCCCCCCGCCCTGGATCGCGGCTGGAAGGCGCACTAGGAGCGCGCCTCGCGCGCGACTGGGGCGACTTGCGGAACATTGGTGAGAATCAGGAAAACCCAAGTCAGCGTGCGGGGTCAGTGCCGAAACGTACCTGAGATCGTGAGACTATCCTGGCTGCGGTATCCCGCCTGCGCAGGGTGCAGCCCTGCGCCTTGGAGTGGGGACCGTCATCCGCCGGCAGGCGCAAATCGAGGAACAAGTTGAATGGCAGATCAGCCGAGGTCTTCGAATGGCGGCGCGCGGGTGGCGGTCGTCATGCTGACCCTCAACCAGCGCGACACCACGCTGCGCGCGTTGCGCAGCCTGATGCCCCAGGTGGGGGAGCGGGATCGAGTGCTCGTTTGGGACAACGGCTCCGCAGATGGCACGGTACAGGCGGTTCGAGAGGCCTTTCCAGAAGTGCTTGCGCACCACCATCCGGAAAACCTGGGGGTTGCCTCCGGACGCAATGCCGGGGCCAAGATGGCCATGTACACCTTCGACCCCGAGTATTTGCTGTTCCTCGACAACGACCTCGTACTGCAGCCCGGTTACCTCGCTGCGATGATCCAGACGCTCGACACAAAGCCGACCGTGGGCCAGGTGCAGTCGAAGTTGCTATACCTCAATGAGCCGAACCGCATCAACGACGGCGGCGGCTGCCAAATCAATTTCTGGCTGGGGCGGACCAAGCCGGTAGGCTTTCGGCAGCTTGATCGTGGTCAGTGGGATCAGCCAGCACCTTGCATCTCCTGTGGGGGGTCAATGATGGTGCGCGCCGGCCTGTTCTCCGAGCTGGGTGGCTTCGACGGCCTTTTCAATCCGTTCGGGCCCGAGGATCTCGACTTCTCGCTGCGACTGCAGGAGCACGGATTCCAGGCGCTCTACGACCCGCGAGCAGTGGCCTTGCACGAGGTCGGTCACACCTACGATCGCGCGACCCGATGCGCCAAAACCTACGCGCGCTCGCGGACCGAGGTCTGGCTGCGTTTCCTACGTCGTCACGGCACACCTGCGCAGCGCGCCGGGTTCTTTGTGATTGGCACGCCGCTATTCGCTGCCAGACTGGCGTACCGGGAGCTGTCGCGCGGTGACTTTGGAGCCGCCGTGGACTCGCTGCGCGGAATGTTCGAGGCGTTCCGCACTACCAGTTAAATTTCCTAGTTCACCACCACTGGTGGCCATCTCGTCGTCAACGCGGAAAAAGGAACGATCGGACGATTTTGTTGACAGGAGGCGGGTCATTGCAGCGCCGCCGGGATCGTGCGGATCCTGGGTCAATCCATGATGTCTACGGGGGTTTGGAAACCGTGCGAGGCCCAGCCGATGGTGTTCCTCCGCGGCCCATCCCCCGAGATGCTCGTCTCCTACGAAAGGCTTACCCTGAATGGAATGCCAAATTCTGCCTTTACCCAGCACCATATCGACCACCCTGGCCGTCTCCAACTGCCACATGGCGAGATTTGGCTATATACTAAGATAATGACCACAGAAACCCCGCCGCGTGCCGGCGCTTCAGGCGTATGCCTCGGCGCTCCCGGGAACTCTCCCGGCAACCTGCGCCAGCGCATCCCGCAGGGCGACAGGCCCACGAACGGATGGCAAGGAGACCTTAGGCAATGAGCATCGGCATCGTGCTTGCGGAACATCATCCGATCGTGATCGAAGGGTTGAAGAGCCTGATTGAAGGCGAACCGGACATGGACATCGTGGCCGCCTGCAGTAGTGGCGCAGAGGCGCTGGAGGCCCTGCGGGAGAAGCCCGCGGACGTGCTCCTGGCCAGCCTCGGTCTGCCGGATATGAGCGGGCTCGACCTGCTGCGCACACTGCGGGTCGAGGAACTGGGCACGCGCTGCGTCCTCTTCGTGGGCAGCATCGGCGACGAGGACGCAGCGGAGGCCATGCGCCTGCGGGTCGAGGGCATCCTGCTCAAGGAAATGCCGACCCGATTGGTGCTTCAGTGCATCCGAAAGGTGCACGACGGGGGCCGCTGGGTGGAGACCCAGTCCATGACGCGCGTCGTCGACCGCCTGCAGGCGCAGCAGAACGGCCGCGGCGAGTTCCTCGACCGCCTCTCACCGCGCGAACAGGAAGTCACCCGCCTGGTGATGTCCGGCCTCAACAACAAGGACATCGCCGCCACGCTCTCCCTGAGCGTCGGCACCATCAAGATCCACCTGCACAATATCTACGAAAAACTCGGCCTGCGCTCCCGCCTCCAACTCGCCGCCTTCGCCCGCGAAAAAGGCTTCGACTGAGCCCACGGGACGAACCCAGGGGTCGGACCAAGCCAAACCACTGATGTAAAAGGGAAATCGGCTAGAATATACCCGCGATTTGCCCTTATACGGCCGTTTTTGCCGGTGAGTGCGTTGTTAAGCTGAGAAGGTGGTATCGGTGCCCTGTTCAAGGGTGCCGAATGGAGCCGCTACGGCGCCACCCGCCCGCACCGAGGGTGATCATCGGCAACTCAACCACGACGTGGGTCTGCCGACACATGTGGTCACTCTCCTGCCGCAAATCGTCACCTGCTGGCAAGCAACAGGCCGTTCTGGTCAGTCTCCTGCCGTTAAATACCATGATGGCCTCAAGATCTGCCGGCCCTTGCCGCTAACAGAGTTAAGCCCAACGAGTAGACACAGCGGCACAGGAATTGCTCGCGGGTTATTGGGAGGGCGCAGCGCCAAACGGAGCGGCGGCTGCCCCACTCGGTGCACTTTGCAGACTGCTCTGCCTGAAACACGTCTTTATAGTGCGGCGAGGGGTGGAGTTGCAGCACTGACGGGCCAGGGTCATCGCCACAAGTTACAACAGGGTTTCCATAGGATGAAGCGAGATCAAACGAGCGCTACTGGCCGACCCGTGAGTTCCAGTCAGTACGCAAGATCACGGGCGAGCCACGGACCGCGTTGCAGATGAGGCGTTCGGCCAACAGGCGGTTTGCCAGCGGCGAGGATATCAACCAGGTCTCGGCAGCCAAGGCCGCGCCCGCTCAGCCGCTCTCGGTTGCCCCGTCCGCGGGTACCCGCAGGCCCCTGCGGCTGCGGCATGGGCACATCCAGTTCCTCGGGCGGGACGTGTCCAGCTCGATGATCCTGCTCCTGCTGGCAGAATTCCTGATCCTGATGGGCGCTCTATCCCTGGCGGCCCTTCCCGCGGTCCAAAGCGTGTTTTCGACCCAAGGGGTTGGCCCGCAGG
>SKJG01000169.1 GCA_007116035.1 Thioalkalivibrio sp.
AGCGTTGAGCGAATCGGGATTCAGAAGGGCCTGGAGCAGGGCCGGCAAGAAGGCCGGCAGGAGGGTCGCAAAGAAGGCGAGGCCGCGATTCTATTGCGCCTGATTGCCCTGAGATTCGGGCCGCCCACCGAGGAGGTGTGCGCGCAGATCGAGGCAGCCGATGCCGACACTCTGCTGGACTGGTCGGCACGCATTCTGACGGCGGAGCGAGTGGACGATATTTTCCGGTGACGGTTTCCGGGGGCAACAGGCCCATCTCTCCACAGCCGGCTGTTCCGAGGCGCGGCGGGAGGGCGCCGAGGTGGCTGGGAATGTGTTCCCCGCCCCGAGGGTGACAATGTCGGTGACACTCGCGAAGATGGCATGATGGGGTCGGACCAAGCCAAACGGCTGCTTCTAATCGGAAATGTACCCGTCCTCCAGGCCGTTTTCGGCCTTGGAGGCTCGTTTTGGGCCCCGAAAACGGGCGTCCAGGGCTGCAGGGATACGAAGGGGACGCTTGAAGTGGAAGAAAGGCGCCGCGAGTACGGCGAAAAGCGCATCATCTGTTACGGAACCTTGGCCGGTCGCCTGGTTGTGGTTGGGTATACCCCCCGAGGCGCCGTGCGCCACATATTCAGTATGAGGAAGGCGAATGTCCGAGAAAAAGACCGAGTTGGCCCACTCCTTGGGCTCCGCCCTGAAGCGGGTCGACGCCCATCGGGTTGCAGACGCTGAGTACGAGGAATTGCCAGAGGTGACGGAAGAAATGCTGTCCCGTGCCGTGATCAAAAAGGCGGGCCGCCCGGTATCGCGTAACCCCAAGCTTCAGGTCACGATTCGTCTTCCGGCCGATGTCCTCGCGCGGTGGAAAGCGACTGGCCCGGGATGGCAGACCCGCATGGCCAAGCGATTGGAACAGCAATAGGCGGAATCACGCCCGGGTCGGAGATGGCCGGGTTTGGCCATGATTCCAGTTGTGGCTATGATCGGGTTAGCAGCGGCGTCCGGCCAGGTTGGAGTTTCCGGGTGAGGCTCCATGAAAAATGGCGGACCGTAGGTGGCACTCTGGCGTCAGGCCGCCTGAACTGACTGGTCGTAACCCGATCGAGAGAGGCCATGATGACCGATCCAGCCGTAGAGTCGCGTTTCGATGCCGATGCGTTCCTGACCTGGGAGGCGCAGCAACCGGAAAAGCACGAGTACGTGGGCGGCGAGGCGTTCGCGATGGTCGGTGCGCGTCGCGAGCATGTGGTCGTCTCAGGCAACTTTTTTGCGGCCTTCAAGGAACGCCTGCGTGGCGGAGCCTGCCAGGCCTATGTCTCGGATCTGAAGCTGCGGGTGGAGGCGGCGGACGCCTTCTTTTACCCGGATGTGATGGTGTCCTGCGACCGTGGCGATCAGTCCGCGACCTTGTTCGTTACCCACCCTGTCCTGATCGTGGAGGTGTTGTCGGAGTCGACCGAGGCCTTCGATCGCGGCGACAAGTTTGCCGCGTACCGAAGCCTCGACTCGCTGCAGGAATACGTGCTGGTGGACATCCCTGCGCGGCGGGTGGAGGTTTTCCGACGCACGCCAGAGCGGGACTGGCTGTTCCACGAGTATCTGGCGGGGTGCGGCGACTGCGTGTTCCCGGCGCTGGGCATCTCCGTTCCCTTCGATGCGGTTTTCGAGAACGTCAATCCCCCCGCAGAAGCCGCCGGTGTGGATGACGGGGAACCCGCGGGAGGGTGATCCCGCACATGCCCGCGCGAGTGGCGGCAGCGGAATCGGCGGTATTCTTCCGCAGGTAGGCGGATACCGACCTGAAGCCACGATCGCAGTCTCCGGGTAGCGTGATCGTCCGAGACGAGGCTTGGACAGGGACGTTCGGGCTGGGTATCCTCGTACGGTTTTCAGTAACCTCCGGAAAAAAACGATGACACAGGATGAAATGAAGAAGGCCGTCGCCGAAGCGGCCCTCGAGTACGTGCAGAGCGGCTGGATCGTCGGCATCGGCACCGGTTCGACCGCCAACCACTTCATCGACGCGCTGGCGAAGATGAAGGCCAGGATCGACGGGGCCGTGGCCTCCAGCGAGGCCAGCGCGGAGCGGCTGCGCGGCCACGGGATCGAGGTCATGGACCTCAACAGTGCCGGACCGCTGCCCATTTACGTGGACGGGGCCGACGAGGCCACGAAATTCCTGCACCTGACCAAGGGCGGGGGCGGTGCCCTGACCCGCGAGAAGATCGTGGCGGCGGCCTCGGACACCTTCATCTGCGTGATCGACGAGACCAAGCAGGTCGACTACCTCGGCGCGTATCCGCTGCCGGTGGAGGTGATCCCGATGGCACGCAGCCACGTCGCGCGCGCGCTGGTCGGCATGGGCGGCAACCCCGTGCTGCGTGAGAACTTCCGCACCGATAATGGAAACGTGATCCTCGATGTGCACGGTCTGCGGATCATGGACGCGGTGGAACTCGAGAGTGAGATCGACCACATCGCAGGCGTCGTATCGAACGGGCTGTTCGCCCGGCGTCCGGCGGACGTGCTGCTGGTGGGCACCGCGACGGGCGTGAGCAAGCTCACGGTCTGAGCCCGATTCGATCCAGCAACCCGCCGTCGGAGCGACCTCTGGCCGCGATCCGGTGATCCCTCGCGGCCCGCCCGAGCATCCATCGCGACCGGAGGTCGCTCCTACAGGAGGACCTTCTCGATGCCGCCGGCGCGGGCGCGGGCGATGAACTCCTGCTGCCAGTCCTGGCCGAGGAGGCGGTTGGCGAGTTCGACGACGATGTAATCGGTGTCGAGACCGGTGTCCTCGCGATAGCGTGACAGGCCCTGCTGACAGGCGGGGCAGGCGGTCAGGATCTTCACGTTGCCGTCCTGCGCCCGATCCTCGCCGGTCAGCGCGCGGATTCCCTTGTGCAGTTCCTCCTGCTTGCGGAAGCGGACTTGGGTGGCGATGTCCGGACGGCTGAGGGCGAAGGTGCCGGCCTCGCCGCAGCAGCGGTCCGATGGCAGCACGGGTTGACCCAGCAGTGCATGCGCGACCTCGGTCGGGGCGTGGGTCTTCATCGGCGAGTGGCAGGGGTCGTGGTAGAGGTACTGCACCCCGGGCACGCTCTCGGTCTTCACGCCCTTTTCCATCAGGTACTCGTGGATGTCGAGCAGGCGGCAGCCCGGGAAGATGCGCCCGAATTCGTATTTCAGCATCTGGTCCATGCAGGTGCCGCAGGAGACCACGACGGTCTTGATGTCCAGATAGTTCAGGGTGGTGGCCACGCGGTGGAACAGCACGCGGTTCTCGGTGGTGATCGCCTGACCCTTGGCGGTGTCGCCGTTGCCGAGTTGCGGGTAGCCGCAGCAGAGATAGCCGGGCGGCAGCACGGTCTGGGCGCCGCTGTCGTAGAGCATCGCCAGCGTCGCCAGGCCCACCTGGCTGAACAAGCGCTCGGAGCCGCAACCGGGGAAGTAGAACACCGCCTCGGAGTCGATGTCGGTTTTCACCGGGTCGCGCAGCACCGGCACATAGCGCGCGTCCTCCAGCCCCAGCATCGCGCGGGTCGTCTGGCTGGGCAGCCCGGCTGGCATCGGCTTCTTCACGAAGTGCAGGATCTGCGCCTGAATCGATGCCTTGCCGGTGGTGGCGCGCGGCGTCTTGTTCTCGTTCAACAGCCTGAGCTTGCGGAAGGTGGCATGCCCCAGCCGCTGCGCGGCGTAGCCCCACTGGATCATGCCCTTGCGCATGGCCTTGATCGTGGCCGGGTCCTTCACGTTCAGGAAGGCCATCGACGCGGCGGTGGCCGGCTTGAAGTGGCGCTGACCCCGGTTCTTCAGGATCGCGCGCATGTGCATGGTCACCTCGCCGAAGTCGATGTTCACCGGGCAGGGGTTCAGGCACTTGTGGCAGATGGTGCAGTGGTCGGCGACGTCGTTCATTTCCTCGAAGTGCCGCAGTGACAGGCCGCGTCGCGTCTGCTCTTCGTACAGAAAGGCCTCGACGATCAGGCCGGTGCCGAGGATCTTGTTGCGCGGCGAGTACAGCAGGTTGGCGCGCGGAACGTGGGTGTTGCACACGGGCTTGCACTTGCCGCAGCGCAGGCAGTCCTTGATCTCCTCGTTCAGCGCCCCGAGTTCGCTTTCCTCCAGGATCAGCGCCTCCTGTTCCACCAGCCGCAGTGAGGGGGTATAGGCATTGGCGAGCCCCGATCCGGCGAGCAGCTTGCCGGCGTTGAATACGCCGCGCGGATCCACGCGTTTCTTGTACCTTGTGAAGGCCTCGATCCGCTCCGGCTCGAGGAACTGCATCTTGGTGATGCCGATGCCGTGCTCGCCGGAGATCACGCCGCCGAGGTCACGCGCAAGCTGCATCACGTGTTCCACCAGCCGCTCGGCCGCCTGCATCATCGGGTAGTCGTTCGAGTTCACCGGGATGTTGGTGTGCACGTTGCCGTCGCCGGCGTGCATGTGCAGCGCGATGAACAGGCGGCTGGTCAGGATGCGGTCGTGGA
>SKJG01000029.1 GCA_007116035.1 Thioalkalivibrio sp.
CACGCGGGTGAGGACCGTGCTGCCGACCTTGGCGCCGCAGCCGCCGCAGCGCATCGCCAGCGTCGACAGTTCCCGGATCGCCTCGTGGTCGGCGACCCCGGAGGCGAGCTTCGGTCCGGCTTCCTCCGGCATGTCGGGCAGTTCGTTGAAGCGGGTCATGAAGCGTCGGTCGATCCAGTCCTTCATCCGCCACAGCCAGGCCCCCTCCATCGACCACTCGCCCCGGGAAGCCACGGCATAGCGGTCGCCGGTGCTGATCAGGCCGAGGAAGTTGCGTTGTGGCCGGTACGGATGCAGATCCCGTCCGGTGGCCGCGCGGCGGAGGTTGTCGGTGAGCACCGGCCCCTGGCGCACCGCGAACACGCCGGACTTGGGTCGGGGGTCGGGCAGGGCCGCGACATCGCCCGCGGCGAAGATTCCCGGATGGGATATCGACTGGAGGTTCGCATCCACCCGTATGAAGCCGGCGTCATTCACGGCCAGGCCGGACTGCGCGGGCCAGGTCGGCGCCGACGCCGAGGTCACCCAGAGCACCGCGTCCGCGGGCACCTCGGCGTGTCCCCCGGCGAGTACGGCACCCTCGCGAACCTCGGTGACCCGGTGATTCGTGAGCAGCCGCACGCTGCGTTCACCCAGCACCCGGACGAAGCGTTTGCGTACGCCTTCGCTATGGGTGGGCAGGACCTCGGGACCCTGGGTCAGCAGCACATATTCGAGGCGGTCCGGGTCGTCGCCGCGCTCGGCCAGCAGCTTCTGCAGCCGATACTGCGTGGCGAGCGCCAGTTCCACGCCGCCGGCGCCGCCCCCGACGACCGCGATGCGGAAGCGCCCGCGGCTTGCGGTCACACGCTCGATCAGGCGTTCCCACCTTCGGAGGAAGGCATCGATGGGTTTCACCGGCAGCGCGAATTCAACGGCTCCGGGGACGTCGACCGTGCCCGGCCGGGAACCGGTATTGATGGATAGCAGGTCGAAGTACACCGGTGGGCGGCCACTGACGTGAAGCACCCGCGCTTCGGGGTCGAGTCCCTCGACCTCGCCGTGATAGAGCCGAGCCCCGGCAAAGCGCGCGAGCGGACCCAGGTCGATATGGCATTCGTCAAAGTCGTAATGGCCGGCGATGTAGCCGGGCAGCATGCCGGAATAGGGAGTGTGGATGTCCCGTGTGATCAGCGTCAGGCGCAGACCGGGGAGGGGGCGCATGCCGAAGCGGCGCAGCACCGCAACGTGCGAATGGCCGCCACCCACCAGCACCAGCTCCTTCGCGACGGGCGCGTTGGTCTTCTGCATCAGGCAATTTCCTTGTCTATGCGCCGAGTGGCTTCAGGCGGTCACAGCGCGCAGGTCCGGAAACCCGCGAACACGTCGTTGCGGTCCGGACCATAGTAGTTCCGCCAGGTATTCCGGATCAGCCGGGAGCGCGTGGCCCAGCCGCCGCCGCGCAGGACCCGGGTCTGCCCGAACAGGGGCATGGAGTAGTCGCGGTACATGTCCGGGGCGAACCCGGGGTAGGGCTCGAATACGGTGTCGGTCCATTCCCACACGTTGCCCAGCATCTGCCGGCAACCGAAGGCACTGTCGCCTGCCGGCAGGGCCGCGACATCGATGGTGCCCAACGCGTTGCCGTCGAGGTTCGCACGACTCGGATCGGGTGGGGCATCGCCCCAGGGGTAACGCCGCTTCACCGGCGCCAGAGCGAGGCCGTTGGCGTTCGGCTCCCCGGCAGACGCCACTTCCCATTCGAGTTCGGTCGGAAGGCGCCGGCCCGCCCAGCGGCACCAGGCCTTCGCCTCGTGCCAACTGACGTGGATGACCGCAGCGTTCGGCGGTAACGGCTCCCAGCGATCAAAGTGCCGCCACTCCCAGCCCGGGACACCCTCGCGCCAGTACACCGGCTGTTCCAGCCCGACATCGGCCCGCCACTGCCAGCCTTCGGCGTCCCAGAGTTCCGGGCGCCGGTAGCCGCCGTCGTCGACGAAGGCCGCGAATTCGGCATTGCTCACGGCGGCCCGGGCGATGCGGAAGGGCCGCACCTGCACCGCGTGGCCCCATTTCTCGTTGTCGAAGACGAAACCGTCATCGGGTCGGGCGCCGAGAACGAATTCACCGCCGGGGATTTCGGCGTCGCCTTCGAGACTCCCGGCCCGCCACCGGGCATCCACCGGCGTGCCGATCTCGGGGGCGGGGTAGGCGAGGGTCTGGCGGGTATAGGTGAAGGCCTCGGTGTGCATGTCCTCGTGGAATACGGCGTACTGGGCCAGGTAGTCCCGCTCCGGGTCCGGACCGTCCGCCGACAAGCGTTCCCGGATGCGCCGCAGCACTCCGTCCATGTAGGCGAGCGTGTCTTCCAGCGGGGGCAGCGGCAGATCCCAGCGGCTGTCGTGGGCGATGTTGATGGAGTCGTACAGCCGGTCTGCGTCCGGCCGCCCCGCAGCCTCGCCCAGGTGCTGGCGCAGTACCCAGTATTCGTGGAAGTACGCGGCGTGACCAATCTCCCAGCGCAGCGGGTTCACGGTGGGCAGCCTCGGACCCATCAGTTGTTCCGCGTCCAGCCCTTCGATCAGGGTCAGGGTACGGGCGCGGACGTCCTCCATCTGCGCGATCAGTTCGCGCGGGCCGGGCAGGTGCACGTTCCAACCTCCTGCGTTACCTTGCAACCGCAAACGTTCGCACAACATGGACCCTCAATGCGAGTACACCTGATCACGCCCGCGCCATCCCGCGCCCGCGGCGGCAACTGGACCACCGCTGCCCGCTGGGCCCGCATCCTGCGTGGTCTCGGGCACCAGGTCCGTGTGACGCGGGAGTATCAGGGTGAGCCCGCCGACCTGATGGTGGCGTTGCACGCCTGGCGCAGCGCGGAAGCCATCGCGCACTTCGCGAACGCGCACCCGTCGCGGCCGCTGATCGTCGTGCTGAGCGGTACCGACGCCTACCGGTTCATCCATAGTCACCCGGTGCCGACGCTGCGCTCGATGCAACTGGCGCATGTCCTGGTCGGCCTGCATGACCGGATCGACGAGGTCGTGCCGCCCGAATATCGCGACAAGCTGCGGGTGATCCACCAGTCCGCGCCGCCGGGATTGCCGCACCGGCCGGCGCAGCGGAGCTTTCGAGTCTGCGTCGCGGGTCACCTGCGCGAGGAGAAGGATCCGCTGCGACCGGCGTACGCAGTGCGCGACCTGCCGCCGCCCAGCCGACTGCGTGTCGACCATTTCGGCGCCGCACACACGCCGGACTGGGCCGAGCAGGCACGCGACGAGATGACGGTCAATCCGCGCTACCGCTGGCACGGAGAAGTGCCCCGCTATCGGCTGCGCGAGGCCTTCGCACGTTCACACCTGCTGGTGCTGCCATCGCGGATGGAGGGCGGCGCGAACGTGATCGGCGAGGCCATCATGGCCGACCTGCCCGTGATCGCCTCGCGAATCCACGGCTCGATCGGACTGCTCGGCGACGACTATCCGGGGCTTTATCCCGTGGGCGATGCCGAGGCCCTGCGCGACCTGTTGCTGGCCGTCGAGGCAGAGCCACGCTTCCTCGAGCGTCTGCACGAGTCCTGCCGCAGCCTGAGACCGTTGTTCGATCCGGAGCGCGAACGCCGGAACTGGGCGGAACTCGTACGCCAGATCGCCCCCTGAGTCCATCGCGCCCCCGCAACGCCCTCAAATCCGCGACCTCCGGTCGCGGTCCACCTGGTCGGTCAGGGCCCCGGCATGCATCGCCCATCGCGGCCGGAGACCGCTTGTATGTTTCCTCTTGGCAGGCCTAAAAGGGCTTGTCGGGGTGGAGGGACGAGGGTGCTCGCGGATGAAGGGGCGATCTATACCGCGCGCAGGCGGGCCTCGTTTTCAAGCCGGGCTTCCTCGATCTCGTCCATCACCGCGCCAACATCGGCCTCGGCCAAGTCATGGACGAAATGTCCGGTGAGCGGGGTGTCGGGCTTGAGGTCGCCGGTCTTGAACAGGCTCCAGATTTCGTGCGCGTACTGGGTCTCCAGCAGCTCGGGCGCAGCGCGGCTGAACGTGGTGCGCATGTTGTTGACGTCGCGTTCCAGCATGCGGAAAGCATTGTTGTTGCCCGAGGCGTTCACGGCCTGCGGCAGGTCGATGATCACCGGACCGCTTGCATCCACCAGCACGTTGTACTCGGACAGGTCGCCGTGGATCAGGCCCGCGCAGAGCATGCGCTGGATCTGCCGGATCATGAACGTGTGCCACTCCCGCGCCTGTTCCGGTGTCATCTCGACCTCATGCAGCTGCGGCGCGGTATGGCCGTCGGCATCCTGCACCAGCTCCATCAGCAACACGCCGTCAAATACGCCGTAGGGGACGGGGACGCGTACGCCGGCTTCGGCCAGCCGATAAAGGGCATCGACCTCGGCGCTCTTCCACTGGCTTTCCTGTATCTCGCGTCCATGGCGCCCGCGCCGGGCCATGGCGCGCGCGTCGCGGCTGCCG
>SKJG01000032.1 GCA_007116035.1 Thioalkalivibrio sp.
TCCTGGGGCTGAAGCAGGTCCCAAGGGTATGGCTGTTCGCCATTTAAAGTGGTACGCGAGCTGGGTTTAGAACGTCGTGAGACAGTTCGGTCCCTATCTGCCGTGGGCGTCGGAGATTTGACAGGATCTGTCCTTAGTACGAGAGGACCGGGATGGACGTACCTCTGGTGTTCCGGTTGTCACGCCAGTGGCACCGCCGGGTAGCTATGTACGGAAGGGATAACCGCTGAAAGCATCTAAGCGGGAAACCCACCTGAAGATGAGATCTCCCTGGGCACTTGATGCCCCTAAAGGGCCGTTGAAGACTACAACGTTGATAGGCTGGGTGTGGAAGCGCGGCAACGCGTGAAGCTAACCAGTACTAATTGCCCGTGAGGCTTGACCATATAACACCCAAGTAGTTGGGTTGGTCTCGATCGTTGACACACTGCCTAGAATGCATTCCAGAATTGATGCACGCGCATTAGCGTGTGCGTCAGCCAGTTTGCCTGGCGGCCATAGCGTACAGGAACCACCCGATCCCATCTCGAACTCGGAAGTGAAACTGTTCAGCGCCGATGGTAGTTTGGGGTCTCCCCATGTGAGAGTAGGTCACTGCCAGGCATTTACCCGTAACCCGGTCGTCTTTGGACGGCCGGGTTTTTTTCGTCCTGAATATCACGCAGGCTTCACAGAGCATCCCTTTGCGCGCAAGGCGCTCTCCTACGGGTTCTTGCCGTTGTTGGAGCGTGCGTCGCAGGCGGAGATTTTGGGGATTTCGCTGCAATCAGCGCGATTTTCCCGGCCTCTGGGGGATTCGGGATCATGCTGTTGTTGGTGGGGCTCGGGCGGACGGGGGCGCCAGGCTTAGCGCAGTTCGCGCCAGGGGAAGCCGTCGGCCTGTGTAGCGACGACGGTTTCCTCGGGGCTGCAGCCGAGTCCGTTGGCAAGCGCACGGCGGGCGAGGTCGGGGTGGTTGTTCCGCTCCGAGAGGTGCATGCCCACCACGTGCTGCAGCCGGCTGCGGTCGATCAGGGCGAGCAGACGCTCGGACTCGTGATTGGGTAGATGACCGTAGCCGCCCCCGACACGCTTCTTCAGTGCGGGAGGATAGGGGCCGGCGGCCAGCATGGCGGGATCGTGATTGCACTCGAGGAGCAGTCCATCCACGGCGTCAACGCAGGCTGCCATGTGCGCCGTGACGTGTCCGGCATCGGTGAGCAGGGCGAGGCGGACGGCGCCATCGGTGAATACGAATTGGGCCGGCTCGCGGGCGTCGTGCGGGACGGTGAACGGTTCCACCTGGAGATCGCCGAGGGCAATGATCTGGCCGGCGTGGAATTCGTGCAGGCGGGGGTAGGCCGCGTCACGGGCGGCCAGGCGTGTACCCGGGGTCATGTAGACCGGCAGGCGATGACGGCGCGCCAACGCCGCAGAGGATCCGATGTGATCGGAATGCTCATGGGTAATGATCGTGGCGTCGAGATCCTCGGGTACAACACCGAGGCGGGCGAGGCGCAGCGTGGTCTCCTGGACGGAGAATCCACAATCGACCAGGACCCGGGTGCGGCCGACCTGAACGAGCAGGGCGTTGCCGGCGCTGCCGCTGCCCAGCGACGCGAAACGGATCATCCTGTCCCCTGGTCATCAGATTCGTGTGGTTTCAAGGGGCCCGGATGTAGGAGGCCAGCCCCTGGCCGATGGGTTTTCCGGCCCCGGATCGGCGAGAGGGCTCGCCTCCTACCGGGAGCGGCCGATGCGGAGAGAGCGTCATGCACCACGGGAGGCCCTGCGGACCTTGCGTGATCATCAGGTCGCCGCATGACCCACCACCAGGACGGGTCAGCGCAGTTGCGGCTGAATGAGTTCAAGGACGAACCGTGCGTCACGATCCCGCAATGGTTCGCCTTCGATGGACAGGGCCTCGATCTGCAGGTCGCGCCCATTCTCGATCATCCGGATCTGGTAGCGCTCATCCTGGCGTCGGGGGGTTGCGCGCCCGAAGCTGAGTGCGCGGCGCAGGACCCCGGGCCGGTCCTCGGCAGAGTCGACGATGTCGGGCCGGTAGGTGACCAGGAAAAAGCCAGCGGAACGGTCCTGTTCGTCAATCATGAGGCCCGTGCGGTCGAGTGCCAGACCGAGGCGTCGCCAAAGCGCGTCAGGTTCGCCCCAGACAACGAGGACCGGTCGGCCGTCGCGTTCCGTCAGGTCGACCTGGCCGGTGCGTTCGAAATCGGCTTCGTCCACGCGTGTGGACACGGTCTCTGCCGCCGTGACCTCCCCGGTGGTGAGAAAGACGAGGAGTCTGTTGAGCATTTCGGCTTCCAGCTGCGGGTCGGGATCGACGATCTCCCAGCGGCTGGTCTGGCCGTCGGCCTCGCCGCGTTCCACGGCACCGCGGTGGCTGATGAAGACCTCAGTGCCACCGTTCTGCCGCTCCACACGCAAACGGTACTGGTCGCGGGTGCCGGCGTCATAGAGGGTGCCGAGCGCGCGCGCGAGCAAACCTCGCGTCCCTCCAATGGGGATCCCGGCCAGGTTCTCGGCCCACTCGGTTTCCATTACACCGACCGCAGGCTCATCGCGGGCGAGGGTCAGGTTCTGCCCGCGCCAGAAGGCTCGCAGCTGCGGCCAGAGTGCCTCTGGCGGCGCCTGGACACTCAGCCAGCGCATCTGGCCATCGCGGCGCAGCTGAACCTCCGGGCTCTCCGGCAGGATGGTCGTCGGCTGCCCAGTCGCCGTGCGCGGTGCCGTGCGCGCTTCGTGATCGAGTTCGCGGGCGCTGACGCGTTCACCGCGGCCCTCCGGAATGCGGTAGCCGGGGTCCATGCCGGGCGCGATCAGGCCGGGTGGCACCTCCAGGGAATCGACCTGTCGGCTGGCCTCGTAGCGAGGGCCCTCGACGGGACCGGTCGTCGTGCAGCCGGCAAGTGCCAGCGCGATCGCCGCAACCAGCATCGCCTTGGGCAGATGCACAGTTGCGATGGAGCGTTCATTCATCTCGTTCATCAATGGTCCACTGCGATGCCGGCCTGGCGCATCGCGTCCAGTACGGCGGCATGAAAAGGTTCGGACAGGGGTGTCAACGGCAGGCGGATACCATCCGGCATCAGGCCCATCCGCGCCACCGCCCATTTTACCGGGATGGGGTTGGCCTCATGGAAGAGCGCATGGTGCAGCCCATCGAGCCGTGCATTGATCTCGCGCGCCTCTGCCACGTCTCCGGCGAGGGCAGCCGCACACAGTTGGTGCATCGCTGCCGGGGCGACATTCGCGGTGACGGAAATCACCCCCTGTCCGCCCGCAAGCAGGAAATCCAGCGCGGTTGCATCATCACCGCTATACAGGTCGAGCCGTCCGCCCACGCGTTCGACAAGCTCACGGGTACGTTCGGGTCTGCCCAGGGCCTCCTTCAGCCCGATGATGTTCGGAACACCAGCGAGCCGCTCCACCGTTTCCGGCAGCAGATCCACGGCGGTCCGCCCGGGAACATTGTACAGGATCTGGGGCACGTCCACGGCCTCTGCAATGGCCTGATAGTGGAGGAACAGGCCCTGCTGTGTCGGCTTGTTGTAATACGGTGTGACCAGCAGACAGGCGTCGGCGCCGGCGTCCTTCGCGCACTGGGTCAGATGGATGGCCTCGCGCGTCGCGTTGGCCCCGGTGCCGGCGATCACGGGGATCCGGCCGGCGACGTGCTTGACGACGTGCGAGATGACCGCGCAGTGTTCCTCGAAGTCCAGCGTTGCGGACTCGCCGGTTGTGCCCACTGCGACGATCGCGTCCGTGCCCGCGGACAGATGCCAATCCAGCAGGTGATCCAGGGCGTCCATGTCGATGCTGCCGTCTCTGCGCATCGGCGTGACCAATGCGACCATGCTGCCTTGAAACATTGCCCTCTCCGGGTACGCTAATGTCGCAGTCTAACGGTGGGCGAACAAGGGGTTCAAGCAACCTGCGTGGGGCAAGCCCCGCGTCGCCGGGTTCCGGCACGGCGTCTGCGTCCGCAGCCGAGATTCGCCACCGGTTGCACACGGCTGCCGGGTTGCACGCGTTCGTGGCAATCGTTTGCGCGGGGGGCGCAAGGTGATATGTTGCCCCCCTATCCCCGTTGGTTGCCAAACCGTCATGTCGGATCTACCGGGCTCGACGCCTGCCAATCATCTCGTCATGGTCCTGATCGGGACCGATCGCCCCGGACTGCTCGAGCAGGTGTCCCGTTCCGTGATGGAAACGGGTTGCAACCTGGAGGAAAGCCGCATGTCGGTGCTGGCCGGGTTTTGCTGCATGAACCTGGCGGTCAGCGGCAACTGGAAAACGCTGGGCAAGCTGGAAAGCCAGCTCGCCCGGCTCGAGACGGACACCGGGTTGACCCTGATCGCCCGGCGCGCGCAGCCGGAAGAGGCCACGCCGCCGGTGATGGCCTACTCGGTGGACGTCGTGGCGCTGGACCAGGTGGGGATCGTGCATGCGCTGGCGGGTTTCTTCACCAGCCGCGGCGTGAATATCCGGGACCTGCACTCGCGCGTCTTCAGGGCCCAGCAGACCGGGACACGCATGTTTGCGGCCAACATGGTCATCGACATCCCTGCCGAGCAGCATCTGGCCAGCCTGCGCGGCGACTTTCTGGATTTCTGCGACGAGCTCAATCTCGACGGCGTCCTGGACCCGATCAAGGGCTGATGCCGCTGGGCCTCAACAACCCGTTCTTTCCCCCGCACCCACTCAGGAGATGCCATGAGCGTAGCGATCGACCAGCCCGTTCCGTTGGATATCCGCTTGCCCGCGACCGGCGACCAGACACTGGCGCTGAGCGACTTCGCCGGGAAGCGGACCGTGCTCTACTTCTACCCCAAGGACGCGACTCCGGGCTGCACCAGTGAAAGTCGGGACTTCGCGGCGCAACAGGCGGATTTCGCGGCGGCGAATGCCGTCATTCTCGGCGTGTCCCGCGACAGTGTGAACAGTCACGAGAAATTCAGGACCAAGGAAGGACTGCCCTTCGATTTGCTGAGCGACGCGGAGGAAACGCTCTGCAATGCCTTCGATGTCATCAAGATGAAGAACATGTATGGCAAACAGGTGCGCGGTATCGAACGCTCCACCTTCCTGATCGACGAGCACGGCGTCCTGCGCCGCGAGTGGCGCAAGGTCAAGGTGCCGGGCCACGTCGCAGAGGTACTGGCCGCCGTGCGCGCGTTGTAGCCCGCCCCTCAATCCGTCCGCGGAGGAATCATGGTCAAGAAGGAGATGCGCTCCAACCGCCTGCTGGTGTTGGACACCAATGTCCTGATGCACGACCCCACGGCGCTGTTCCGTTTCCAGGAGCACGACATCTTTCTGCCCATGGTGGTGCTGGAGGAACTGGACCGCGGCAAGAAGGGTGTCTCCGAGGTGGCGCGCAACGTGCGTCAGGTCAGCCGCTTCATCGATGAGCTCACGCAGGACGCGACGCACGCGCAGATCACGCAGGGGCTGCCGCTGCACCCCCCGTCGCTGGCCGACTCCCCGCTGAACGCCACGGGGCGGCTGTTCTTCCAGACCCGGGCGATGGCGGCCCACCTCCCGGAGAGCCTGCCCGGTTCGACACCCGACAACACGATCCTCGCGACCGCGCTGGCGCTGCAGGGCGAACAGCCCGACGCGAACATCACGCTGGTCTCCAAGGACATCAACCTGCGCATCAAGGCGTCGGTGCTCGGGCTGCATGCCGAGGACTACTTCAACGACCAGGTGCTGGACGACGTCAGCCTGCTGTACTCGGGGATGGTGGAGTTGCCGCCGGACTTCTGGGAGTCCCACGGCCGGGAGATGGAGTCCTGGCAGGAGAGCGGGCGTACCTATTACCGCGTCACGGGTCCGCTGGTGATGCAGTGGCAGCCCAACCAGTTTCTGTACCGGGACGGAGACAACCCCGTGCAGGCCATCGTGCTGGAGATCGACCAGCGTGCCGAGGCGGCGGTGATCGAACTGGTCGATGACTACATGCATCCCCGCCACACGGTCTGGGGAATCAACGCCCGCAACCGCGAGCAGAATTTCGCGCTGAACCTGCTGATGGACCCCGAGGTCGATTTCGTGTCCCTCGTCGGTGCCGCCGGTACCGGCAAGACCCTCCTGACTCTGGCTGCAGGCCTCGCGCAGACGCTGGAGGACAATACCTACCGGGAAATCATCATGACCCGGGTTACCATCCCGGTCGGCGAGGATATCGGCTTCCTGCCCGGCACCGAGGAGGAGAAGATGACCCCGTGGATGGGGGCGCTGATCGATAATCTCGAGGTGCTGACCAAGTCCGACAGTGCGGGCGACTGGGGTCGGGCGGCGACCAACGACGTCATCCAGAGTCGGATCAAGATCCGCTCTCTGAACTTCATGCGCGGGCGCACCTTTCTGAACCGGTTCATCATCCTCGACGAAGCGCAGAACCTGACCAGCAAGCAGATGAAGACGCTGATCACCCGGGCCGGGCCAGGGTCCAAGGTAGTCGCCCTGGGCAACATCGCGCAGATTGATACCCCGTATCTGACCGAGACCACGTCAGGCCTGACCTTCGTGGTGGACCGCTTCCGCAGCTGGACCCACAGCGGGCACATCACCCTGACGCGGGGCGAGCGCTCGCGTCTGGCGGACTTTGCGTCGCGCAATCTCTGAGACCGGAAGGTAAAGAATCGAAGCCTTCAGGTGGGCTTCGTCGCGTCTCGAGTCTGGCCGCCCGCCATCACGACGGTGAGGCAACTATCGACCTGATGATCACGGAAGGCTCCGCAGAGGATCCCCTCGCGCGCAGACATCGAATCTCCCACGGGTTCCTGCCCCGTAGGAGCCTGCCTTGCAGGCGAAGATTTTGGTGGTTTCGGCACGGTCAACGCGATTTTCGTTGGCTGCGGAGCTTTCGGCTCATCACGACGATCGAAGTCTCATGCCACCGCGTTTTCGGAGGACTCGGTGTAGCGTACGCAGGCGCGCTCGGTTTCCCAGAGGGTCAGCGAGCTGACCCGCAGCCCCGGGCGGTTGATTCCAAGGGCCATCTCGCGGAAGAACCACTGCGCGATATTCTCCGCGGTGGGGTTGATCCGCTGGAACGGTTCGACATCGTTCAGGTACTGATGATCCAGCCGTCCCGCGATCTCCCGCGCCAGGTTCTTGACGACCTTGAAGTCGACGGCCATGCCGAGTTCGTCCAGATCGCTGGCCTCCACTTCCACCTCGACCTTCCAATTGTGACCGTGCAGGTTCGCGCACTGGCCCGGGTAACCGCGCAGCGTGTGTGCGGACGCAAAGTCGGTCAGGACACGAAGGGTGTAGGTCGCAGCCATGCCTATTTCTGGTTGCCAGTCTGGAAGCGAGGGAACGTTACTTTCCCCTCTCCCTTTGCGCAAGTCACCGGATCCGGCGCGCGGCGAATCGCCTCGAGGATTCCGCGTGCGTCCAGGCCATGATCCGCGAGGAGCCGCTCTCTCGACCCGTGCTGGGTGAAACGGTCCGGCAGCCCCAGGGTCAGGCAGGGCAGCGTCAGCCCCTCGGCCGCGAGCCACTCCAGTACCGCGCTTCCCGCACCGCCGGCCACCACATGCTCCTCGACGGTGACGAAGCGCTCGTGGACGCGGGCCAGTGCGGCCAGCAGAGCCGTATCCAGCGGCTTGATGAAACGCATGTTCACGACCGTTGCGTCCAGTTCCTCGCCCACCGTCATCACCGCATCGAGCAGCGGGCCGAAGCTGAGCAGCGCGATGCGCTGCCCCTTGCGCTCGAGCCTGGCGGTACCGATCGGCAAGGTGTCGAGGCTGGCGCCGGGCAGCCGTCCCGGGCCGCCGCCACGCGGGTAGCGAACGGCAGCCGGTCCGTCGTGCGCGTAGCCGGTGCTGAGCATCTGGCGGCACTCGCTCTCGTCGGCGGGCGCCATCAGCACCAGGTTCGGGATCGAGCGCAGCAGGCTGATGTCGAAGGTTCCGGCGTGGGTAGGGCCGTCCGGCCCGACGATCCCGGCGCGATCGATGGCAAACAGGACCGGCAGGTTCTGCAGTGCCACGTCGTGGATCACCTGATCCATGGCTCGCTGCAGGAAGGTCGAATAGATCGCCACCACCGGATGCAGGCCCTCGCAGGCCATGCCCGCCGCCAACGTGACTGCGTGCTGCTCGGCGATCCCCACGTCGAAATAACGCTTGGGAAATTCTTCGGAAAACTTGACCAGCCCGGAGCCCTCGCGCATGGCTGGCGTGATGGCCATCAGCCGGGAATCCGCGCGGGCCTGGTCGCATAGCCAGGTTCCGAAGATGTCGGTGTAGGTCGGAGGCTTGGTCTTGGAGCTGCTCGCGATTCCGGCCTCGGGGCTGAATTGGCCGACCCCGTGGTAGCGGCAGGGATCGTCCTCCGCCGGCGCGTAGCCATGTCCCTTGTGGGTCACGATGTGCAACATGCGCGGTCCTTCGATATCGCGCAGGTTGCCGAGCATGGTCACCAGGCCATCGACATCGTGGCCATCGACCGGCCCAAAGTAGCGGAACCCGAGTTCCTCGAACAGGGTGCCGGGGGTGATCATGCCCTTTACGTGCTCCTCGGCGCGCCGGGCGAAGGCCTTGACCGGCGGCATGTACTCCAGCACCTTTTTGGAGCCCTCGCGTACGCTCGAGTACAGGGCTCCGGAGAGCAGGCGCGCGAGATACTGGCTCATCGCGCCGACATTCTTCGAGATCGACATCTCGTTGTCGTTCAGGATCACCAGTAAATCGCAGTCCAGGTCGCCCACGTGGTTGAGCGCCTCGAAGGCCATCCCGGCGGTCATCGCCCCGTCACCGATCACGGCGACGTGGCGGTTGTCCCTGCCGGCCTGGGCCGCGGCAAGGGCCATGCCGGCGGCGGCGCTGATCGAGGTGCTGGAGTGTCCGGTGCCGAAGGCGTCGTATTCACTCTCGTCGCGCTTGGGGAAGCCGGCGATCCCGCCGTACTGCCGCAGGGTGGCCATCGCGGCGCGGCGCCCACTCAGGATCTTGTGCGCGTAGGCCTGGTGACCGACGTCCCAGACGATGCGGTCAGCCGGCGTGTCAAACACATAATGCAGCGCCAGGGTGAGTTCCACGGTGCCCAGATTGGCCGCCAGGTGCCCACCGGTACTGGCCACCGTGTCGATCAGGAACTGCCGCAATTCCAGGGCGATCGGCCCGAGATCCGACGCTTTGCAGCGGCGCAGGTCGGCGGGCCAATTGATCCCATCCAGCAGCGGGGTCGGTTTCATCACTGTCTGACCCTGTGCCCTGGGTCCAATTGGGTCACAGGGGGGCGTGCGGCACGCAGTAGACCGGGTGCGGAGAAGCGCGCCGTGCGGCGGTGCCTGGTGCCGCATCCACGGCAATGACGGTCAATCCCCATCGATAGTCCCACCTCAATGCATTCTTTCTACAATGTAACGGGCGAGAAAACGAAGCAAATCGGCCTCCCGCCCAAGGGGTTGCAGGTTGTCCAGTCCCTCGTCCACCAGCTGCTGCGCCCGCTTGCGCGAAGCCTCGATCCCCAGCAGGCTTGGGAAGGTGGCCTTGTTCAACAGTTGGTCGGCCCCGCAGGCCTTGCCGAGCAGCGCGGGGTCGCCTTCGACGTCCAATAGATCGTCGCGGATCTGGAAGGCCAGGCCAATGCACTCGGCGTAGGTGGAAAGGCGCGCCCGAGTTCCTGCATCGGCATTGCCCGCCGTCGCGGGCAGCAGAACCGAAGCGTGAATCAGCGCGCCCGTCTTCAGTCGGTGCATCCTTTCCAGGTCCTCGACACTGAGCACCTTGCCCTCGGAAGCCAGATCCATCGCCTGGCCCCCAGCCATGCCGCGCAGACCGGCAGCGTCGGCCAGGCCGCTCACCAGCGCAAGGCGCAGATCGGGATCGGGGCTGATCGCCTCATCGGCCAATGTCGCAAAGGCCAGTGCCTGCAGGGCATCCCCGGCGAGAACCGCCAGGGCCTCGCCATACGCTTTGTGGCAGGTAGGCTTGCCGCGGCGCATGTCGTCATCGTCCATGGCCGGCAGGTCGTCATGGATCAGCGAGTAGACATGGATCATCTCCAGCGCTGCCGCGATCCGATCCAGCGCGGCTTCCGGCGCCGCGACGGCCTCGCCGGTCGCGTAGACGAGCAACGGGCGCAGGCGCTTGCCGCCGCCCAGCGTGGAATACCGCATCGCCGCCATCATCTCGGGGACCGGCGTCTGCAACGGATCCAGAAGCCGATCGAGGAATGCCTCGATGCGGTTCTGATACGCTTCGATTCGGGTTTTCACGCGTTCGGCAGGCGGCTAGAACGGAAAATCATCGGGATCGGCAATATCCGGAACTTTTGTGGAGTCATTGCGGTCTGATGGCCCGGATGGTGGCGGTTCCGTGCCCTCGATCACGCTCTCGATCCGGCGCTGCGCCTCGTCCAGGGCGCCCTGGCAGGTTCGGACCAGGTCCATGCCGCGCTGGTATTCCTGCAGCGATTCCTCGAGCGGCAGGTCGCCGGCCTCCATGCGGGCGACCAGCTGTTCCAGGGCGTCCATGGCCGCTTCAAAACCGGCTGGAGAATCAGGGGGGGTGGTTGGCATGATCTGCGCAGGATTGGAGGAGTCGGAGAAGGTACCGAATCCGAGGCCATCTGGAAAGGTTTGCCGCGCCGAAGTCCCCCGCCCAAGGTTGACATTGGTTTAGACCGAGTCTAAAGTTGCGCCACGGTTTAGACGCAGTCTAAATACCGTGTCTGCACACCGCAGACGCCAAAGAGCAGTTTGACGCACAGCAACCCAGTACGAGAGGAGCATCAAGATGGAACTGAAAGGCAGCAAGACCGAGAAGAACCTTCAGGAAGCCTTTGCCGGCGAATCCCAGGCCAACCGTCGTTACCTGTACTTCGCATCCAAGGCCGACGTGGAAGGCTACAACGACGTCGCCACCGTGTTCCGTTCCACGGCCGAAGGCGAGACCGGACACGCGCATGGCCACCTCGAGTACCTCGAGTCCTGTGGCGACCCCGCCACCGGCCTGCCGTTCGGCGGCACCGAGGCCAACCTGAAGACGGCCATCGCCGGCGAGACGCACGAGTACACCGACATGTACCCGGGCATGGCCAAGTCGGCCCGCGATGAAGGCTTCGACGAAATCGCCGACTGGTTCGAGACTCTGGCCAAGGCGGAGCGTTCCCACGCCAACCGCTTCCAGAAGGCGCTGGATACCCTGAACGCCTGATCGGTTCCAGGGAATGTGATCGGGCGGGGCCGGCTTGCCGGCCTCGTCCCTTGTCAGTGACGACTTCAGGCCCCGTTGGAGGGATTCATGTCCGCGCCCACGCAAAGTAAACGTGAAGGCAATCTGGAAGCTCCGACCCGCCATCCGCTGGATTGGCAAAACCCCGAATTCTATGACGAAGCCCCGCTCTTCGCCGAGATGGAGCGCGTCTTCGACATCTGTCACGGCTGCCGCCGCTGCGTCAGTCTGTGCAATTCCTTTCCCACCCTGTTCGATCTGGTCGACGAGTCGGAGACCCTGGAAGTGGACGGGGTGAAGAAGGCCGACTACTGGAAGGTGGTCGACCACTGCTACCTCTGCGATCTCTGCTACATGACCAAGTGCCCCTACGTGCCGCCGCATGAGTGGAACGTGGACTTTCCGCACCTGATGCTGCGAGCCAAGGCGACGCGCTTCAAGAAGGAGGGTGCCAAGGCGGCGCACAAGCTGATGTCCAGCACCGACATGATCGGTACGCTGGCCGGAATCCCGGTAGTCGCGCAGACAGTCAACGCCGTGAACAAGACCGGCTTTGCACGCAAGATCCTGGACAAGACGCTGGGCGTGCATCCGGACGCCAGCCTGCCGAAATATCACAGCAAGAAGGGCCGTGGCCGTGCCACCAAAGCGGCGTCCCCCATCAGCACCCCGGAACCCGTGAACGGCACGACCGGTCGCGTGGCGCTGTTCGCTACCTGTTACGGCAACTACAACGAGCCGCACATCGTCGAGGACCTGGTCAAGGTCTTCAACCACAACGGCATCGAAGTGACGCTGGTCGACAAGGAGCAGTGCTGCGGTATGCCCAAGCTCGAACTGGGCGACCTGGAGGCGGTGGCCGCGGCCAAGGATGTCAACGTACCTGCGATGAAGCGCATGATCGATCAGGGCTACGATATCGTCGGTCCGGTGCCCTCCTGCGTGCTGATGTTCAAGCAGGAACTGCCGCTGATGTTCCCTGAGGACGGCGACGTGCAGGCCGTGAAGGGCCGCATCTTCGATCCCTTCGAATACCTGATGGCGCGCCATTCCGGCGGCAAGCTGAAGACCGACTTCCCGCAGCCTCTGGGCAAGATCGCGTATCACGCCGCATGCCACCTCCGGGTGCAGAACATGGGCCTGAAAACCCGTGACCTGCTCAAGCTCGTGCCGGACACACAGATCGACGTGATCGAGCGCTGCTCGGGCCACGACGGGACCTACGGCGTGAAGAGCGAGTATTTCGAGACCGCGACGAAGATCTGCCGCCCGGTGGTGACGCGTGTGCAGAAGGCCGAGGCCGATCACTTCTCCAGTGATTGCCCGATGGCCGGACACATGATCGAGAACGGCCTGAAGGATGGCCGCGAACCCGAGCATCCGCTGACGCTGCTGCGCAAGGCCTACGGGCTTTAACGTGAAAGCGAGAAACGTCGCGTTACGCCCTTTGGGCTAACCCGACTTGCAGGTTGCGGTTTTTCTTCGTCAGGGTTGGCGCAGAGCCATGAGAGTCAGACGAACCCAAAACAAGGAGAGCTCATCATGTCGAGTGATGGATATCACGAGCCGGTAGAGGAATTGAGCGACGAGAGCCGGGAGATGCACCGCGCGATCGTGTCGCTGATGGAGGAACTCGAGGCCGTCGACTGGTATCAGCAGCGTGTCGATGCCTGCAAGGATCCCGAACTGAAGGCGATCCTCGCGCACAATCGCGACGAGGAGATCGAGCACGCCGCAATGGTGCTGGAGTGGATCCGGCGCAAGAACAAGGTGTTCGACAAGGAACTCCGGGAGAACCTGTTCTCCGACAAGGACTACACCGATATCGGACACCACGATCATTGACCGCCCCGCGTCCCGGGGCAGTAACGAACTGGAGGCAAGTGTGAGCAAACTCAGCCGAGAAGACCTGTTTTCCCTGGAGATGTACTCGGAGATGCGACCCGGCTTCCGGGCCGAGATCATGCAGCACAAGAAGAACCGCGTGCTGCAGGTGGGGCCGAACGTGACCCTGCATTTCGAGGATCGCAAGACCATGCTGTACCAGGTACAGGAGATGCTGCGGGCCGAAAAGATTTTCGACGCAGCGGGCATCCAGGAGGAACTGGACGCCTACAATCCGCTGATTCCGGACGGCAGCAACTGGAAGGCCACGATGATGGTCGAATTCCCCGATATCGACGAGCGCAAGGTCGGGCTCTCCCGGCTGATCGGCATCGAGGACCGGACCTACGTTCAGGTCGATGGCTTCGAGAAGGTCCACCCCATTTCCGACGAAGATCTGGAGCGGGACACCGAGGACAAGACGTCTTCGGTGCATTTCCTGCGCTTCGAGTTGAGCGCGGACATGGTGTCCGCGGTGAAGAGCGGGGCCGCCATTGCCGTCGGTATTGACCACGAGAACTACACGCACCGGGTCGACGCCGTGCCCCCCGCCACGCGTGATTCCCTCGCGGCGGATCTTGCCACGGTCAACTGACCGGCAGCCCTCGCCGGAACGCGATCAAAGCAGATCCAGGGCGTCCGACAGGTGTTCGACGGGGTGGATCTCCATGCCTTCGATGCGTCGGCGGATCCGGTTGCCCGCCGGGATGATTGCGCGCGTCAGGCCGTGCTTGGCCGCCTCGGAAAGGCGTTCCTCGCCGTTGGGCACTGGGCGCACCTCGCCGGACAGGCCGATCTCGCCAAAGCAGACGAGGTCCAGACCCAGTGGCCGGTCGCGCAGCGACGACATTGCGGCCACCAGCATCGGCAGGTCGGCCGCGGTCTCAGAGACCCGGACCCCGCCCACCACGTTGATGAAGACGTCCTGATCGAACAGCGCGATGGCTCCGTGGCGGCTGAGCACCGCGAGCAGCATGATCAGGCGGTTCTGCTCCAAGCCCAAGGTGACCCGGCGCGGCTGCGGCGCGTGGCTCTCCGCGACCAGCGCCTGCACCTCGACCAGGAGCGGGCGCGTGCCTTCGCGCGTGACCATCACTACGCTACCCGAGACCGGGCGACTGTGACGCGACAGGAAGATCGCCGAGGGGTTGGCGACCGGTTTCAGACCGTCCTCCTGCATTGCAAAGACACCCAGTTCGTTGACCGCTCCGAAGCGGTTCTTCACGGCGCGCAGCATCCGGTAGCGCCCGCCGGGGTCGCCCTCGAAATACAGCACGGTGTCGACCATGTGTTCCAGCACCCGGGGACCCGCGATCTGTCCGTCTTTGGTCACGTGCCCGACCAGGATCACCGTGATGCCACGCTGCTTCGCCAGGCGGACCAGCGATGCGGCACTCTCGCGCACCTGCGACACCGACCCTGGGGCGGATTGCAGCGCGGCCGTGTAGAGAGTCTGGATGGAGTCGATGACCAGCACCAGTGGACGCTCGCGCTCGGCGGTGGCGATGATGTTCTCGACCTGGGTCTCGGTCAGCAGGCGCAGGCCGGAGACGTCGAGACCGAGCCGGTGGCCCCGCAGGCTCACCTGCTGCGCAGACTCCTCGCCGGTCACGTAAAGGGTCTGCTCGGCGGGGAGCAGCGCCAGCACCTGCAGCAGCAGGGTGGACTTGCCGATGCCGGGGTCACCCCCGATCAGGACCACCGAGCCCGTGACCAGCCCTCCGCCCAGACTGCGGTCCAGTTCGGAAATCCGGGTGGAGATGCGCGGGATCTCCGTCGCCGGCAGATCCCCCAGGCGCGTGATGCGCGCTGCCTCGCCGGCATAGCCCCCGGCCCGCGGACCTTGCGCGGCGGCACTGGGTTGCAGTTCCTCCATGCTGTTCCAGGCGCCGCAGTCGCCGCACTGCCCGGACCACTTCGGACTCACCGCGCCGCAGTCGCGGCAGACGTACTGCAGCTTGGCCTTCGCCATCAGGAGTCGCCCCCCTGGCCCGGCGACCACGGGGGCGGGATGCGGACGGTGCGGACGGTATTGTTCTTGATCTGGATGATGTCCATCACCACCCCGTCGATCCGGACGCTGGCCGCAGCCTCCGGTATGTCCTCGAGGTGCTCGACGATCAGACCGCTCAGGGTCTTCGGCCCGTCCACCGGCAATTTGAGCCCCAGCGCGCGGTTCAGTTCGCGCAGGTGGATGCCGCCATCGACGACCACGCTCCCGTCGATTTGGCGCAGCACCTCGTCACCCATGGTCGGCGAGTCCGTGGTGAACTCGCCGACGATCTCCTCCAGCAGATCCTCCAGCGTGACCAGTCCCTCGATGTCACCGTATTCGTCCACGACCAGCCCGATCCGCTGCTTCTGCTTCTGGAAGTTGATCAGCTGCCGGTTCAGGGCCGTGCCCTCGGGGATGAAGTACGGGGGCGTGATGACCTGGCGCAGGTCCTCCGGCGTGAACGACTCCCGGTAGGCCAGTGGCAGGATGTCGCGCATGTGCACGAAACCCAGGACCCGGTCCAGCTCGCCCTCGATCACCGGCAGCCGGGTGAAGCTGCCACTGAGGATCTGCTCCAGTACATCGTTCCAGTCCTCATCCAGGTCCAGGACCACGATCTCGTTGCGGGGAATCATGATGTCCTCGACGGTCGTGCGTTCGAGATCGAGCAGGTTGACCAGCATGCGCTGGTGCTTGGCGGGGATCAGCGCGCCGGCCTCGGTCACCACGGAGCGCAGTTCATCCGCGGTCAGGGCAGCGCGCTGGCGATCATCCATGCGGATCCCAAGCAGGCGCAGTACGCCGTTCGCGAGCAGGTTGATCACGTAGACCACCGGCCAGAGAACCCGCAACAGCCCGGTGTAGATCCAGGCCGCCGGGTAGGCGATCCGCTCGCTGTGGAGCGCCGCCACCGTTTTTGGCGCGGTCTCGGCGAAGATCAGCAGCGCAAGGGTCAGCAGGCCCGTCGCAATCGCGATCCCGGGGTCGCCGAACAGCCGCCAGCCGATGAAGGTGGCGATCTGGGTGATCAGGATGTTGACGAAATTGTTGCCCAGCAGGATCAGCCCGATCAGGCGGTCCGGGCGCTCCAGCAGGCGCGCGGCCAGCTGGGCGCCCAGGTGACCCTGCTGTGCCTTGTGCCGCATGCGGTAGCGGTTCAGGGCCATCAGGGCGGTCTCCGAACCCGAGAAGAAGGCCGAGAGCAGGAACAGCAGGAACAGGGCGCCGAACAGCGCGGCTATTGGAATGTCATGCAAGGGCGGGTACCGTGCTGGAGGCGCATCAGACGCGCTGCAGGATGACTTCCAGCACCAGCTTGGAGCCGAAATAGGCCAGCACCAGGCTGACGAAGCCGCCAGTCGTCCAGGCCAGGGCCCGGGTGCCGCGCCAGCCAAAGCGCCAGCGTCCGATCAGCAGTACCGAGAACATCACCCAGGCCAGGATCGACAGCACCGACTTGTGTACCAGGTGCTGCGCGAACAGGTCCTCGAGGAAGATCATGCCGCTGGCGAGGCTCAGGGTGAGGAACACCCAGCCGACGAAGATCATCCGGAACAGCCACATCTCCATCGAGAACAGCGGTGGCAGGTAGCGCACGATGCCCTTGGTGTGGTGCTCGTGCAGGGCCTTGTGCTGTGCGGTCATCACCGCGGCCTGCACGGTCGCCAGCGCGAGGAAGGCCCAGCCCAGAGCCGCCAGCATGATGTGGATCCCGACATAGGGGGTGGTCGCGACCCGTCTGCCATCGTCGCAGGTGAGCGCGACCAGCAGCGCCAGCGCCGTCAACGGCAGTACGATCACGCCCATGATTGCCAGCGGATGACGCAGCGCTGCCAGCCACAGCAGGACCGCGACCAGCCAGAGGGCGGCCGCGAGCGCGTTGCCCAGGCAGAGATTCGGACCCAGGTCCGTCATGACCAGTTGCGACAGGGCCGCCAGGTGTACCGCCAGAGCCAGCGCCCAGGTGATCAGCGGCCCGCGCGGTTGCGCCGGCGCGGGCGGCTGCAGGCGCGCGGATGCGACCAGGTAACCCGTGGTCAGGAGATAGAGGAAGATCGCGACGAGGCCGATGGCAATGCTCATGGTGCACGATTATCCACGCATCGTGCCGACAATGCACCGCGGGTGCCGGTGCAGGTACACTGCCCCGGTATTGGCAACGGTTTCAGGAGCAGACATGTTCGACGGCCTTTCCAGCCGCCTCCAGGCAACGGTCAAGCGCCTCAAGGGCCAGGCCCGGCTCACCGAGGACAATATCCAGGAAGCGCTGCGCGAGGTGCGCATGGCCCTCCTCGAGGCCGATGTCGCGCTCCCGGTGGTGCGCGAATTCATCGGCGAGGTCCGCGCGAAGGCCCTGGGCAAGGAGGTCATCGGCAGCCTGACCCCGGGTCAGGCCTTCATCAAGGTCGTGAACGACGAGTTGGTACGGGTGATGGGGGGCGAGGGCGCGAGCCTGAACCTCGCCAGCCAGCCACCGGCGATCGTGCTTGTCGCCGGCCTGCAGGGGGCTGGCAAGACCACCAGCATCGGTAAGCTGGCGCGGCTGCTGCGTGAGCGCCAGAAGAAGAAGGTGGCCGTGGTCAGCTGCGACGTCTACCGCCCTGCGGCCATCCAGCAGCTCGAGACGCTGGCGGCGCAGGTCGGCGTCAGCTTCTACCCCAGTGACACCAGCCAGCGTCCGGAGCAGATCGCCCGGGCAGCGGTGGAGCGAGCCCGCCGGGAGCTGCAGGACGTGCTGTTGGTCGATACCGCCGGGCGGCTGCACATCGACCAAGCGATGATGGCCGAGATCCAGACGCTGCATCAGGCGATCGATCCGATCGAGACCCTGTTCGTGGTCGACGCGATGACCGGCCAGGATGCCGCCAACACCGCGCGCGCCTTTGGCGAGGCCCTGCCGCTGACCGGGGTCGTCCTGACCAAGGCCGACGGCGATGCCCGCGGCGGTGCCGCGCTGTCGGTGCGCAAGATCACCGGCGTGCCGATCAAGTTTCTGGGCATGGGGGAGCGCTCGGAGGCCCTGGAGCCCTTCCATCCCGAGCGTGTCGTCTCGCGCATCCTCGGCATGGGTGACGTGCTCACCCTGGTCGAGGAGGCGACCCGCCAGGTCGATCAGGACAAGGCCGAAAAGCTCGCCCGCAAGCTGAAGAAGGGCCGTGCCTTCAATTTCAACGATCTGCATGACCAGCTCTCCCAAATGCAGCGGATGGGTGGAATCGGCAGCCTGCTGGAGAAATTGCCGGGTGCCGGGCAGCTGCCCGATGCAGTGAAGAACCAGACCAACGACCGCGAGATCCGGCGCATGATGGCGGTGATCGGTTCCATGACCGAGCAGGAGCGGCGGCACCCGGAACTGATCAAGGGTTCGCGCAAGCGGCGTATCGCCGCCGGGTCGGGTGCGCAGATTCAGGATGTGAACCGCCTGTTGAAACAGCACACCCAGATGAGCAAGGCGATGAAGAAGTTTTCCAAGGGCGGAGCCGGCAAGATGATGCGGGCGCTGGGCGGACGACTCGGCGGCCTGGGCGGCATGGGAGGGCCGGGTGGACCGGGGGCGGGCGGTTTCCCCTTCCGATAGTGAAGACTCGGGTCGCCAGGTCCAGCGGTTTTCGAGACTTTCACCAACTCGACAGGTTGTTTCGCGACCGCAGTACGCTATAATCCCCGGTTTCCTAAAGCACACTGAATTCCCCGAGGTCCAGAACAGGTATGGTTACCATTCGTTTGTCCCGCCGTGGTGCGAAGCGCGCGCCCTTTTATCAGATCGTCGTCACCGACTCGCGGGCCCGTCGCGACAGTGGTTACATCGAGCGCATCGGCTTCTTCAACCCCGTTGCCCGGGGCCAGGAAGTGCCGCTGGAGATCGATCTGGCGCGTGTCGACCACTGGCTGGAGCGCGGCGCCGCGCCCTCGGAGCGAGTGGGGCGGTTGATCAAGAATCATCGCAAACAGACCGCCGTAGCCGGCTAGGACGGTCAGGGGCGCCGGCTCGGGTGCGTTCCGAAGCGGAGCGCCTGGTCGTCGGACGCGTCTCCGGTGTGTATGGGGTCAAGGGCTTCGTGCGAGTCTTCTCCGACACCGAACCGCGTGAAGCGATCGCCGAATTCCCCCGCCTCTGGGTGGAGCGCGGTGGCAGTTGGGAGTCTTTAGAGGTCGAGGACGGACGTGCCCACGGGCGCGGCGTGGTCCTGAAGTTTCGGGAGACGGCGGATCGGGAGGCGGCGCATCGCCTGATCGGTTGCACGCTGGCGGTCGAGCGCGACTGGCTCCCGCCTCCCGAGGACGGAGCGTTCTATTGGGCCGATCTGCAGGGCCTGAGGGTGGAAACGATGGATGGCACGGTGCTGGGAAAGATCCATGGTTTCATTCAGACCGGCGCCAATGATGTGATGGTGGTCAAGGGCGACCGGGAGCGCTTGGTGCCCTGGGTGCGCGGGCGGTACGTGATGGATGTGGATTTGGAAGGCGGTTGCGTGCGGGTGGACTGGGATCCGGATTTTTGAGCGCCGCGATACGCTTTGATGTGATCACCCTGTTCCCCGAGATGGTGGCCACGGTCGCGGACTACGGGATTACCGGCCGCGCGGCGGATGACGGGTTGTTCGAATTGCATACCTGGAACCCCAGGCGCTGGGGCGCCGGGGTGCACCAGGCGGTCGACGACCGGCCCTATGGCGGCGGACCGGGCATGGTGATGCAGTACGCCCCGCTGGCGGCGGCGCTGCTGGCCATGCGGCAGGACGATCCGTGTCCTCCGCTGGTCGTCGCGCTGACGCCGCAGGGGCGTCCGCTGGACCAGGCCGCGGTACGGCGGTTTGCGCGGCTGCCCCGGGTGGCGCTGCTGTGCGGGCGTTACGAGGGATTCGACGAGCGGCTGCTGGAGGCCGAGGTCGACGAGGAGTGGTCGATCGGGGATTATGTGCTCTCCGGCGGAGAACTGGGGGCGATGGTCTTGATCGACGCCTGTGTCCGCCTGCTGCCGGGGGCCCTGGGCCACGCCGACTCGGCGGCACAGGATTCCTTCACCGACGGCCTGCTCGACTGCCCGCATTACACGCGGCCGGAGTTGGTCGCGGGGCGCGGTGTCCCGGCTGAGTTATTGACCGGCCACCACGCACAGATTGAGCGCTGGCGCCGTCGTGAGGCGCTGGGACGCACCTGGGAACGCAGGCCCGACCTGTTGGCCGGCCTGAATCTGGGGCCGGATGACGCGGCCCTGCTGGACGAATACCGCTGCCTGCGGAAGACCTCCGCGGGCGGCAGCAATAGCGACGATTGAGGTTCGACGATGAAGAGCATTATTCAGCAGCTGGAAGCCGAGCAGATGAAGAGCGCGGTACCCGACTTCGGCCCCGGCGACACCGTCGTGGTTCAGGTCAAGGTCAGGGAAGGCGAGCGGGAGCGGCTCCAGGCCTTCGAGGGCGTAGTGATCGCCAAGCGCAACCGCGGCCTGAACTCGGCGTTCACCGTGCGCAAGATGTCCTACGGCACGGGTGTGGAGCGAGCCTTCCAGACCCACAGTCCGCTGGTCGCCGAGATCCAGGTCAAGCGGCGGGGCGCGGTACGCCGTGCCAAGCTTTACTATCTGCGTGACCGCACCGGCAAGGCCGCGCGGATCAAGGAAGACATCAAGGCCGCGCGCTAGTCGGGGCTGCGATGACCGAGCGTTCGGGCCCGCCGAGTATCGACCTTCGCCGCTGCCGCGTCCCGCAGGCGGCGCTGGAGTTCGTCTGTGCCTGCTCGCCGACGCACGGCCTGCTGGTCGCCGACTGGCTGGTGTCCGCGCCAGAGGGTACGCCGGCACCGGGTGCCTCCCAACGCCTGCCCACCGCGTTTCGCGCCGCGGTGGACGGTGCTGTTCGCCAGCGGGTCGCGGGTGCGCCGGTGGCGCTTCCGTTCGATCCCCTCGACTTCCTGCGCGATCCGCGGAACTGGCGCGCACCGGCCGAGGTTCCGCCTGGGAGCCCGCATTCCCGTAAGGTCTGGCAGGCGCTCTGCCGCATCCCGGTCGGCGAGACCCGAACCTATGGCGAGATCGCGCGCGAGATCGGTTCGTCTCCCCGGGCGGTGGGCCAGGCCTGCCGAGCGAATCCCTGGCCATTGTTCATCCCCTGCCACCGGGCCGTGCCGGCCTCGGGTGCGCGCGCAGGCGCCGGCGGCTATGCCGGGCAGCGGCAGGGTCCCTTGGCGGACATCAAGGGCTGGTTGCTGGATCACGAAAGGGCAGGACTTCGGCAAGAGCCCGTTGCCGACTGAAAAGCCGTCCGTCCCTCGGCGGTTGCCGTGAGGTGCATCCGAACCGTCCCGTCAATTTGGCCAAGGTTCGCTGGCAAGCGGACACTCTCCTATGAGGGTGCCGTGAGGCGGAACCGAACCGCGCCCCGACGACGCGAGGGCGAACCCTCGGCCCTTTCGGCATGCATCGGCGCACCTTGCTTCCCGGCTCCTTGCGCTCTCGGTCAGGCGTGCCATCCCCTGATGTACGTCGAAACCGTCGCCACGGGCTCCAGCACGCGGAATCTCTTTTACGCAAGGGAATAATCCCCGCGCCTGGCCCGTCTGCACCGTGATGTTGTCTTGAGCCTCCCAATCGAATCAGTACGTTAGCAGAAGCTAATGTCGGAGTTTTTGTTGACAGGGGGTTCTGCGCATTTGCAGGATGAAGGGAGGTTCGGCTTCAACGGCGCCGCACCCAATAAAAACGATGTTCACCTTTTGATGGAGGTTTCCATGTTCAGAAAAGCCTTGCTCGCGCTACCCGTGGCACTGGCTCTGGGGGCTACGGCCCATGCCGAAAAAGCACCGGAAGAGGTCCTTCAGGGACTGATTGATTCCATCGATTCCCGCTATCTCACGCAGAGTGAGATGAATCTGATGATGATGCCCGACAACCCCGCCCTATGGGTTGGCATGGACGGCGAGGACCTGTTCCACACGGCCCGCGGGCCGAACAACGTCTCCATGGAAGCCTGTGATTTCGGTAAGGGTCCCGGCGTACTGGAAGGCGCCTACGTCGAAATGCCGCGTTATTTCGAGGACACCGGCAAGGTGATGGACCTCGAGACCCGCATCGTGCATTGCATGACCGACGTCCAGGGATTCGCGTCGGACGATCCTGCCGTGCGCCAGCGGCATGGCTCGGGTTCCGACCACATGAAGCTCCAGACCTACATCGCGATGCAGTCTAACGGCATGGAATGGAACAACCCGCTCGATCACCCGCTGGAAAAGGCGATGCGTGACGCCGGTGAGGTCCTGTTTGCCCGCCGTGCCGGGATGTCCGATTTCAACTGCTTCGCCTGTCATGGTCAGTCCGGTAAGCAGGTGCGTGCCTCGGTGCTTCCGAATGCCAAGATTGGGGAAGACTGGACCAAGGCGATCTCCTGGCCGGCCCATCGAGTCGGTCACGACAACGTGCGTAGTAGCCAGCACCGCGTCCGCGGTTGCTACTACCAGATGCGGCAGCCCGGCATGCTTGCGGGATCCGACGCGTCCATCGCGCTGATCTCGTACTGGACCGATCTGGCACGTGGCCAGCCCGCCATTCTGCCTGACATGAAGCGCTGATCCCGGACGCACAAGGAGATTCGACATATGTTCAAGAAGAAGACCCCTATGGCGGCTGGTATTGCCGCTTTCGCAACCATCCTGTTCGCCGGCGGCTGCGCCGTGGCCGATACGGGCAAGTCCGGTCAGGTCGACTATACGGCCATGACCCCGCACGAACTCGCCGAATACCTGATCTTCGAGGCCAACGGCGGCGGATTCAACCTCTCCCAGGAAATGCAGGAAGGCGGTACCGCGCGTGAGCGCATGCAGCAGGACGAACTGCAGAAGGCCTGCTCGATCATCGATGACGGCAAGCCCGATGCGGAAACGATGGCCGCTATCCGTACCGCCGCCCAGGAATCGATCGTCTACCCGGAAGGTGGGATCCAGCTGGGCGACTGGAAAAGAGGCCGTGAGCTCGCCTGGTCCGGTTTCGGTTACCGCGTCGGTCACAACTATGACGACCACAGTGTCCGCGACGTCGGCGGTACCTGCTACAACTGCCACCAATTCGCCACCGACCGCACCGGCGGCAATGTCGGTCCGGTGCTGACCGGTTACGGCAAGACTCGTGGCACCAGCGACGCAATCCTGAAGTATGCGTACGACATGATCTACAACCCGCATGTCTATTTCCCCTGCACCCACATGCCGCGTTTCGGTTCGAGCGGTTTCCTGGATGAGCAGTCGATCGCCGACATCATGGCGTACATGTTCGACCCGGAGTCCCCGGTCAACGAGTAAGAACGAGTAAGCAAGTGATGATCGGGGGTCCTTCGGGACCCCCACCAGGCCGCCGGTGGAGACACCAGCGGCCTTTTTTCTGTCCTGATGATCACGAATCCTCCGCAGGCGGGGAACATCGCATTGACCGCAGCAAAACCGCCAAAACCTTCGCCTGCAAGGCAGGCTCCTACAAAGGCAAGGACCCGTGGGAGCGCGCCTTGCGCGCGAAGGGATCCTCTGCGGGGCTTCCGTGATCATCAGGTTTTCTGTTGGGTCGGTGGCATCACAGCTACGGGAAGCTCATGGAGTGCGGCGGCTTGCCGCCGCTTTGGGCGTTGCGGACCTGGTGTGAAGGCGTCGCCAATGTTGGTTCGAAGGGCGCTTTACAGGTATCGTCTGTGCCCGCCATGCTCAGCTACCAGCACGAATACCACGCCGGCAACGTCGCCGATGTCCACAAGCACCTGCTGCTCTGGCTGGTGCTGGACGCGTTGTTGGCCCGGCCGAAGCCCTTCGTAGTGGTCGATCTCTTCGCAGGCGCCGGCCAATACCACCTTGACGCCGGAGCGGCCCGGCGGAGCGGCGAGTGGCGCCACGGCATCGGCCGCCTGTGGTCTGTTGCCGGCGGGCCGGCCGCGCTACGGGCCTACCTGGATGCGCTGCGCGCGCTGCAACCGGACCCGGCGGGGGAGTTATCCTTGTATCCCGGGTCGCCGCAGTGGATCCGATCACGCCTGCGGACACAGGACCGCCTGATCGCCTGCGAACTGCATCCCGCAGCCCACGCCGCATTGCAGGCCGGTTTGCGTGCGGATGCGCGTTGCCACGTGCACCGTCGCGATGCGCGCGAGGCGGCACGGGCACTGTTTCCCCCGGAGCCCCGCCGCGGGCTGGCGCTGCTCGATCCGGCGTACGAGCGGAACGCGGAATACGACGAGACCGCGGAGATCGCCGTCGAGATCCGACGCCGCTGGAATACCGGCATCCTGATGGTCTGGTACCCGATTCTGGCCGAGGGCCGCCACGCTGCGCTGCGCGACAGCCTGCTGGCCACCCATGCGGGTGAGCGCATCCTGCTCAGCGAGCTGCGCCTGAGCCAGCCGGTTCGGGGTCCGGGTCTGCAGGGATCGGGCATGGCCGTGCTCGGCGCTCCGTGGCAACTCGACCGGTGGGCGCGGCAGACCCTGTTTGCCGCCTGGCGGTGTCTCGATCCCAATCGGGCTGGTGGCCTGTTTCAGGCGCTTGCCCTTGAAAATCAGGTCGGCCGCCCCCAGTTTCACCGCGTCGAATCCTCCGAACCAACCGAAACCCTGGATGTGAAGGACCATGACTGAGACACAACGCGAGACACGAAGCTTCGAGACCGAGGTCAGCCAACTGCTGCACCTGATGGTGCATGCACTGTATTCCAACCGCGAGATCTTCCTGCGGGAGCTCATCTCCAATGCGGCCGATGCCTGCGACAAGCTGCGCTTCGAGGCCCTGGCCCAGCCGGATGCGATTAGCCAGCCAGCCCAGTTGACCATCGACGTCAGCGTCGACAAGGAGACCCGCCAGATCCGCATCACCGACAACGGGATCGGCATGTCGCGGGACGAGGTGGTCGCGAATATCGGCACCATCGCCCGTTCGGGCACGAAGGAGTTTGTGAGCCGCCTGACCGGGGACCAGAAGAAGGATGCGCAGTTGATCGGCCAGTTCGGCGTCGGGTTCTACTCGGCGTTTACCGTGGCCGACCGCGTGACCCTGGAGACGCGCCGCGCCGATGCGCCCGAGGATGCCGCAGTGCGCTGGGAGTCCGAGGGCACCGGCAGTTACACGCTGGAGGACTGTTCGCGCGGGCTGCCGGGTACGGAGGTCACGCTGCACCTGAAGGAGGACGCCGACGAGTTCCTGGAGTCCTACCGGCTGCGCCATATCATCACCCGTTACTCCGACCACGTGGCCTTCCCGATCCGCATGCCGAAGGAGGACGACGACGGCAAGGCAACCGAGGAATGGGAGACCGTGAACCGCGCCAGCGCGCTGTGGACCCGCCCGAAAAGCGAGATCAGCGAAGAGGAATACCGCGAGTTCTACAAGCACGTGGCGCATGACTTCGAGGATCCCACTGCCTGGGTCCACAGCCACGTCGAGGGCCGCCAGCAGTACACGACGCTGTTCTACATCCCGAAGCGGGCGCCTTTCGATCTCTGGGACCGGGATCGCCGTCACGGCGTGAAGCTCTATGTGAAGCGCGTCTTCATCATGGACGACGCCGATCAGATGCTGCCGAACTACCTGCGTTTCGTCCGTGGCGTGGTCGATTCCTCGGATCTGCCGCTGAACGTCTCCCGCGAGATCCTGCAGAGCAACCGGCTGGTGGACAGCATCCGCTCCGGGTCGGTAAAGAAGATCCTGGGGCTGCTCGATTCCATTGCGGAAAACGAGCCCGAGAAATACGCCGAAATCTGGACGAACTTCGGGCGGGTGCTGAAGGAAGGCCCCGGTGAGGATTATGCGAATCGGGAGTCGATCGCGAAGCTGTTGCGTTTCGCCAGCACGCAGAACAGCGACGACACCCAGAGCGTGTCCCTGGCCGAGTACAAGGGCAGGATGAAGGAGGGCCAGAAGGCGATCTACGTGGTGACCGCCGACAGCGCGGCCGCTGCCCGCAACAGCCCGCACCTGGAGGTCTTCCGCAAGCACGGCATCGAGGTGCTGCTGCTCTCGGACCGCGTGGACGAGTGGCTGCTGTCGCACCTCGACAGCTTTGACGGCACGCCGATCAAGTCGGTGGCCAAGGGCGATCTCGATCTCGACGAGGTGATCGGCAAGGACGAGCAGGAAGAAGGGGGGTCATCCGCGGCCAAGGACGATCTCGGCGACCTGGCCGAGCGCATCGGCAAGACCCTCGGCGACCGGGTGGAGAGCGTGCGTGCCTCGAAACGCCTGGTTGAGTCCCCGGCCTGCATCGTGCTGGGCGAGCACGAGATGGCACTGTACCTGCAGGAGTTGATGAAACAGGCCGGCCAGCCGACCTTTGGCAGCAAACCGGTACTCGAGGTGAACCCGGCACATCCGCTGGTGCAGCGCCTGAAGGAGGCGGATGGCGCGGCGTTCGACGACCTCGCCACCCTGCTGTTCGAACAGGCACTGTTGACCGAAGGCGGACAACTCGACGACCCGTCAGGATTCGTCGCGCGCCTCAACCGGTTATTGCTGAAGGCCGCCTGACCCCCCGCCCGACCCGTAGGAGCGACCTCTGGTCGCGATTGGGGCTGTGTGGCTGGGCCGGGCGGATCGCGGCTGGAAGCCGCTCCTACATCGATCCTGCGCGGGTGGGTTTAGCGCTGGAGGAGGCGGTCCAGGGCCTGCTCGAAGGCGATGCCGATGCGTCGGCCCACGGCCTGCCGCCGGTTGAAGGTGACCTCGTAGAGTTCGTGCTCGCGGCTGAGTGCCATCAGCAAGTCGTCGCTGGTGCGCAGTTCATCGACCAGCTTGAGTTCCAGCGCCTGCTCGCCGTACCAGTGCTCGCCGGTGGCGAGGGTATCGAGATCCAGCTCGGCGCGGTAGCGCTGCAGGTAGGCTTTGAACAGGCCGTGGGTCTCCTCCAGTTCCTGCTGGAACTTCGCCCGGCCCTCGGGCGTGTTCTTGCCGAGGATGGTCAGGGTGCGCTTGTGCTGACCCGCCGTGAGCAGCTCGATATCGACGTCGTGACGCTTCAGCGGCCGATGGACGTTGGGTATCTGCGCCACCACCCCGATTGAGCCGACCACGGCGAACGGCGCGGCCGCGATACGGTTGGCGACCGCCGCCATCAGATAGCCGCCGCTGGCCGCCACCCGATCGACGGCGACGGTGAGATGCAGTCCGGCGTCGCGCAGGCGAGCCAGTTGGGCGGCTGCGAGGCCGTAGGAGGGTACCAGCCCACCCCCGCTCTCCAGGCAAAGCACAACGCGGTCGACCTTCGGCCGGGCAATGGTGAGGATCGCGGAGATCTCCTCGCGCAGGTTATCGACCCGGGTGGCGCGGATGTCGCCATGAAAACGCAGCACGTAGATCCGTGGTTGCTCCTCGCGCCGCTCCCGGACGACCTGCTTGCGCTCGCGCTTGAAGTCCTTCATGTGCCGGCGTACGGCCCGCCAGCCGAGCACGCGCAGGCGCAGGATGCGCTCCATGTTCCGGTAGCGTTGGTTCAGGTGCTTCACGGTGAGCTGTTCTTCGCCCCGGCCCCGGCCCCGTTGGGCCATCGCGGCGATGCTGCCGAACACCAGCAGCGTCATCATCACAATGGTCAGACCCTTGGCCAGAAACAGCGCATATTCCTGCAGGAACTCCATGCTTCCTCCCGTGTTGTTCGGAACCCGCGAAGGACTCCCGGTATTCTCAGTTGGGGATATTACGCGTGAAGGGCGGGAACGTGTCCGATTATGCAGACCAGCCGTGTGGGACTCCGGGCCCGATGCAAGCTTCGGCGGGGCCGCGTGCCATCCGGTTTCGCGGTCGGGACACCCTGAGCCTGCGGCAGCTGGACGAGCTGAATCATGTGCCAAAGGGGACGACATTCCGGCGCTTCAAAGCCTGCAGGGCCGATCTCGTCGAGGGGCAAGACTTTTTCCGCCTCGATGCCGGCGAACATTCGCCCTTGCTGGACAGCCTGCGCGAAGAGGGGCGGATCTATCCGTCGAGCGTCCACGTGGTGCTGCTCACCGAATCCGGGTACCAGCGCCTGATGGGAGCCTCCTGCTAGTGGGCCATGCGGAACGTTCGGTATCCGATCGCGTCGTCAGACGCGCCGGCGCTGCGTTGGGCAGGTTTGAAATAGAGTGGCTATTCCTGCACTTGCCCGCCTTGCTCCGACGCGTCTGGCTGTGCTCCATCGTTACCGAACTTCCCGCATGGCCCACTAGCGCCCACGGCGTTTCTTGGCCAACTCGCGGAGGAGGGTTTCCTGTTCGTTGAACGAGGGCTGCCGGCGGCGTTTGGTCGGGTCGAGGCTGCCCGATCCTTCGCGCGGTGCCGGGACATGCCCGGCGCGTTCGTTCTCCTTCAGCGCCTGGTAGTCGGCGAGGTCTCGGGTGATCGATTCCGCGTCTTGCTCGTCGGTGTAGCGACCGCGGTAATCCGTGGGCGGTTTCTTCCCTTTGCGCAGAAAGAGCTGCATGCGGAGTTGCTTGTTGTAGGCAACCACCCTGCGGTCGATCCAGAAGAGATCGTGGACTGCCAGGGCAGCCAGGAGTGCCGACGGCAGCAGCCACCACCAGGCAGGGGCCAGCCAGGCCGCACCGGCGGTCAGCACACTCAGGACCAGGAATGCCGCGCCGCCACGGGGTTCGGCGAGGTAGAATCGGTGCAGGCCCAGTGGAAACAGGACCCACGCCGCATAGGCGCGGGTCCGGGAACGCATCTCGTTTGCCAGAATCGCATTGACGGCCTGGAGGCCGCCGCCTTCGAGGTTGAGTTTCTGCCAGGCTTTGCTCATTGCTGCATCCGATTGCGGGTCGAGCACCCAGCATAACCCCGGGCTGAGTTGTCGCAGGGAAAGTCCGCCTGCTATTGCGGCCTTGCCGGGCTTGCTAGCATGCGGAGGATCATCCGGGGAAGCACGCCCATGTCGGATCGGCGACTGCAGGTCTTTTTCACCGTGGCCCGGCTGCTCTCGTTCACGCGGGCGGCCGAAGTGCTGCACATGACCCAGCCCGCGGTCACCTTCCAGGTGCGCCAGCTGGAGGAGCAATTCGACACGCGCCTGTTCGATCGTAACCACAACCGGGTCACGCTGACGGAGGCCGGACGCCTCGTGTTCCGCTACGCCGAGCGCATCTTCGAAACCTACTCGGAAATGGAAGCCGCGATGCGCGAGCTGAAGGGCGCGGTTGGGGGTGCTGTGGTACTGGGTGCGAGTACGACGGTCGCGGAGTACCTGCTGCCGACGCTGCTCGGCGCCTTCCTCCGCAGCCATCCCGAGGTGGGTATCAGCCTGCGGGTCGGCAACACCGAGGCGGTCGTGGCCATGGTGGAGGAGAGCGAGATCGACCTGGGTGTGGTCGAGGCCCCGGTCAGCAACCGGAACCTGATCGTGCAGCCCTGCCTGATCGACCATCTGCGCCTGATCGTCGCGCCCGACCATCGCCTGGCGAAACACAGAAAGGTCACGCTGCACGATTTTCTCGACGAGCCCTTCGTATGTCGTGAGGAGGGTTCCGGGACGCGCGAGGTGATCATGGAATACCTGACCCGCCAGAGCTGCAGCCGCAACCGCCTCAATCTGTGCATGGAACTGGGCAGTCCGGAGGCGATCAAGGGGGCGGTGGCTGCCGGTATGGGCGTGTCCATCCTGTCGGAATCCGTGATCGCCAAGGAGGTCACGCTGAGCCATTTGGTGGCGATTCCTCTGGAGCCTCCGCTGGAGCGCCCGATTTCCCTGGTCCATGCGCGCCAGAAGTTTCGGGTGCCAACCCTGGAGGTTCTGCTGCGCTTCATCCGCGAGTACTGCACCCGCGATGTCCCCCCGGGAACCCCCTCCATACCCCACGGCAAGGAGACCACATGAAGAATTACTGCGTCGTACAACATACCTATTCGGAATTCCTGGGCCTGATAGAATCCCAGTTGGAGAAGAGAGATATCGGCTTTTCGTATCATCGGCCGTTTGTGGGCCAGGACATGCCCGGCTCGGCGGCGCAGTTCGATGGTCTGTGGCTGCTGGGTGGCGCATGGCCGCTCACGGACGAGGAGCACAACCCGCAGGTGCCGGACGAACTGGCGCTGATCGATATCTTCCGTCGCTCCAACCGGCCGGTGATCGGTCTGGGCATGGGCGGTATGCTCGTCGCCCTGCAGGCAGGGGGCACGGCCCAGCCGGAGCCCGCCTATCGGGCCGAGTTCGTGACGGCGCACAAGACCCCTGCGGGGGCTGGCGACGCGCTCGCCGAAGCCGTGGATGGCCGCAAGGTGCTCGTGCTGGTGCATGGCAGCGTGGACTTGCCCGAAGGCCTGGAGCCCACATTGGTCGACGACGACGGGCATTGGCTTGCGGTGCGTCCGGACGGCCTGACCTACGGACTGCTGTTCCGCCCGGAAATGAAACCGGGCATGCTGGAAGATATCATCATGGAAGCCCGGCATAATCCGCCTCCGAACATGGGCGAACTGCTCGGCGAGGCCCGGATGGAGTGGCAAAACATGCAGGAGGTCACCAACCACGTCGTCGCGGGGCTGGTGACGGAACTGTCCCTGATGCAGGAACGGCGCAAGATGCCGGTGTTCAGCCTGAAACTGGAGACGGAATAAGTTGATCGCACCGATGAATATGGCCCGCAAGAACAAGGCCTCGCGCGGCAAGGGCGGCGCCGCCGCACGGGTGGCCGAGATCGCCGGCAAGCTGCCCGAGGAGGAGTTGCGCACGCTGCTGCAGTTCTCCGAATTCCTGCTCGCCCAGGTGCCCGATGCCGCGGCGGCGGATGCGCCGCTGCCGGAGCCCAAGCCGCTCCCGAGGCCTGCCGAGGAGTCGGTGATCAAGGCCATGCGCCGCCTGTCCGAGACCTATTTCATGCTCGATCGGGGTCCGCTGCTGAACGAGACCTCCGCGTTGATGGCCCAGCACGTGATGCAGGGCCGCAAGGCGGCGGAGGTGATTGACGACCTCGAGGCGGTGTTTTCGGCCCAGTACGAGCGGGTGCGGTCCTCCCAATGATCGAAGTGTTCCAGCGCTGGTATCACCGGCATTTCACCGATCCGCAGGTGGTGATCCTGGCTTTCCTGCTGCTCATCGGGTTTTTGCTGGTGATCCTCGCCGGACGCATCCTGGCTCCGCTGCTGGCGAGCCTCATCATCGCCTATCTGCTGGAAGGCGCGGTGGCGAAGCTGACGCAGCTCCGCATGCCGAGGCTGCTCGCGGTGATCATCGTGTTGCTGGGCTTCGTCGCGCTGGTGGCCGCGGCACTGTTCGGCCTGGTGCCGTTGATGTCGCAGCAGGTCACGCAACTGGTCAGGGAACTCCCGGTGATGATCTCCCAGGGCCAGGCGCTGCTGCTGCAGCTGCCGGAGCGATACCCGCAGGTCATCTCCGAGGAGCAGGTCTTCGACATCATGGGTGCGATCCGAGCCGAGGCCACCCAGTTCGGGCAGCAGGTGGTGAAGATCTCGCTGGCTTCGGCGCAGCACCTGGTGACGGTCGTGATCTATCTGATCGTCGTTCCGCTGATGGTCTTCTTCATGCTCAAGGACCGCGATGCGATCCTGAACTGGTTCATGGGCTTCATGCCACGTGACCGGCATCTCGCCGGGCAGGTCTGGAACGAGGTGAACGTGAAGATCGCCAGCTACGTGCGCGGCAAGTTTCTCGAGATTCTGCTCGTCTGGGCGGTCAGCTTCATCACCTTCCACTGGTTCGGGCTGCAGTACGCGGTGCTGTTGTCATTCATGGTGGGAATCTCCGTGATCATTCCCTACATCGGCGCGGCCGTCGTCACCATCCCGGTGGCGCTGGTCGCCTATTTCCAGTTCGGCCTGTCCAGTGAGTTCGCCTGGGTGCTGATCGCCTATGGCGTCATCCAGTTTCTGGACGGCAACGTACTGGTGCCCTTGCTGTTTTCCGAAGTGGTCAACCTGCACCCCGTGGCGATCATCGCCGCGGTGTTCATCTTTGGCGGTATCTGGGGACTGTGGGGGGTGTTCTTCGCGATCCCGCTGGCCACGCTGGTGCACGCCGTGTTGAAGTCCTGGCCCCGTCATGACCTGCCCGAGGAGCTGTCGCGAAAAGATCCGGGTGGCCCCAAGCCCAAGGGTGAAGAACAGGCGGATACGGCAACGGGTCCCAGCCAGGCGTGACCGTTCGGGGGCAAAGGGATTCAAGCCCCTGTTCCGGGAGCCGTGGACCTGTCCGGTGCGCGGAATCCAATACAAGAGAGGATGCATGACCGGCACTGAACTGTTGATGAACATCACCCCGCAGGAGAGTCGGGTCGCCCTGGTCGAGAACGGGATCCTGACCGAGCTGCACCTCGAGCGGAGTCGCCGGCGTGGCCTGGTCGGCAGCATCTACAAGGGGACGGTGTGCCGTGTGTTGCCCGGGATGGATGCGGCCTTCGTGGATATCGGGCTCGACCGTACCGCCTTCCTGCATGCCTCGGATGTGGCGCCGGTCGAGCGCGAGGAGCTGTGCAACAACGGCGAGGTGCCCCGGCGCAATGAATCGATCAGCCAGTTGCTGCGTGAAGGCCAGGAACTGCTGGTCCAGGTGATCAAGGACCCCCTCGGCACGAAGGGCGCGCGCCTGACCACCTATGTCACCGTCCCGTCACGGCACCTGGTACTGATGCCGAACCAGAGCAACATCGGGATCAGCACCCGCATCGAGGACGACTCGATCCGCAGCCGCCTGCGTGAGCACATGGAGGCGCTGCGTGCGGGGCTGGCACCGGAGCATGGCTTCATCGTGCGCACCGCGGCCGAACTCGCCGACGGGGAAGCCCTGCGCAACGATGTGCTGTTTCTGAAGAAGCTCTGGGACACGCTGAAGGAAAACGCGGCCAACTGCGCCGCGGGACAGGAGATTCACGCCGATCTGCCGTTGGTGCTGCGTATCCTCCGGGACATGGTGGGAGTGGAGCTGGAGCGGATTCGGATCGACTCCCGCGAGACCTGGCAACGGGTCTGCGAATTCGCCGAGCGCTACATTCCGGAGCTGAACGATCGGATCGAGCATTATCCGGGGGAGCGCCCGATCTTTGAGCTCTTCAACGTCGAGGAGGAGATCCAGCGCGCGCTCGAGCGCAAGGTCGAGCTGAAATCCGGCGGCTACCTGATCTTCGATCAGACCGAGGCAATGACCACCGTGGACATCAACACCGGTGGCTTCGTCGGACACCGCAACCTCGAGGAGACGATCTTCAAGACCAATCTCGAGGCGGCACAGGCGATCGGGCGGCAACTGCGACTGCGCAATCTCGGCGGCATCATCATCATCGATTTCATCGACATGCAGGATGACGAACACAAGCGCCAGGTGATCCGCGCCCTGGACCGTGCCCTGGAGCGCGATCACGCCAAGTGCCAGATCTGTGACGTGTCGCCGCTGGGCCTGGTGGAGATGACCCGCAAGCGTACACGGGAAAGCCTGGAGCACCTGCTCTGCGAACCCTGTCCCACGTGTGGGGGGCGCGGCTATCTGAAATCGGCCGAGACCGTTTGCTACGAGCTGTTCCGCGAGATTCTGCGCGAAGCCCGCCAGTACGACGCCAGGGAACTGCGCGTGCTGGCCTCGCAGAGCGTGATCGACCTGCTGCTGGACGAGGAGTCGTCGAGCCTCGCCGAGTTGCAGGAATTCGTCGGCGTGCCGATCCGGTTCCAGGTGGAGACGCTGTATCAACAGGAGCAGTTCGACGTGGTCTTCATTTGAGCAGGTCGCGCTTCTGAACGGCATGTCGCCCGCTCCGCCAACGGGAGGCTCCGGGGCGCGCCCCGTCCAGCGCTGGTCCTCGGTGCGAAGACCCGCTCCGGGCTTCGGGTCATGATCCGCCGCAGCCTGCGCATCACCCAGGCCACTTTGGCCCCCTTGCTTCTGTTCCTGTTGCTGGCTCTGCTGGCGCTGCGGCTGCTGCTGCCCCAGTGGGACGGTCTGGCGGCGGTGGTCGAGCAGCGGGTCGGGACGATGATCGACCGTGAGGTGCACTTGGGTTCCCTGCACTTCGGCTGGTCCGGATGGGTCCCGGAGCTGGTGGCGAATGAGGTGCGCATCTCGCAGCCGGGCGCAGGCCCGCTCGAAGCCCGGGAACTGGGGGTCAGCCTGGCCCCGTTGCGCAGCCTCCGGGCTCGCAGCCCGGTATTGGGCCATGCCCGCCTGACCGGCATCCATCTGAACGTCGAACGCGACCTCGATGGCGGGTGGAAAGTGCATGGCTGGCGTTTCGGCGGCACCGGCTCGCTGGCGCTCGACTGGAGACGGCACTTCGCCGGCATGGAACGGCTGCAGATCGAGGAAGCCACGCTGGATTGGGTCGACCGCCTGACCGGTATCGAGACCGGCCTGCGCGTGGACTCACTGGGGCTGCGGTCGGATCGGTCGGGCCTTGCCCTCGTGGGGCGGGGCAGTTTTCTTCCCGAGGCCGGCGGGCCGGTGTATGTCGGCATTACGGTTCCCCCGGCAGGCCCCGACCGCATCGAATTCTTTCTGGATGCGCAGGGCGTGCAGCTGCCCTACTGGAGCCAGCTGGGCGGCTGGCTCCAGGGGGGGGCGCACGGCACCGCTTCGGTGCGCCTCTGGGCGACCCTGGAAGATGGACGGGTCCGGCAGCTGCAGGGCGAACACGACAGCCGCCTGCTCGTGGTTCGCGATGGACGCTGGCGCGAGCAGCCGGTGGGGCACCGCTTCCGGTGGCGGCGCGACGGCTCGGCCGTCGTGTCGCACTGGGCCGAGACCACCCCGGGTGCGGGGAATGCGCGCCTGGAATACCGCATGCCGAATGCCGGTGAGGGCGTGGACCACGTGGTCCTGGCCGCGGCCAGCATCGATATCGGCCACTACGTGCCAACCGGTGCGGCATTGCGGTTTCGCGATGTCCCGGATCTCGCGTGGCTGGCGCACAGCGACCCCTCGGGCAGACTCGAGACGTTGCACGTGGTCCTTGAACGCGACCTGGAAGGGTGGCAGGTACAGGCGGCGGATGCGCAGTTGCGTGATCTCGCGCTGCATGCCGCCGGCCCGATTCCGGGGGTGGAAGGTCTCGATGTGAACCTGGAATGGGCCGGCGGCCAGGGCGCGCTGGTGCTGAACAGCAATGGCCTGCGCGTTGCGATGCCGACGCTGTTTCCGGAGGCGTTTCTCTTTGACCGGGTGCAGGCGCGGTTGCAGTTGAGGCGGGACGAGGCCGCTTGGCACCTGGAGGCACGCGATCTTTTCCTGGAAAACCAGGATGCCGCGCTGGAAGGCCGCGGCAGGATCGAATTCGGCGCGGCACCTCATGTGGACCTGGCTTTGCGGTTCCTGCGTGCCGACGGCCGGCAGCTGGCCCGCTACCTGCCGGTGCACAGGCTCCCCGAGCGGACTTCCCGCTGGCTGGCCGAGAGCATTCGTTCCGCCACCGTGACCGAAGGTGGCATGGTGTTCCGCGGTCATCCGAAGGATTTTCCCTTCACCGACAACCTGGGTGTGTTCGATCTTTGGGCGGTGGTCGAGGACGGCCTCCTGGACTACCGTCCGGATTGGCCGATGGCGGAGGGGTTGTCGGGAACGCTGCATTTTCACAATGCCGGGTTCCGGGCGGAACAGGCATCCGGGAAGATTCTGGGTTCCGAAGTGAGCGAGACCACCGTGGTCATCGGCAACATGCTCAGGGAACCGGAACTGGAGATCCGGGGACAGGCGCGTGGTCCGGTTCAGGACCTGTCCACGTACCTGCGCCAATCCGGGATCGGGCGCGGCTTCCTTCCCTACCTGGCGGGCGTGCAGCCGCGGGGCAGCAGTGCGCTGGACCTGGAGCTTTCGATCCCGCTGCACGGACCCGGACCGGCTCGGACCCATGCCGCTGGGCGGCTCGGTCTCGACGGCGCAGCGCTGGAATTACCCGAGGGCAGGCTCACACTGAACGATATCAGGGGTGATATCCGCTTCGATTCGGAGAGAGGGTTCCGGGGCCAGGGAATCCGCACCGAGATCCACGGCGAGCCGGTGCTGCTGAGCCTGCAGCGCGATGCCACGGGCCCCGCGATGCGCATCCATGCCCAAGGCCGACAACCGCTCGCACCTTGGGTCGGGGAGCGGGCCGCTGCGCGCCTGGCGGCCAAGGGGAATGCGCACTGGGATGCCGAGATCGTGGTCGACGGCAACGGTGATTCGCGGTTGGAACTGGCCTCGAATCTCGAGGGAATGCAGATGGATTGGCCGGCACCGCTGGCCAAGACGCGGGGTACCCGGCGTCCATTGCAGATCTCCTGGCCGTTGCGGAGCCAAGGCGAGGCGATCGCACGGGTGCGTTTTGATCGGGTTCTGGAGGCCGACGTCCGGGTCGCGCCGGCGCGCGCGGGCGAGGCCGGAGAGGTCCAGGCCATTGCCCTGAACCTCGGACGTCCACCGCCGGGGATGCCCGCACTGCCCGAGCGTGGCATCGATCTGCAGGCCCGCCTGGATTCAGTGGACGTGGATGCCTGGCTCAAGGCCATGGGGGGCTTGACGGCTGACACGGTGCCCATCGAGGCGGCGGCTGGCCTGGAACTGGTTCGCGCCGATATCGAGGCCTTGGAGAGCCTGCGCTGGGGCGGCAGGGTCCTCCCGGGAGGCCGCCTGCGGGTCGAGCCGGGCGCCGATGGCCGGCGGCTGGTGCTGGATTCGGAATGGGTGCAGGGCGACGCCGAATGGACCGACCCGGTGGCCGGAGATCGGCAGGCCGGCGCGCGCGGTCAGTGGCAGGTGGACCTTGCGCGCCTGCATCTGGATCCGTGGGAGACTCCGGCCGGGCGCTCCCGGCCCCTTGCACAGGATGCCTTCGCGGATCCTCGCACGTGGCCGGGCATGGATCTGCAGGTTGCCGACCTGCGGGTCGGCAACCTGCATCTGACCGATGTCGCACTCGTGCTGCTTCCGTCAACGGATGGCCTGGAACTGCGGGAGTTTCGGCTGCGTGCGCCGCAGGGGGACGTGAGCCTGCTGGGCGAGGGGCACTGGGAGATGTCCCCGGAGGGCGTGACGCAGACGCGGATTCAGGCCGAGGCGACCGGGACTGACTGGGGCAGCGCACTGCATTCGATGGGGGTCTCTCCAGCGATGCAAAGCGGGTCCGGCAGCGCGCGGGTCAGGCTGGTCTGGGTTGGCCCGCTGTTCGTACCCGACATCGCCGGGATGAGCGGGACGGTCGACATCGACCTCGCGAACGGTCGCCTGCACGAGGTCGAGCCAGGTGCAGGGCGTCTCCTGGGGCTGGTGAGCCTGGACGTGATCCCGCGCAGGCTGCGCCTGGACTTTCGGGACGTCTATACTCAGGGGTTGGCGTTCGACCAGATGGTTGGCGAGGCGGTGATCGACGGCGGCGATCTGCTGTTGCCGGAATTGCGCATCGCCAGCCCCGCGGCGGTGGTGCGGGTCAGCGGGCGCACCGGTCTTGTGGCCCGCGACTTCGACCAGTCGATCGTCGTCGTGCCGCGACTGCGTTCGACGCTGCCCATCGTCGGTGCGCTGCTCGGCGGTCCGGTAACCGGAGCTGTCGTATTGTTGGTGGAACGCGCCCTGGGAATCGGGGACCAAATGGAAGAAGCGGCTCGAGTGGAATATTTTGTCTCGGGTCCGTGGTCTGACCCAGAGATAAGGGCACGAGTGAAGACGGAACAGGGAACCCCAGAGTGATGACTCAACGGTGCATGCCATGACGAATGTTGCCGCCATCCAGATGGCGTCGGGACCGCAGCCGCAGAACAACATGCTGGAGGCGAAGCGGCTGCTCAAGGAAGCGGCGGACAAGGGCGCGCAGATGGTCGTGCTGCCCGAGAACTTCGCGATGATGGGCATGCAGGATGAAGACGTCCTCAAGATTGCCGAGGAGCCTGAGGCGGGTCCGCTGCAGGCCTTTCTCGCCGAACAGGCGAAACGTCTCGGCATCTGGCTGGTGGGCGGCACCGTCCCGCTGCGCACCCGACGCGGCGATCGTGCCATCTCTGCCTGTCTGGTGTTTGACGACCGGGGTCAGCGCGTGGCCCGTTACGACAAGATTCACCTGTTCGACGTGCGGATACCGGATGGCGACGAGCACTATGCCGAGTCGCGGATCTACCAGCCCGGGGACCATATCGTTACGCTGGATACGCCTTTTGGGCGAATGGGTCTTGCCGTCTGTTACGATCTCCGCTTCCCGGAGCTCTTCCGCGGGCTGCTGGATCAGGGCGCTGAATTCGTGGCGATGCCGGCAGCCTTCACCGCGCAGACCGGGCAGGCGCATTGGGACATCCTGTTGCGCGCCCGTGCCATCGAGAACCAGTCGTTCATGCTGGCTGCGGCCCAGGGCGGGTTCCATGTCAATGGTCGCGAAACCTATGGCCACAGCGCCCTGGTGGATCCCTGGGGACGGGTTGTGGCGCAGCTGGGCCGTAACCCCGGTGTTCTCGTCGCCGACCTGAGTTGCGACTGTGTCGGCCGGATCCGGACCCTGTTCCCGGCCGTGCATCATCGGCGCCTGTCCTGTGAGGTCCAGGTGTCGAAGACCGGAACCTGAGGCCGGCGGTTCCGCCGTCCACCCGTGCATCGAAACAGCCAACAGGAATCACGATGATCGACAGCTTCGTTCGACAAACGCTCCTTGACCCCGGCAGTATCAGCGAAGAGGGGCTTGCCTCCGTCCTGGGGGCCGCCTTCGGTCGCGGGACCGACGGTGGCGACTGCTACTTCCAGTTCGTCTGCCAGGAGGGCTGGTCGCTGGAAGACGGCCTGGTCAAGAGCGCGAGCTTTAACATCGAGCGTGGTGTGGGCATCCGGGTGATCTCCGGCGAGCAGACCGGCTTCGCGTATTCCGACGAGATTTCCCTGCCGGCGATGCTGGAGGCCGGGCGCACGGCACGCAGCATCGCCGGCGCCGGGCAGACCGGTTCCGTGGCCGTGCGCCCCGGCATCGGGCGCGAGTCGGCGCTGTACCTGCCCGACGACCCGCTGGGCTCACTGGACGAGGCCCGCAAGATCGGCCTGCTCAAGCACGTCGATGCCGAGGCCCGTGCCGCCGACCCGCGCGTGACCCAGGTCATGTGCTCGCTGGCGGGGGTGCGCGAGGTGGTGCTCATCGTCACTGCGGAGGGTGAAATGGTCACCGATGTCCGGCCCCTGGTGCGGATGAACGTGCAGGTGCTGGTGGAGCAGGGCGGGCGCCGGGAATCCGGATCTGCCGGCGGCGGTGGCCGCTCCGGCTATGTGTACTTCACCGAGGAGGATCGGGCCGGTGCCTATGCCCGGGAAGCCGTGCGCCAGGCATTGGTCAACCTCGACGCGGTGGACGCTCCAGCCGGCAGCATGAAAGTGGTGCTCGGCCCCGGCTGGCCCGGGGTATTGCTGCACGAGGCGATCGGTCACGGCCTCGAGGGCGACTTCAACCGCAAGGGCACTTCGGCCTTTGCCGGCCGGGTGGGCGAGCGGGTCGCTGCCCCCGGCATCACGATCGTCGATGACGGTACACTGCCCGGCCGGCGGGGTTCCCTGAACGTCGATGACGAGGGCACCGTGACCCAGCAGACGACGCTGATCGAGGACGGCTACCTGCGCGGCTATATGCAGGACCGCCTGAACGGCCGCCTAAGTGGCACACGGTCCACCGGCAACGGGCGCCGCGAGTCCTACGCGCACCTGCCGATGCCGCGCATGACCAATACCTACATGCTCGCGGGTGGCCACGACCCGGCCGAGATCATCGCATCGGTGGATCGTGGGCTCTATGCGGTCAACTTCGGCGGCGGGCAGGTGGACATCACCTCCGGGAAGTTCGTTTTCTCGGCCTCTGAGGCCTACCTGATCGAGGATGGACGGGTGACCCGGCCGGTGAAGGGGGCTACCCTGATCGGGAATGGCCCGGACGTCTTGACCCGTGTCTCGATGGTCGGCAGCGACCTGGAGCTCGACACCGGCGTCGGCACCTGCGGCAAGGAAGGGCAGGGCGTGCCGGTGGGTGTCGGCCAACCGACGCTGCGCATCGACGGAATGACCGTGGGCGGCACCCAGGCGGCCTGAATGTAATCTCCTTGCCTACGAAGGGAATCGCCCGAGGCCGTCGCGGCGGGCAACGATCAACAGCTTTCAGGAGCAGGCATGATGCATCTAGCAATCCTCGAAGAAGAGCAATCGCTACCGGAGGGACACGGCGCCGACCACGTCGTCCAGTGGCATGTCTTTCGGTCCAGGGCGCAGGCCGAGCGGTTCGCCGAGGGCATCCAGCTGGATGCCGGGCAGGAATTGGTGGGCGGCTTCACCCGGGATAGCCTGGGGATCCTGTATTGGGTGGGCGTCCACGTCGAGGATCTCGATCGGTGGGGCAACCGCGGCGCCGTGAACAAGCACGGCGCGAGTCCCTGACCCGTCCATTCCCCACCCGGTCGCATTGTCATGATCAGCCGCCCCGAATTGCGGGACTCGGCCCCTCCGTCTGTCCAGGAATCGATGAAGAGCATGGATCAGTTGACTGAAGTACAGGCACTCTCGCACAGTCCCGGATCAATGGAGGAACGGGTACGCATGGTCCTCGACCACGCCCGTACCTGCGGTGCCTCGGCGGCACAGGTGATCGTCACCCACAACGTGGGACTGAGCGTGACCGTGCGCAAGGGCGAGGTGGACACGCTGGAGCACGAGCGCGACCAGCAGATGGCCCTGGTGGCCCATTTCGGCCAGTCCAAGGGCTCGGCCTCCACCACGGACTTCAGCGCTTCGGCCTTGCGCCAGACTGCCGAGGCTGCCTGTCGCATCGCTCGCTACACCGAA
>SKJG01000143.1 GCA_007116035.1 Thioalkalivibrio sp.
CGAAGGGACGCAGCTCACCACCAGCCTCGAATGCCGCATACGCCTGGATCATGAATCACCTCCTATGCGCTCGACCTCCGGAACACCCGGGGTCGCATCAGCCCTAATCATCGAACAGAATCGAAAATCGTTCGAACTCCGCGGTGATCTTACACTGACACAACGATTTCCCCCCGAAAAAATGGGGTCCACCGCAACTCATACGGCTCTTCGCCACGCCATGACTGCAGCCCCTGGCGCTTAGCCAGCCCATTTCGGGCATAAAATGGGGCCTCTAAGGCATTTTCCTGTACGAAAATTCGGACTTTTTATTTTCCATTCATATGCTTACCTTGGTCCGACCCCGGAGTGGTGGCTGCCGGGGGGTTAGCGCCACGGGGAATCGACGCCTTCGACGCGGTACTCGCGGCGCAGAGCGCGCAGCAGGCTGTAGCAGCAGAAGCCGAGGATGATCGCAACCGGCAGGCCGCCGGTGAGGGAGGCGGTCTGCAGGCTGTCCAGTGCGCGTTCTCCGCCCACGATCAGCAGGGTTGCCGCCACGGCGCCCTCGGTGATGCCCCAGATCACCCGCTGGCGCTTGGGCGAGTGGAGCGCGCCGCGCGAGACCAGGGCATCGATCACATAGGTGCCGGAAGCGGACGAAGTGATGAAGTAGGTCGCGATCAGCAGGGTCGCGATCGCTGAGCTCAGGGTTGCCCATGGCAGGTGCTCGAGGGTCGCGTACAGCGCGACGGTCGTGTCCTCGGCAACCGCGGCGGCAATGCCGGCGCCCTCCTCGAACAGTTCGAAATACAGCGCGGTGCCGCCAAAGATCGTCAGCCAGGTGAAGACGAACAGCGTCGGAACCCCGAGCACGCCGACGATGAACTCGCGGATCGTGCGCCCGCGTGAGATCCGCGCAATGAAGATGCCGACGAACGGGGACCAGGCGATCCACCACGCCCAGTAGAACATCGTCCAGTCCTTCTGCCACCCGGAGCCACCAATCGCGTCCGTGTGCAGACTCAGTTCAATCAGTTGCTGCAGGTAACTGCCGGTGGAGTCGAGCAGGAAGCGCACAAGGAACAGTGTCGGCCCGGCGAACAGCACGAACAGCATGAATGCCATCGCAAGCGACAGGTTGAAGATGCTGACCCACTTCAGGCCGCGGTCCAGACCGGAGAGCACCGAGAACACGGCCACCGCGGTGATCGCCCCGATGATGCCCACCTGGTACCAGTGCGACACCGGCATGCCGACCAGCACGTTCAGCCCGGTGTTCAGCTGCATCGCGCCGAAGCCCAGCGAGGTGGCCAGCCCGAACAGGGTCCCGAAGATCGCAAGCACGTCGATCGCGTGCCCGATCGGCCCGTAGATGCGGTCGCCGAGCAGCGGATAGAAGATCGAGCGGATGGTCAGCGGCAGCCGGTGCCGGAAACTGAAATAGGCGACTGAAAGCCCGAGCACCACATACACCGCCCAGGCATGCAGCCCCCAGTGGAAGAAGGTGTAGACCATCGCCTGCCGCGCCGCTTCGGCGGTCCCGCCGTCGGCATGCGGTGGATTTTGGTAGTGCATGACCGGCTCGGCCACGCTCCAGAACACGAGGCCGATCCCCATGCCGGCGCTGAACAGCATCGCGAACCAGGCGCCATAGCTGAACTCCGGGCGGTCGTCGGGCTGCCCCAGCCGGATGGATCCGTAGCGGCTGAAGCCGAGCCAGATCAGGAACACCAGGAAGGCGGTCACCGCCAGGAGGTAGCCCCAGCCGAGGTACTCGGTAATGAACCCGTGGATGCCGTCGAATACCTGCGCGGCAGTAGCCGGAAACAGCACGCCGAAACCCACGAACAGCACCACCATGATCGCCGAGGCCGTAAACACGGTGGGGTTTACGGAGGCAAAGAATGCCTGCGGGCGGTAATTCGTCGGCATCTGTCGTCCTCCTGGCTGGCATATCGGCTGCCCTGCCCGCTCAGCCGTCTCCCTCGCGCGGCGGCCGCTCGATCGACCCGGTGAGTTCGGCCTCGTCCAGTACGCGCCCCTCGGTCGCCTGGTCGAACTGACTGCGGGTGGCGCCGGACTTCAGATCGAGTTCAGCATCGAGAGCCAGCAGGCGAAAGCGGTACCGATGCACGCCCTCCGGGGGCACGGGACCCAGGTAGCCGACCTTTCCAAACGAATCCATCCCGATCCGGGCTTCGTCGCGCAGGTTCAAGGCATCTACCCTGGATCTGTCGGGCGGCAGATTCCAGACCAGCCAGTGGGTCACCTCGCCCAGCGGTGAGTCGAGGTCTTCCAGAATCAGCGCTAGGCTGCGCGCACCCCTGGGCACGTCGTGAATCTCCAGGGCGGGCAACCGGTTCTCGTTCGGCGCCGACGCGCTCCAGGGTATTCGGCCACCCTCCTCGAAGGCGGGGCTGGTCAGGTGCATCGATCCTCTCCCGATGAAATCATCCCGAATGGCTCCGATGCACGAAAGCGAAACATACCGATCATCGGAGAGCAAGCGCAGACGCACACCCGACACCCCCACCCGCTGGGGTCGGACCAAGATAACCTATTGATTAACTTTGTTAACCTGTCGGCTTTTTGCCTATATTTCGGCCTTAAACGCCCGTTTTTCGCCCGAAAAATGCCGGTCTAACTCTCAGCTCTGAAGAAACAAACTGTGCCCATAACGAGAAATCAATCGTTTGCGAACAGGGTCAATCACAGCACCGGTGGGCCTGGCTCCGAACGCGGTTTCTCGGCGAACGCCTGCCCTGGTATGGGCCGGGCTTGGGAAGCGGATGACCAGAAAAGCTCCGCAGGAAATCCGCTCGTGCGGAACGCCCTCCCCTGCCTGGCCGTCCTTTGTGGGAGGCGAGCCCTCTCGGCGACCTAACGGCGGAAAGCCTCGCCCAGAGGCTGGCCTCCCACAGCGGAGTCCCTTGAAACAACGCCGATCTCACCACCTGCGGAGCTTCCGTGCCGCGCCAGGGCATGCGCGTGGCGAACCGCTCGGGAACTGGACTTGCCGCATGGCCCGTCAGCCGGGACGTCCCTGCAGCCGGCGCCGCCGGTTCAGGCAACACCCGGGGTTGGACCAGCCCAAATCATTGAACAGGATAGAAAATGCCTCGAATCCTGCGGGCATTTTAGGCTTATACGGCGATTTTTCCCCCGAAAAACCCGTGGCTAGCGAATGTCATACAACTCCTCGCCGGGCCATGACGGCTGCCGTCACCGCACCCTCTGGCGCTTGGCGGCCCCATTCCGGGCATGAAAAGGGGCCTCTAACGCTTTTTTTTGCATGAAAAATCTGCGCTTCCATCGTGTTTTCCGATACTTACCTTGGTCCGACCCCGGTGGCCCGGTGGCGAGGTTTTCGGTGGACCCGGTGGACCAGGCCCGATATCCTAGTTTTGGCGTGGTCAAGCCCGGTCGACCAGTGTAACGGCCTGGATATCCCCAATTCTGCGAAGATCGTGGGGGGTCTATGATCCGCGGAATTCCGCGTCATGGGAACGCCAGGGGCAAGCAGGTTAAGGGGGTATCATGCGCGGGCATCGGCCGAGCACATTCGCGGTCCTCACGGGCTGGTTCATCGTTCTTGTGGCGGGGTGCGGCAGCGACGGCCCGGGCACGGAGGCTGGCACAATTCCGGCGCCTGCGGTTACGGTCGTTCAACTCGAGCCGGAGCCGGTCACCGAAACGATGGAGTTCGTCGGTCGCGTGACTGCCAGGGAACGCGTCGAACTCCGGGCGCGGGTGCCGGGTTTCCTGCGCGAGCGAAACTTCGTCGAAGGGCAGAATGTCAGCGCCGGGGACCGGCTCTTCCTGATTGAGCCCGAACCCTACCAGGCCGTCCTGGCGCAGCGCGAGGCCGATCTGAACCGGGTCCAGGCGGAGTTCACCAACGCTCGGGCCCAGCTTCGCCGCGGCGAAGAACTCCTGAAGGACAACAACATCCCGAGGGCGCGGGTCGATGAACTGCGTGCAGCGGAGACCGTCGCACAGGCCGGCATCGCGCAGGCCGAGGCGGCCCTGCAGGCGGCACAGATGAATCTGGACTACACCGAGGTCCTCGCCCCGATCGACGGAAGCATCGGCCTCGCTCGCTACTCGGTCGGCAACCTTGTGGGGCCTGAGTCCGGCGTGCTGGCAACGCTGGTGCAGCAGGACCCCATCTACGTTCAGTTCCCGCTGACCCAGCGCGACTTGTTGACCAAGCGACGGGCGGTGTTGGAACGGGGCGGCGACCCAACGGCCGTGGTTGTGCATCTGCGCCTTGCCGATCGCTCGCGCTACGAGCATGCCGGGCAAGTCGATTTCGTCGATGTGGCCGTCGATCCAGGAACCGACACCGTGCTCTTGCGCTCGCTGTTCGCCAACCCGGATTCGCTCCTGCTGCCAGGCCAGTACATCGAGGTCCTGGTCGAGAGTGGCGAACCGGAAATCGCCCTTCTTTTGCCGCAATCGGCGCTGCAGATCGACCAGACCGGGGTCTTCGTGCTAGTGCTGGACGACGAGGAGCGGGTGCAGGTTCGCCGCATCGAAACGAGGCAGATGGTGGGGGCGCGCATCGTCGTGAAAACCGGGCTTGCGCCGGGCGACCGCGTGGTGGTCGAAGGCGTGCAGAAAGTACGCCCGGGGCAGACCGTCACCGCCGCGCCCTGGCAGCCGCCGGTGCGGGACTAGTCCGCAATGTTCTCCAGCCTGTTCATCGACCGTCCACGCCTCGCCATCGTCATTTCGGTTGTCATCACGCTTGCAGGCGTGATCGCCCTCACCCGCCTTCCCGTGGCCCAGTTCCCGGATATCGTGCCGCCCCAGGTGCAGGTCACCGCGTTCTACCCGGGCGCCAGCGCCGAGGTGCTGGAAGCCACCATCGCGCAGCCGGTGGAAGGCAAGGTGAATGGCGTCGACAACATGCTGTACATGAAGTCGACGGCGACGAACACCGGCGCCTATTCGCTGACGGTGACCTTTGCACTCGGCACCGACCCCGACATCAACACGGTCAACGTGCAGAACCGCGTCGCGCTCGCCGAGGCGCAGCTCCCCGAGGAGGTGAAGCGGCTGGGGCTCACGGTGCGCAAGAAATCCGCGGGGCTGCTCCAGGTAGTGGCGCTGTACTCACCCGAGCGCAGCTACGACGGGCTGTTCATCAGCAACTACGCCACCATCAATCTGCTGGACACCCTCGCCCGGGTGCCTGGCGTCGGGGAAGTGTCCCTCTTCGGCGGCCAGGATTACAGCATGCGCATCTGGCTCAGTTCCGATCGCCTGACCGCGCTGGGGCTCACACCGGCCGACGTCGTGCAGGCCGTGCGCAGCCAGAACGTGCAGGCTGCGGTGGGCCGGATCGGGGCCCAGCCGATGACCGCGGACAACCAGTTCCAGATCACCCTGCAGGCGCAGGGCCGGCTGTCGGAGGTGGAGGAGTTCGAACGGATCGTGATCCGGGCGAATCCGGATGGCTCCTCGGTGCGGGTGCGAGACGTGGGCCGGGTCGAACTCGGGGCCAAGAGCCAGGACGCCCTCGCGCGCCTGAACGGCGGCGACACTGCCGGCATCGCGGTCTACCAGGCCCCCGGGGCGAACGCGCTGGCGGTGGCCGAGGGCATCCGCGTCGCGATGGAAGAACTGGCCGAACGCTTTCCGGACGACCTCGATTACCACATCGTGCACGACACTTCCGAGTTCGTCAGCGCGAGCCTGGAAAAGGTCGTGCACACCCTGTTCGAGGCCTTCGTGCTGGTGGTTCTCGTCGTGTTCCTGTTCCTCGGGAGTCTGCGCGCGACGCTGATCCCGATGATCGCGGTGCCGGTCGCGCTGGTCGGCGCCTTCGCCTTCCTGCTGATGCTCGGCTTCTCGGTGAATACCATTTCGCTGCTCGCGGTGGTGCTGGCCATCGGCATCGTGGTGGACGATGCGATCGTGGTCGTCGAGAACGTCGAGCGCATCATGGAGGAAGACGGGCTGGCGCCGCCCGAGGCCGCGAAGAAGGCGATGACCCAGATCACCGGCCCGATCCTGGCGATCACGCTGGTGCTGCTGTCGGTGTTCGTACCGGTCGCATTCATCCCCGGGATCACCGGGCAGATGTTCCAGCAGTTCGCCGCGGTGATCGCGTTCGCGATGGTCATCTCCGCGATCAACGCCCTGACCCTGGCCCCTGCCCTGTGCGCGCTGCTGCTGAAGCCCGCGCAGCACCGGCGCGGGCCGATGCGCTACGTGCTCGGCGGCATCGACCGCGTGCGTGATGGCTACGCCTTCGTGGTGGCCCGCCTGGTGCGGGTTTCCGCGCTGGTCGGGGTCCTGATCCTCGTCCTCGGCTTCGGGACCTTCGGCCTGTTCCAGGCGATCCCCGGCGGGTTCCTGCCGCAGGAGGACCAGGGCGCCTACATGGCCGAGATCCAGCTGCCGCAGGGGGCCGCGGTGACCCGGACGCTGGAGGTGGTCAAGCAGGTGGAGGCGATCGCGGCCGCGGACCCGGCGGTCGAGCACGTGCTGGCGGTGGCGGGCTTCAGCATTCTGGACGGCGCGGTCCAGCCCAACAGCGCGTTCCTGATCGGCCGCCTGAAGCCCTTTAGCGAGCGCCGGACGCCCGACCTGAAGGTGGACGCGGTCATCGCACGACTGGCGGCCCAGGGCAATGCAATTCCCGGAGCCCGGGTAATGCCCTTCAACCTTCCGCCCATCGCCGGGCTCGGCACCGGCAGCGGCTTCGAATACCAGCTCCAGGACCTGGAGGGGCGCTCACCGGAGGAACTCGCCGCGGCGATGCGGGGCCTGGTGTTCGCGGCGAACCAGCACCCGGATCTGGGGGCGGTCTACTCGACCTGGGCCACCGACAACCCGATGATGTTCCTCGATATCGACCGCGACAAGGCGCAGGCGCTGGGCGTGCCGATCGGGGACATCTTCTCGGCGCTGCAGGCAACCCTCGGTGGCGCCTATGTGAACGATTTCAACCGCTTCGGCCGGGTCTGGCAGGTGAATGTTCAGGGCGACGCCGAAGATCGCGCCCGGTTCGACGACGTGTTCCGGATCCACGTGCGCAACCGCGACGGCGAGATGGTGTCGCTGCGCGCCCTGGTCGAACCCGAACTGATTCTCGGGCCGCAGTTGCTGCAGCGCTACAACAACTACCGCAGCGTCACCATCAACGGCAGCCCGGCGCCGGGGCGCAGTTCGGGTGATGCACTGGCCGCGATGGAGCAGGTCTCGGCCGAGACCCTGCCCGCCGGGTTCGGCTTCGAATGGACGGGCACCGCGCTGCAGGAAAAGGAGGCCGCCGGACAGACCGTGATCGTGCTGGCCCTGGCCGTGCTGTTCGCGTACCTGTTCCTGGTAGCGCTGTACGAGAGCTGGTCAATGCCCGCGGCGGTGCTGCTGTCCGTGATCGTGGCGGTGTTCGGGGCCATGGTCGCGCTCTGGGTCACCGGGCTCTCGAACGACCTCTACGCGCAGATCGGCATCGTGGTGCTGATCGGGCTGGCCGCCAAGAACGCCATCCTGATCATCGAATTCTCCATGCAGGAACGCGCCCAGGGCGCCCCTTTGCTCGACGCGGCCATCAACGGTGCCCGCCTGCGCATCCGCGCGGTCTTGATGACCAGCTTTGCCTTCATCATGGGCCTCGTACCCCTGGTGATCGCCACTGGCGCCGGCGAAGCCAGCCAGCGTGGCGTGGGCACCGGCGTCTTCGGCGGCATGCTGGCGGCCGCGCTGCTGGGGGTGTTCCTGATCCCGATGCTTTACGTCGTCTTCCAGCGCCTGCGGGAGTGGGTCCACGCGACCCCGGACACCAACCCCCCCTCGAAAACGCCGAACCCGGGGTCGGACCACGATAACGCATTGATAAATCGATAAATAATATCGCATTTCGCGGGAATTTCCGCCTTAGAAGGCTATTTTTGCCCCGGAACCCCCCCCGCTAACGATCATGGCACCGGAGCGCGCCACCCCGAAAGGTGAAGGCCGAAGCATCTTTGGAGAGCAGCGGCTTGCCACCGCTGTGCGGAGCTCGGTAATCCCCGACACCGAATCGCCGGAGCCCAGTAGCAAGCGTGGCCGTGACTTGCACGCTCACTGCCATGGCCCGCGACCAGCCCTGACGATCAAAAAGGGCGCCACGGAAAACACGCAAAGACGCGGCAAAGAGTTTGAATGCCCTTTATTGTCCGTGATGTCCGTGATGTCCATGGCTGCTTTTTCACGTTAAGGAAATCCGTCGGCCGGTCGCGACACTCCATAAGGTAGCGATTCGCCTGGGCGACCGCCGACAGACACGTCTGCAACGCGAAAGCCTGACGCGGCCCGGATCAGCGGCGGACCTCCGCGTGAGTGAAAACCACCGGTCTAGACCGGATAATACTTTTATTTGGCCTTCAAGCCTTACCTGTTATATACATATCGCTCTATACTCGACATCTGGGCACAGTGCTCCTGCTGATGGTGATCGGTGATGAACACATGGCGTGTTGCAACCGGAATTCCGGGCCGCATGGTTCTTGGTCTCTTGCCGTTCGCTCTGCTTGCCATGCCGTTGCACGCCGACACGCGACTGCTCTACGGCCTGTCCTACAACGCGGGACCAGATACCCTGCCTACGCTTGGCAGCTTTACAGACACGGAAAGCCTGCGTCCGGGTTTCCGGAACGACGTTCAGCCTGGGCGCGCATTGGATCTGGAAATCCGTTCCACACGCCTACCCTCAGTGACGAGTTCGGGTTTGGACAACTATGCGCTGGAGACCTCCGGCCGGTTCACCCAGCGCTTCGGTAGCAGTGGTTTCGGCTACGGCTTAGGCGTTGGGCTGGACCTTCGCTCCGCAGACGGTGCTGCCGGAGTGCTGGACCGCCACGGTCTCTCCGGGGCGCATCACAACTTTGTCGTCACCGGACTGAGTACAGGTCCAACCTATGAAACCGGCAATCTCCGCAGCCAGGTTCGGGTTGGCGTGCGCTACCCGCTGCTGGGCGATGGCCAAACCGAGGTACCGCTCTACGGGCATCGCGGTGATACTCCCCGCACTGCCGGATACCTGAGCCTCGATAGCCAGCTGCGCTTCAGCAACCAGACCAACATGGCGTTCAGCCTCTTCTACGACGACTACGGGATCGGTGCCTCGCGCGACTGGCTGAGCAACCGGCCGGAGTTCCAGGGCAGCCCGGCCTCATCCGAATCGGTGATCGGTCTGGAGATGGGCCTCAACTTCTGATTCCGCGGGCCCCGTCATCCAACGGTCCAACCGCTTCCGCCCGTGCACGTCTCAGGTCCATGCCTTGGTCCGGAAAGCGACCGCCCCCACTGCTCTGGCACAGCCAACGAACCAGTGCGCGACGGTCGGATTCCCGCGCATGGGCAGCCTCCTCCGCTCCCGATCCCCGCTGCCTTGCGAGCGCTGCGCTGCCGTCACCGCTGCCGGAGATTGGCACCGCGTTGTTTCCCTCATGGACACTTCAGAAACCAGATGATGGTCCACTAGGGCCCCGGTCTACCGGCAATCTGGAGGATAGGACCAGCAACAACCCGCCATAGCACACACCCGCTACCGCGCCGTAGAGGTGGGCATCGACGATCACCGCGCCGCCGATGAGTCCCTGCGTAAGGGCCTCTTCGCCACCCAACTGTTCCAGGACCACTTTCACCGTCAGGGCGATCAAGACGATCGACCCGAGCGCTGGCAGGCGCCTGATGCCCGCTACAGCGCCGGCCGCGAACAAGCCATGAAGCACCCCGGAAAACCCCACGTACCAAGTCACTGCGGGCGAACAGCACAGGAGACCGAGGCTCACGCCCAAGGCGATGAACAGGACTCCTGACGCCCACAACGCTGGCCTGATCGCATCCCCAACGAGCAGCCAGAGAACGGCCAGACCCGCGAGGTTCATCCCTAGATGGATCCAGCCGAGATGGACGAAGTGCGCCCCGAACAGGCGCCACGGCTCCACCAGGGCAGTGCCCCGTTCCAGCCGCAGCCAATCGGACCCATTCGTCACCTGAAGGATGAGGGCAACCAAGGCGACCACGATGGGCAGCGCCCACTGCCGGATGACGCTGCCAGCCGACTGCATTCTTCGCGATCTCCCCGGATGATGGGACTGGGTCTTTGCTCCTGCGCGGGCACCCGAATGCAGGACCCGTGTTCCATGATGCCGGCTCATGGCCCGGCTTGCAGCCCTCTCCCCGAAAATTCAGCCTCCGGCAACCGCGACGGGATCGCTTTCGAAAGAGAGTGGCCACAGCGAACCGTTTGCCAACCCCGTGGTCCATCGGTTCTACCCAGTGCACCAGGAGAGGGACATGCGGGCCTTACTGATCAACCCGGAAACGCGATCCATTGAAGAGGTCGAAATCAGCGGGCGCGACGACATCGTGCGCCTGGTCGGATATGAAACGATCGAATCGGATGAAATCGGACCCAACGGTGACCGATTGTTTTTCGACGAAGAGTGCTTTCTTCGGGGAGCGAGCGCCCGCTTGCAGATCGACAGCGTGGTCCCTGTATCCGGCACCTGCGTCATCGCCAGCGCGAACGAAGACGGCAGCGACCTGAAGGACGTTCGTTCGACTCCGGACACCATCCAGGCGCGCCTGAAATATCTCTGAGCCAAGGTCACAACGCTCGGCTCGAAGAAAACAACCACATCACTGCGCAAGGTCGAATACACCCATCTGCACTGCCACAACCGCGAAGCCTTGGTTTCACTCCGGACGGCCGTTTGATGGTTCCCTCCTTGGGGAGGCATACTGGCGACAGGGCCGTCTGGATTCCCGAGGCACCCTCCGGGCGACGAAACAGAGGATTGCACCCGCATGAACATCCGCATCGACATCGAATGCACTCCCGACGAGTTCAAGGAACTGTTCATCCCTTCTGAAAAGCAGGCTGAATTCGCCGCGAACTTTCAGGAGGCGATGATGAAAGGCATGCAGAAAGCGATGATGGAAAGCATGCAGCAGGCGGTCTCGCAGCAATTCAACCCCTTCTTCAGACCCAAGGGCAGAAGCGGCGAATAGGCCCTCTGCGAACGGTCGAAAACATTCAATATTCGTCGTTTACGGCGGTTTATTCACGTTCCACAGAAGGTCTGATAGACGCGCTGCTCTGGAGGAGGTGGCTGCCGGTAATCGGAGTCGTCGAGACGCGTGTCGTAGGGATCGGCAAGCACTTCCAGAAAACGGTGCGCGGGCCCGAGATCGCCGAAGCCGACAGCGGCCGCAATCGCCTCCTCCACCCGATGGTTGCGGGGGATCACGGCAGGGCTGGCAGCGCGCATCCGAACCAGCGCCTGGTCCAGTCCATCGGGCTCCCGCTTGAGCCGCTCGTTCCAGCGCAGATGCCACGAAGTGAACGCCGGGTCGCCGAAAACCGGATTGACCGTCGCGGGGGCTTCCATGGCAGCGCGGCTCGCGAGGTCCCGGAAGGTGTTGGTGTAATCGGCACCGACCTGGTGCATCCATTCCAGCAGCGACTCGATCAGGGCCGAATCCTCCGGCTCCGCGTTGGCCAACCCCAGCTTTGCGCGCATCGCGGTGAGCCAATAGCCGGCAAACAGCGTCGGGAATCGATGAATCGCCTCCTCCGCCCGGGGCAACGCCGCCTCCGGGTTCGCATCCATCAGCGGCAGCAGGGTCTCCGCGAATCTGGCGAGGTTCCACTGTGCGATCCGGGCCTGGTTGGCGAACGCATAGCGTCCCTGGCGATCGATGGAACTAAAGACGGTGGCCGGATCGTACTGATCCATGAACGCGCAGGGACCGTAATCGATGGTTTCCCCCGACAGCGTCATGTTGTCCGTATTCATCACACCGTGCACGAAGCCCACCCGCATCCACTGCGCAATCAGTGCCGCCTGACGGTCCATCACTGCATCCAGCAGATCCGCGTAGCGGGTCGGGCTCTCGGCGAGCGCCGGGTAATGACGCTGCAGAGTGTAATCGGCGAGCGCTCGGGCGTGCAGATTGCCGTCCTTCACGCCGCCTGCCTTGTCCCCATGGACCAACTGCGAGCCGGGGTGTCCCGGGACGTCGAGGCCCCTGTCCAGCGCGGCTGCGTATTCGAACGTACCCACCCGGATGTGGCTGGCGGCGACCCGGGTCAGAATCGCGCCGGGAATTGCATCCTCCCGAAAGACCCGCTCTCCCGTCGCAACGACCGCGAGGCTCCGCGTGGTGGGTATGCCGAGTCCCTGCATGGCTTCGCTGATCAGATATTCGCGGAGCATCGGTCCGAGCGCGGCACGCCCGTCGCCGCGTCGCGAGTATGGCGTCTTTCCCGAACCCTTGAACTGGATGTCCACACGCCTGCCATCGGGAGTCAGATGCTCACCCAGCAGGTGGGCCCGCCCGTCCCCAAGCAGGGTGAAATGTCCGAACTGGTGCCCCGCATACGCCTGGGCAATCGGATCGCTCGCGTCAGCGCGCTGGTTGCCCGCGAGCACCAGCGCGGCATCCGGTCTCGCGAGCTCGTCCGCATCCAGCCCCAGTTCTTCGGCGAGGGCCCGGTTCAGCAGCACCAGCCTGGGAGCGCTCACCGGGACAGGGTCCACCCGCGAAAAAAACGGAGCGGGCAGACGAGCATAACTGTGGTCGAAATTCCAGCGCATGGCCGCGACTATTTCATAACCAGGACCCTGGGTCCGTTTCTCGCCGCTTTCAGCGGGGATTTCCGGACGACCATCCAAGCGGAACCCAGCCCCCTCAACGGGGTCGGACCAGCCTAACCCACTGGATTTAATAATTATTACATCATTTTTAGGGGGTCTCTACGGTCTTAAAGGCCCATTTTCCTGCCCCAAATGCTCCCGATAAGCCGCGATGACTGCAGGCCGGTCCAAGCCGAGGCCTCCATTGCGAGCAAGGGTGCCATCCCTGCAACATCTCGCAAACCTATCGCCCGCGCCTGTGCTTCGCCTTCTGTTGCGCCTCGGCAAATACGGCCGCCATGCCACCGGACGGCGCCGGCGCGGCCTCCGGTTTCGCCTTGCGGGGGCTTCGCTCCGGCTGCCGACCGGCGGTCGGTCCACGCGGCTCGGGCGCCTTCGCACGGGCATCCGCCGGATCCTGGAGCCGCATGGTCAGCGCAATCCGTTTGCGCGCCAGATCGACCTCCAGCACCTTGACCTTGACGATGTCGCCCGGGGCCACGACCTCGTGCGGATCCTTCACGAAGCGGTCCGCGAGCGCCGAGATGTGCACCAGGCCGTCCTGGTGAACGCCAATGTCGACGAAGGCGCCGAAGTTGGTGACGTTGGTCACCGCTCCCTCGAGGATCATCCCCGGCTTCAGGTCCTTGAGCTGCTCGACCCCTTCGCGGAACTCCACCGCCCGGAACTCCGGACGCGGGTCCCGTCCGGGCTTTTCCAGCTCGCCGATGATGTCGCGCACCGTGGGCACGCCGAAGCGCTCGCAGGTGTAATCGGCCGGGTTCAGCGTGCGCAGGAAGCTCATGTCGCCGATCAGGTCTTTCACCCGGCGGCCGTGTTTCGCGGCGATGCGCTCCACCACGATATACGCTTCCGGATGCACCGCTGATCCGTCCAGCGGATCCTCGCCGCCCGTGACGCGCAGGAAGCCGGCAGCCTGCTCGAAGGTCTTCTCGCCCAGGCGCGGCACCTTCTTCAGCGCCTTGCGGCTGGGGAAGCGGCCGTTCTGCTCGCGGAACTCGACGATGTTCCCGGCCAGGGTGGTGTTCAGCCCGGCGATCCGGGCCAGCAACGGGGCCGACGCGGTGTTCACATCGACGCCGACCGCGTTCACGCAGTCCTCGACCACGGCGTCCAGGCTGCGCGCCAGCTTCACCTGGCTGACGTCGTGCTGGTACTGGCCGACGCCGATGGACTCCGGATCGATCTTCACCAGCTCGGCGAGCGGGTCCTGCAGCCGGCGTGCGATCGACACCGCGCCGCGGTAGGAGACATCGAGGTCCGGGAATTCCCGTGCGGCCAGCTCCGATGCCGAGTAGATGGACGCGCCGGACTCGTTGACCATGATCTTGTGCATCTTCAGGTCCGGTAGCTTGCGGAGCAGTTCGCCGGCCAGCTTGTCGGTCTCACGGCCGGCCGTGCCATTGCCGATGGCGATCAGCTCCACGCCATGCTTCACGCAGAGTCCGCCCAGCGCGGCTAGCGACTCGTCCCAGCGCTTCTGCGGCGCGTGCGGAAACACGGTGACGTGGTCGAGCAGCTTGCCGGTGGGGTCGACCACGACGGCCTTCACGCCGGTGCGCAGGCCCGGATCCAGCCCGAGGGTGGCGCGCATGCCCGCCGGCGGCGCCATCAACAGGGACTGCATGTTGCGCGCGAACACGGTGATCGCATCGACCTCGGCCATCTCCCGCACCCTGCCGAGGAGCTCGGTCTCCAGATGCACGGCGAGCTTCACGCGCCAGGTCCAGCGCACGGTCTCCCGCAGCCAGTCGTCTCCAGCCCGGTGCTGGTGGCTCCAGCCGATGCTGTGCGCCACCATCGCCTCGCAGGGATGCAACTCGGCTCTTTCGAGTGCCTCGGGCAAGGTCATGGACACGCGCAGCACGCCCTCCTTGCGGCCGCGGAAGAGCGCCAGCACCCGGTGAGAAGGAATTTCGGCGAGCTTCTCGGCATGGTCGAAGTAATCGCGGAACTTGCTACCCTCGTCGGCCTTGCCCTCGGCCACTTGGGACCGGACCAGCGCGTGCTGCCAGAGCCAGGTGCGCAGCCGGGTGAGCAGATCGGCATTCTCGGCGAAGCGTTCCATCAGGATCTGCTTGGCACCGTCGAGCGCGTCTTTCGCGGACTCGATCTTTTGTTCGGGGTTCACATAGGCGGCGGCGGTGGCTTCGGGGTTCACGGTCGGATCTTCCAGCAACGCATCCGCGAGCGGTTCCAGCCCGGCCTCCCGGGCGATCTGGGCCTTGGTTCGCCGCTTCGGCTTAAAGGGGAGATAAAGGTCCTCCAGGCGTGTCTTGCTGTCTGCCTCGCGGATCTGCGCCTCGAGCGCCGGCGTCAGCTTGTCCTGCTCGGTGATGCTCTTCAGGATCGCGGTGCGCCGCTCGTCCAGTTCACGCAGGTACCCCAGACGCTCCTCCAGGCTGCGCAACTGGGTGTCGTCCAGCCCCCCGGTGACTTCCTTTCGATACCGTGCGATGAAGGGCACGGTCGCCCCCTCATCCAGCAGGGCGACGGCCGCCCTGACCTGTTCCAGGCGGCAATCGATCTCGGCGGCAATGATCTGTTCGAGGCTGCGGGTGGGTGTCGGCATGGCTGGCTGGGTATCTCCCGGGGAAGTGTCGTGGCGGCCGGCATCATAGGCAAACCCGTCGGACGTTCCCAGTCCGGCCAGGCCTGCGGGGTCCGGTCTGCGACCGTCTTGACGGGCCAGAGACGGGCAAGCGGAAGGCACGGGTGTCGCCGTAGCTCGCGCACTGTCTTA
>SKJG01000075.1 GCA_007116035.1 Thioalkalivibrio sp.
AGCCGAAGGCGACACCGGCCGCCAGCGGCAGCGCGACGATGTTGTAGCCGGCCGCCCACCATAGATTCTGCAGCATCTTGCGCCGCGTTGCGCTCGAAAGCTTCACGATGCGCGGAATGTCTCGAGGGTCGGAGCGCACCAGGACGATGTGCCCTGCCTCCACGGCGACATCGGTACCCGCCCCGATGGCGATGCCGACATCGGCTGTCGCCAGCGCCGGGGCGTCATTGACGCCGTCGCCTACCATGGCCACGATCTTGCCCTGCTTCTGCATTTCCTCGATTTTCGAGGCCTTGTCCTTGGGAAGGACTTCGGCGAAGACCGTATCGATGCCGAGTTCCTTCGCGACGGCATCGGCCACCGCCTGGGCGTCCCCCGTCAGCATGGCGACCTCGATGTTCCGCTCGTGCAGCGCGCGCACAGCCGCGTAGCTCTCCTCGCGGATCCCGTCCGCGACCGCGAACACGGCAATGGCCCGACCGTCTCGGATGAGATAGATGGCCGCCTGACCCTGGCCGGCGGCCTCGTCGGCAGCGCCTTTGATTTCTTCCGCCACGTCGATGTCCTCGCCGTCGAGCAGCGCCGGCCCCCCCAGGTGGTACTCCACACCGTCGACCGTGCCGGCGACTCCCTGGCCCGTGATCGCGTGGAAGTCATCGGCGTCCGGAAACTCGATCTCCCGCTCCCGGGCCGTCTGGACGATGCCCTGTGCGATCGGATGCTCGGACTCCGCCTCGACCGCAGCGGCGATGCGCAGCGCGTCGTCGTCGGAGAGATCCTCTCCCGAAGTGATGTCCACGACGCGGAACTCGCCCAGGGTGAGCGTCCCGGTCTTGTCGAAGACCACGACGTTCAGGTTTCGTGCCTCTTCCAGGCCTCGCCGGTCACGGACGAGCAGCCCCCCCTGGGCCCCTTTTGTCGTCGAAATGGCGACAACCAGCGGCACCGCAAGGCCGAGCGCATGAGGGCAGGCGATGACAAGAACGGTCACGACGCGCACCACCGTGAAATCGATTTCCGCGCCAACAAGCTGCCACACGGCAAAGGTTAGAAGTGCGGCGGCAATGGCGATGCCGGTGAGCAGTTGCGCGGCGCGATCGGCAAGACTTTGAGAACGCGATTTCGACTGCTGCGCGTCCGAGACGAGGCGCATGATGCCGGAGAGCTTCGTGTCCTCACCCACGCCTCGCACTTCGACATGCAACGAGCCTTCTCCGTTGAGGGTGCCGGCGATGACTTCGTCGCCCTCGCTCTTCGAAACGGGCTTCGATTCGCCGGTGATCATCGCTTCGTTGAGTTCGCTTTTGCCTTTCTTGATCACGCCGTCCACGGGCACGCTTTCGCCGGGTCGGACCAGCACGAGATCGCCTTCGGAAAGCTCGTCGACCGTCACCTCCTCGGTTTCACCGTCGGCCAGGCGCGTCGCTTTATCGGGCAGCAGCTTCGCGAGTTCCTGCAAAGCGCCTTGCGCCTGCGCGATCGACCGCATCTCGATCCAGTGACCGAGCAGCATGATCGTGACCAGCGTCGCGAGTTCCCACCAGAGCGCCGTGGCTTCGAAGCCGAGCTCCACCGCCACGCTGAAAAGAAAGGCAACCATGATGGCGAGCGAGATGAGCGTCATCATTCCCGGCGCCCGACTCATCAGTTCATGCCAGGCACCCCTGAGGAAAACCAGTCCACCGTAGAAGAAAACGACGGTACCCAGAAGAGCCGGGATGAACTCCGAACCGGGAAAAACCGGAGCTGAATAACCCAGGAGATCCTGGATGTGCTCGGACCAATAGACGACCGGGAGCGTGAGAACGAGCGAGAGCCAGAACTTGTTCCGAAACATTCCGACGCTGTGCCCGGCATGCTTGTCGTGGTTATGCCCCTCGTGATGGCTGGCGGACTCGTGACCGTCCTGCTTCCGATTCCCGTTGCCGTGTCTGCGCGATGCGTTCATAGGCAAGTCCCTCGTCTCGATGCCGGGGTGTCTCGCTGACCACCCACACGCATGGTCGTTTGAGGCGCGCCAGCCTGATTCAGCGGGCAGCCCAAGCCGCTTCGGGAGCGGTAGCTATACCCGACTTCCAGGGCGAATTGCGGCATTTCAATCCGGATTGGCGGTCGCTCGGATGCGAAGGTGCCTGGCTGAAATCACCAAAGGCGGCGATGCCTGCAGCGTTGGTGCCGGGTGCATAGGCATCCAGAGAAACCGCCATGCCGACACCCCCCATGGCCTTGTTCTGTGCGCCGTACCCCTGCTTGAAATAGCCATTCGTGGCGCCGGCGACACCGGACAGCGCACATGCGATGGCAGCAGCCAGGGTCACAACGCTCCAGCGACAAGATCGTCCTTCCATGTTTCGTCTCCTCGGAGCTCAGGTGAACAGGTCCATGCGAGGCATCCTCGCCTGAATCGCGAAGGCAATGCGGTCCTACGAAAAGTATAGGCGACATAAACCGCCTTTCTTAGCGGCTGCCGGGCGCTGGCAGTAAGGTCAACGTCTGTGCCGACGTGGATCGGTACCACTCTGGATCTGGGTGACCGATGCAGCCGCGTGGTGCAGCACCAGCGGTCGGCAGGCGCCGCACATTCGCACGTTCCAGGCCTCGGCAGCGCCGACAGTGACGGTGTGCACGGTACTCACCAGTGGAACGGAACTGTTGATGGACGCCACCGAGCACGATGCCCGTACCTGGGCTGGCTCACACCGTTTAATGCCAAACCACGCGCTCGCTGAGCAAAGCACGCGAGGGATTCCGCAGCACTTGCTGATCGGTCCGGATGGCCGGACCTCGTATCGCTATATCGGTTTTCTCAACAGCGAAGCGATGATCCGGCTTCTGCATGAGTTCGAAGAGGGAGTAAGGGTGCCGAACGTGCGGCCACTGCACAGACGTTGAAGGCCCAGCGGCAAAAATGATGGGCATCAGTCGTCCATCTGGTTCGCGAACCGGGGCGTTGCCAGCGTCTGTGCGATTTAGCCGAACGGATCTGACTCGCAACAACCGTCTTCTGGACAGCCCGGGGTGGTTCACGATTTCAGTCGCCCAAAAACTCGCGCTGCCACTGCTCCCAGTCGTCGCTGACGGTGACCGTCAGCAGGGCCCGGTTGATGGGTTCGCGGAGCGCTCCCGCCTCGATCACCGCGAAGCCGTAGTCCTGTTCGTCGAGGGTGAAGGGCAACACGTGCAGGCGCCGCATCTCAAAGGCGCTGATCTGGTAACGCAGCAAAGCCTCGTCAGAGACCACCGCCTCGACCTCGCCGCGCTCAAGACCCTGCAGCGCGTCGGTCAATGTCTCGTAGGCACTGAAATCGATCCGCCGGCCGTTCAGCCAATCGGCCGCGGTGGTCCCTGGGAGGGCAGCAACGTGCGCATGGCGAAGATCCGAGGGGGCACTGACGCGGGATTCCAACTGACCCACCGTCAGCGAGGAGGCAATCAGTGCGGTGAAGGTCGACACCGTGACCAATGCCGCGAACATCCAGACCAGACCGATCAGTCGTCCAAGGAATGTTACCGGCGCTTTGTCGCCGTAACCGACGGTGGTCATGGTGACGGCCGCCCACCAGAACCCGGAACCGATACCCTGCAGCGGGCGCTCGCTGAACTGCTCTTGGTTGCGGCGCCGCTCAACCAGCCAGAGGAGCACTCCCCAGAACGTCAACACCCCGGTCAGGGCGAGCAGGACCATCATGAAATCGCGCGAGAAGAACACGCGAACCACAGCCCACCAGCCGCTGTCGTGGCGAAGATTGGCCGCTACTCCGAGGCCGGTGCGAAACCACGAATGAGTGAAATCGAGCCGCTCCTCGCGCTCTGCGGTGATGGTCAGCGCCCCGACCGCCACATCCAGTTCGCCGCTCGCGGTCTCGTCGAGAACCTCACGGATACCCCGCTCGTGGTAGACGTAGTCGACCCCCATCTCCGCGGCGACCGCCTCCCAGAGGCGAATCGCGAGACCGTCGTAACCACCAGCACCATCGGGAACCACAAATGGGGGCGCCACCCGCACGCCGACCTGCAGGGTCTCCCCTTCGATCCAGTCCTGGCCCTGTACCGGGGCCGAGAGAACGACCAGAAGGACGAGTAACGTGAACAGGAATCGGGTCATGCGGCCTCCGGATCGGGGTACGTGCCTATCCTGCCGTGCGGGTGCGCTAGTGTCACGGAGACCGGACCGACAACGGCAGGCCTCGCCAGTCTTGCGAGCGCTGCCTTTCCTCATGCTGACTGTAGGAGCGGCTGCAGACAGGGGAGGGGGCCAGGTCAACTCCTGAGGCGGCCCCGGGTCTCCACGCCCGGCCGCCACGGACTTGTGGGGTCTCAAGTCGACCCTGAGCGGCCAGTCAGTGTGGACGGATGAGGGGCTGACAGGAGGCAGAACTGTGACTGTATCCGAGTCTTGGGCCACGATCGTGAAGCCTGCCTAAGCTTGCGACGGGGCGGTACGGCCGAAGTCTTGTATCGAGGAGCCCGACTTCCTCGCGAAGATCCTCGCCCACCCAGTTGTGAGAGGGGTGAGCCCGAGGCCAGCGTGCCCCCTGGCCGAGCGCCGCTCGAGCGGGTCAACGTTCGCTGACTATCGACAATCGGCAGTAGACTTGCCGCAAAGTCTTTGACCAGCAGAGGATGTGGATATGACGGATGCCTTTGTTGAAATCGCCAATGCACTTGTTCTTGGACTCGAGGCAGTCGGTATGGCCGTGATCATGGGTGGATTCGTGCTGGCAACTGTGGTTTGGCTGGTGAATATGCGCAACAGGAGTACACACGAGGCCTACGTCGACTATCGCCGTCGCAGCGTGCGCGGGCTGATTCTCGGACTGGAGTTCCTGGTCGCGGCCGATATCATCAAGACCGTAGCGATCGAGTACACCATGGAAAGCGTGCTCATGCTGGCGCTCATCATTCTCATACGGACAATGCTGGTGTTTGCGCTGCACCTCGAAATCGAGGGCCGTCTCCCCTGGGCGCAGTCGGCCGACGATAGCAAGACCTGACCCACCGACCGCGGCTGGCCCATGCCTGGCGTGATGGTGTTGAAGCGGTGCTGGGAGGCGATCGTTGAGTCGGCCACGCAGGAACGCTGCGGCTTCGAACTATCCCGAGCGGGACCGATTCGCTCACCCCGGCAAGCGGAGCCCCAAGAATACTGTAAGGTTGCGTGTTGCCGGCAAGTGCTGGGAACCGACTGGGGAGTCGGGGCGGTTTCGACCCTGACCGGTAGGTGACGAGATCTGCCGGAAGTCTGCAACCTGCCCCCTTGCTGACGCCGGATCTAAGTGAATCAACGTTGCGGACGTCTTTTGCCCGAAGCCGCTGGGGCGGCGGTGGCGGAAGGGCAAGGTATTCACGCGGACGGATCGGGCTTCGCCGTGCGCCCCGGCCGTGCTCTACAGAATCTGCCTATCATCGCCTTTCCAGCGTCTCGTCAGCACAATTGCTGCGACAAAGGAGGTTCTGCATGAAGCCACGGATCAGCATGATCACCCTGGGCGTCCGGGATCTGGAGGAGTCGGTTCGCTTCTACGAGCAGGGTCTTGGTCTGCCGAGGATGAATTCGCCGCCCGAGGTGGCGTTCTTCACGCTCCATGGTACCTGGTTGGGACTCTACAGCCGCGAGCCCCTGGCCGAAGACGTAGGGGTGCCTGCCGACGGCACCGGCTTTGCCGGCTTCACACTTGCGCACAACGTCGATTCCGAAGCGGCAGTGGACGAGCTCCTGGAGCAGGCCATCTCGGCCGGCGCCAAAATGATAAAACCTGCGCAAACGGTGTTCTGGGGTGGTTACGCCGGCTACTTCGCGGATCCAGACGGCCCTCTATGGGAGGTCGCGCACAACCCGCTCTTTTGGGTCGGCCCGAAAGATAAAGTGAACAACCCAGTCCTGCCGCCGACCCTCGGGACGCGCACGGCTGAGGTCCGGCGTCATGCGCCAACGATGAGGAATATCCTGTCACTTGCTTTCTTAGCCGTCGGGATGCTTGTGATGGCTGTTTCATTCATGCACTACGCTGGAAATGCTCTTCCTTATCCAGATCCGACTGCCGAATTGCTTGCCCATCAAGCTGCCGAGGCAAGAAAATGGAGCCTGCTCTTCGCGCTTGGGTTGCTTGCAAGTGGGATTGGTGGACTTTGCCTTTGGAGGCGATCAAGGGCGAAGAGCTGCAGGCGCGGTTCAGCTAATTGAAGGGAAAGGCTGGCGGGGTGGGTTCAGCGACCGCAGATCTGGGCTGGCCACTGCCGCGATCGGTCATCGGGCGTCTCGAGCCGACCCTGAGCGGGCAGTCAACCGGGAGCGCATGAGAGGCCGCAACTGGACATAGAGCTGACGCTCGAAACGGGTCCTCGGCATGGACATCGACAACCTGCTCCGCTTGACCGCCAACCACCGAGACGCGCGGTGGTTGCGGTCAAGCGGCTTCGAACCCTGCACGATGCCCCGAAGGTCTTCGGCCCGGCGCGTGCTGGACTGAAAGAGGCGATCCTCGTCCGCGACGAGGTGCCTCATCGTTGTCGACAACTACCGACGCATTGCAGCACGAATGGATGCAGGTGCATCGTTGAGGGCAAAGAAGAGAGATTAATTGTCGGGACACCGTCCGGACAGCCACAATTAGAGCATCCAAGATCAGTCCGGAGAAGCACCATGAGCGCCCTGAATCTTTCCAAGACCGAACGCATTCACGTTACCTCGCCCGCCGTTCGTCCCACAATGGCGCCGGGTCAACCGCCAGGTCGAACTAGGTTGACATGGTGAGGGTCGTTGGTTCCAGTCCAATCGCGCGTACAAGAAATCAGCGACCGAAACGGCCGCCGGGGAACCGGGCGGCCGTTTCTGTTTTCGCTACAGACCGTCCGCATGCGCGAGTGCGGCGGTTGGCAGACCGGTGGCGTCACTGCTCCCCGCGCCGAGCGGCCAGATAGCGCTTGTCCCGGAGCTCTTTCACATGGCCTCCCTCGTGGCACGCAATGCAGTTCTCGGCGGCCACGAGATACTCCGAGTGACGTTCCATGTAGATCGGGTTCTTCTCGGCGACCTCGTCGGTCATGTGGCAGCCCATGCAGTTGGACATGGTCTTGTCCGGGTAGCTGGCCAGTCTGTCGTGGTGGGGGTCCACCTGCCCGGTGAACACCAGGTAGACCTTGCGCGTGCCCTGGGTCTTGTCGCGAACGAAGCCGCCGGTGTGGCAGTCCAGACAACCGACGCTGTGGTGGACGCCATGATCCCAGGATGCCTTCTCGTAGGCATGGCAGGAGCTGCAGAATGCGTCCGTGGTGGTCACTTGGTGTCCGGCCGTTCCGCCCAGCGCCAGAAGCGCCAGCACGGCGGCGATGAGGACAACGATCCAAATCTTTTTCATTTCCTCTTACTCCCCGAATTCACTATGACGACGCTCCGGCGGGCATGGCGCCCGCCGGGAATCCTCAACGCAGTCGCTCGTTGCCGTCCCAGACCAATTCGGCCTCGGGAAGCAAGGGCAGATACTGCAGCCAAACATGGGAGTCGAGGTGCTCCTGGCTCTGCTGGAGTTTGCGGCTGTGTTCGCGGATCGGGGGCACGAGTTCCTTGATGGGCTTGTCCATCGATTCGGCAATCTCGTAGTTTGTCGAGCGGATCGCGAGCTGCACGGCCTCGTCGCTGTACTGCTGGGAAGAGGCGAGGGTATCGAGTGCCTTGACCGGGTTGTGCGCGCCCGCGCTGTTCTCGGCCGAGACGTAGTCCCAGAACCACTGTCCCTTGCGTACCATTTCCCGGGCCTGATTCAGGATTTCCTCGTCCGCGAAGCCGTGCTCCATCGCCTGGCGGACCGCCTCGTGGGCCCGGACCGACTTCTCCTGCGCGATGTTGAGCTGTTTCCAGACGCGTTCCTGGTTGTACACGGTACGGTCGCGAAGATCCGCGGGCGAGCGATCGGCGTGGCAGCCCATACAGGCGTTGCGGATCATCTGGTCGCTTTTCAGCGGCGAGGTCCAATGGTGTGAACTCGTGCGGATGGCTCCTTCCGTGACGCGGGGCATGTGGCAGTCGGCGCAACTCACACCGGCCTGGGCATGGACACTGTCATGGTACATCTCGTATTCCGGGTGCTGGACCTTGATCATCGGGGTCTTCGACACAGCATGCACCCAATCGCTGAACTGGCCCTTGAAGCCGTCGCGCTCGGGGTCTCCATCCGCCTTGAACCGATAGATGTCCTCCGCGTTCATGCCCTTGTCCCAGGGGAAGTGCGGCTTGGCTGCGATACCGTGATCTGCCGTTTCGAAGTAATACTCGACGTGGCACTGGGCGCAGACCAGGGAACGCATCTCGTCACGCGAGGCGTTGCGCCAGTCCTTTCCCTGTCGCTCGAGGGCCTCGGTCAGCGGGACACTGGTGATGGCCAGACGCATCTGATTGGCGGGATCATGGCAGTTGGTGCAGCCGATGCTGTGTCGCGCCGGGTCATGCATCTTGCGGAAGTCATGGAAATTCATGGACCAGAGCGCGTCGCCGTGCTCTTCCAGCAACTGGGGCATCGTGTTGGTCTTGCAGTTCCAGCAGGTGGTCGGCAGGCCGGCCTGCTCGCTGTAACGGTTGATGCGATCAATGTGGGTCACGTCCTCGATCGAATACACGTGGCCGCGGGCCCGGTCGTATTCGTAGCTGAAGGGGTACCCAAGCCATAGGTTCTTCAGGTAAGGCTGCGCGTGCTTGTACCCCTTCGGCAACGGATTGAAGTCGTCATGCTTGCGGTGCGGTACGGATCCGCCGTATTCCGTCATCTGCGTATCGTCGTAATTCTTCAGATACGACTGATACTGCGGCAGATGCTGGAAGGCTTTGTTGCCTTCACCCAGTTCCCACTCCTCGGCACCTGCAGTCAGCACGGGCCCGAAGAGGATCGCGCTTGCGGCAAGAATAACGATGTGGCGCATGATTCGCTCCTTGTTTTCGCGTCCGGGTCTGTCAGGGGCCCGAAGCTTGGTTGAGTCCTGGCAAACCCGGATGCCGCGGGAGAGTCGACCGGTCGGGAAGGGTTTCTGCGGAGGCGGTGGGCGCGGCAACCATGGGTCATGGGGGTCCAAGACACGGCAAAACAGGCAATCCCGATCCATGACGTAAAGGATAGGAAATCCGGAAAGTGCGGGCCAATCAAACGTGGTTATCTGCAGCCATCAGCAGAATTTGTATACCACAGGGGTGGTAGAATCATGACCAGAACGGAGTATCAGAGCTTGCCCCTGGTGCGCGAATCGCTGGCCAAGGTCTCCTGACGAGCCTTCTCTTGGCTTGAGTTCTCTTGGCTTGAGAAGGCGTCTCGTGGCGGACGGATTCCCGTACTTTCGTCTATAATCGAATGTTTATTCTTTCGGGATGTGAGCCTCAATTCGAGAGGGGAGATAATGGCCAAGATCGCTAAGGAAAGGGACCGTACCGAGCACGACAGCAAGCTCGCCGACGAGAGCGTGGAAACCTACACGGTCGTTCAGCAGAGCTCCGAGGCGCAGGATGCGCAGTTCAGTGCCGCCGAGGATATCCTGGAGCGTTCGGACCCGAAACCGCCTGATTACGATGCCGCGCTGAAAACCCTCGAGGCCATTCTCGAAGGCGCGTCCCCTGATGATGCCGCCGCCTTGAAATCGGCCCTGATGCGCTGGCAGAAGTTCGAAACCAGGCTGCCGGTGAGTCCTGACGACGAGCTCGTGGATGACTGGCGCAGCGCGGTCTATCCGTACAAGAACCGCCTGTCGCGGAAGAGCTATGAGCGCCAGAAATACCACCTGCAGGTGGAACTGCTGAAGCTGCAGGCCTGGGTCAAGGAGACCGGACAACGGGTGGTGATCCTGTTCGAAGGTCGCGATGCAGCCGGCAAGGGCGGGACGATCAAACGCTTCATGGAGCATCTGAACCCACGCGGTGCACGGGTGGTGGCGTTGGAGAAACCCACCACGGAGGAACTGGGTCAGTGGTACTTCCAGCGCTATCTGAAACACCTGCCGACGAGCGGTGAGATCGTGCTGTTCGACCGCTCCTGGTACAACCGGTCCGGGGTCGAGCGGGTGATGGGATTCTGTACCGACGAGGAATACGCGACCTTCATGCACCAGGCGCCGGAAATGGAGCGCCACCTGGTGAACAGCGGGATCCACTTGATCAAGCTTTGGTTCTCGGTCAGCCAGACCGAGCAGCGGCGCCGATTCAAGGAACGCAAGCTGCACCCGCTGAAGCAGTGGAAGCTGAGCCCGATCGACCTTGCATCGCTGGACAAGTGGGACGAGTACACCACGGCCAAGGAGGCAATGTTCTTCCACACCGATCACTCGGAATGTCCGTGGATCGTGGTCAAGTCCGACTGCAAGAAGCGTGCGCGGCTCAATGCGATGCGGTACGTTCTGAACTCGATGGATTACACCGGCAAGGACATACGCAACGTGGGGCAGACCGATCCCCTGATCGTGGGCAGGGCGAGCTTCACCGGCAACATGGGCTAGGCCGCGCGGCCGGTTCCCGTGGGCAGGAGGGGCGACGGCTGGTGGCGGCGCTCCGTCCCGCCGTTGGCCGCAAGCCCGGCTTCTTCGCAGGAGTTCGCCATTACCAAGGCCAGGCGTGTGCGCAAGCGGGAGGTATTCGGGTGGGCGATGTTCGACTTCGCCAACCAGGCCTACACCCTGCTGATCATCACCGTCATCTTCGGTGACCTGTTCACCCGGGTGATCGTCGGTGACGGCCCGGATTACCGGCTGGGCAACCTGCTGTGGAGCGTGGCGCTGGCCATCAGCTACCTGCTGGTGCTGGTCGCCGCGCCGGTGGCCGGGTCGATCATGGATGCCACGCGTTCGCGCAAGCGCTTCCTGATGGCCTCCTGGCTTCTGACCGTCTTCACGACCGCAACGCTGTACTGGGTGGAGCCGGGACTCATTATGCTGGGCATGGTGCTGATCGTGATCTCGAACTTCGGGTATGCGATGGGCGAATCCTTCATCGCGAGTTTCCTGCCGGATCTGGGTCCGCCCGAGCGGTTGGGGTGGATCTCGGGTCTCGGGTGGGCGCTGGGCTACGTGGGCGGACTCGTGGCGACGGCCTTTGCGCTGGGTCTCCTGGGCGACGTCTCGGCCGAGAACTTCGAACGCATCCGCTGGGTGGGGCCTTTCGCTGCGGCCTTTTTCCTGGTTTCGGCGTTACCCACGTTCCTGTTCCTGCGAGAGCGGGGCCCGCGCCGGAACGTGGCCGGCCGGCTGCAGTTGACCATGGGCTTCCGGCGCGTGGCCAAGAGCCTCGTCACCCTGCGTCAGCGTCCGGAACTCCGGGACTTGTTCGTGTCGATTTTTTTCGTGATGGCGGGCATCTACATCGTCATCTCGTTCACCTTCATCTACGGGTCCCAGGTCATCCGGTGGGACGAGTCGACCCGTGTCGCCATGTTCATCATCACGCAGATCACGGCCGCGATCGGAGCACTGGGATTCGGCTGGCTGCAGGACCGGATCGGTGCGGTGCGCGTGTACCGGTTCACCCTGTTGTTCTGGACCCTGGCGGTATTGGGAATCTTCCTGACACCCTGGCTGGCGGAGCGACTGACGGGACTCCTCGGGCGCCCGGTGGAGCCGCAGCAGGTCTTCCTGTTCGTGGGAGCCTTGGCGGGTCTGTGCCTCGGTTCGGCCCAGTCGGCGGGCCGCGCGCTGGTCGCGATGATGGTGCCCGTCGGCGAGGCGGGCCGCTGGTTTGGCTTCTGGGGCCTGTCCGGTCGTGCGGCCGCCATCTTTGGGTTGATGGGGATCGGGCTGCTGCAGATGTGGCTGGGGCTGGCCAACGCGATCCTGTTCTGCCTGCTGCTGTTTTTCGCCGCGTTCGTGGCGACCTGGCGGGTGCGTCTGCCTGATCGCTCCGGCACCGCGAGGGCTCTTGTTCCCTAACGGTCCTGACCTTTTGGGGGACGGTGCCAACGGCGACGGGATCGCGAATTTCGCGTTCTTTCTCAAAACGCGCCATCTTCAACTATATTCACCGCATTGTGCAGCGTGCCTGCGCAAGGGTTCGTGAGCGGTGCCGCGCTCAGAGGGTTGCCTTGAGTCGCGCGCCAATTCCTGTCGTTGTCTCCGGAGGATGCCAAGGGCATGTCGGAAAAGATCTTTGCAGTGAGCAAGTTGGCCGGTGTCAAGATGGCCGAGACTTTCCAGCTGCTGCTGCTCTTCCTGGCCGGGTTCGGCATCCTCTGGGCGACCATCATCGAGGTGTTCGCGGTCGTGGGCAAGGGTGGCCCGAACCTCGGCGACGTGCTGATGCTGTTTCTGCTGATCGAGCTGGCGGCGATGGTGGCGATCTATTTCAAGACGAACCGCCTGTCGGTCCGGTTCCTGGTCTACATCGCGATCACCGCCCTGACCCGGGTTCTCGTGGTGGATGCCAAGACGATGGAAAACACCACGGTCCTCACCCTGGTGGGCGCAATCTTCGTGTTGACCCTGGGCGTGCTGATTCTGCGCTGGTGCGAGGTCTGGTTCGGCGAGGACGACGAGCAGAAGGAGTAGCCGGCTGCGGACGCGCTCATTCCTTCAGGCGTGGCATCAGCATGGTCAGGTTGCAGGGCCGCGTGCGCGAGTCGAGCTGGGCCTCGATGACGCGGGTCCATGCCGTGCGGCAGGCGTTGCTCGAACCGGGCAGCACGAAGAGGAAGGTACGATTGGCGACGCCGGACAGCGCCCTCGATTGCAGGCTGGATGTCCCGATTTCCTCGTACGAAAGATTTCGAAAGAGTTCCCCAAAGCCACTGATTTCCTTGTCGAGAAGTGGCGCCACCGCCTCGGGTGTCCCGTCCCGCCCCGTGATTCCCGTACCCCCTGTCGTGAGGACGCAGTCCACGGCTGGGTCAGCGATCCAGCGTGAGATCTCTGCCCGGATCTGGTAGATGTCGTCCTTCACGATCCGGCGCTCGGCGAGCCGGTGACCGGCAGCCTCCAGCAACTCGACCAAGGCTGCCCCCGAACTGTCCTCGCTCAGCGAGCGGCTGTCGGAAACGGTGAGTACGGCGATGTTGAGGGGTGTGGCCTGATCGGTCATGTGGGCATCCTTTTGGTGTATCGTCGGCAGCCATCATAGACAGCCCAAGCGAGCCTTGAAAATGGCAGATCGTCTGCAGAAATACCTGGCCGCGCGCGGCCTCGGCTCCCGGCGTGAGATCGAGGGCTGGATCGAGCGTGGCGAGATCCAGGTGAATGGCCGGGTTGCGAAACTCGGTGACCAGGTGGATGCCGGGGACACGATCCTCGTGCGCGGGAAGCGGGTGAAGAGCGACGAGCGCGCACACCGCTGGGTGGCCTACCACAAGCCCGAGGGCGAGATCTGCACCCGCTCGGACCCCGAGGGCCGCAGCAGCGTGTTTGCGAGTCTCCCGCGGCTGCGCGGCCAGCGTTGGGTCTCTGTGGGGCGCCTGGACCTCAATACCTCGGGGCTGCTGCTGTTCACCACGGATGGCGGGCTCGCGCACGGATTGATGCACCCCTCGCGAGGGCTTGAGCGCGAATATGCCGTACGTGTGCTCGGGGAAGTGCCGGAGGAGATTCAGCACAGCCTGCTACGGGGCGTGGAACTCGAGGATGGCCCGGCCCGCTTCGAGTCCCTGGCCGAGGCCGGTGGCGAGGGTGCCAATCACTGGTTTCACGTCACCGTCAGCGAGGGCAGGAACCGGCTGGTCCGCCGCCTCTGGGACGCGGTCGGCGTCACGGTGAGCCGCCTGATCCGAATCCGCTACGGACCGGTCGATCTCGGGCGCGGACTGAAGGCCGGCCACTTCCGCGACCTCGATCCACGCGAGGTGCGGGCACTGTATGTCGCGGCGGACATGAGTCCACCCCGGTCGGCGCGACCCACCGGCAAGCGGCCCGGGCGCTCCCGGCCCGCCCCCGGCAAGCCCCGCCGAGGTCGCTGAGGCGAAGGATCGACGCGCCACGGAAGAACAGAGAAGCACACGAAAAAGCGTTGGCAAGCCCTTCGTTTTCCGTGATGTCCGTGTTCTTCCGTGGCGGTATTTTCTCGTTAACGAGGAGCGGCCTGCGGCGGGCGTGCGATCGGAAGGATACACTAGAGACCCTGATGTCCGGCGCCAACTCCCTGCCTGTGCCGGTCTGACAGGTGCACTTTGTGACAGCAATGGGGGCTACATGAATTTCGACAAGGTGAGCAGAAAAGCACTGCACGGGACGGAGATCGCTGTATTGATCGTGATCGCGATCGCGACCGTGGTGGCGATCCTCCAGGAGATCGCCTTGATGATCGCCAACCTCGAGGTCACGCTGGCGGACCTACTGCTGCTGTTCATCTTCCTTGAGGTGCTGGCCATGGTCGGCATTTACTACAAGTCGGGCCGGTTGCCGGTGCGCCTGCCGCTGTATATCGCCATCGTGGCGTTGGCGCGGTACATCATCATCGACATGAAGGCCATGGACTTCTGGGTCATGGTCGGTATCGCGGTTGCCATTCTCTTGATCACGATTTCCATTCTCATCCTGCGCTTTGGACATATCCGCTTCCCTTACACCGACGAGGCAGGCGACGCCGAGGGTCCGAAGCGGGGACATGGCTCCGCGTGACGGACGCAATGTCCGAGGTGCTGGTGCCAGGTCTCTGGCGGGTTCCCGGGCAGGACCCCGATCCGGCCACCCCCGCGCTGCTGGCCCGCATGCTGGGGCGCGGACGCCTCGACGACAGCACAAGCACGGGCTGGGAGACGGCCACCGCCGAGCTTCTCGGGTTCAAACGGGCCACCTCGGGCCGTCGACGCTGGCTGGCCATGCCCGTCTCCCTCACGGCAGGCATGACCGACCTGGTGGCGACCCGGGTCGAGGATCTGGCATTGGACGAGTGGGAATCCTTGCGGGCAGCCGTGCGGCCGGAGCTCGAGCAGGCCGGCGGGACCTGGCAAGCTGAGGTCGGAGGTTTGCCCACGCTGGAACTCGAAGGGGAGGGTGATTGGGAAGGTCCGCCGCCTTCGGTCGCTCTTGGGAAACCCATGCGCGTGCCCAAGCTGGACAGCCCGGTTGCCCGGCGCCTGCAGGTGCTGGGCAACATGGTGCAGATGCTCTGGTTCGAGCACCCGGTGAACCAGGAGCGGGTGCGCTCGGGTCGCATGCCCGTGCAGGGGCTCTGGTTCTGGTCGCCGGGGGTGCCGTCGGGAGTTTCATCTGTCCATCGCGTCGCTGGGGGGGGTAGCGTGGCGCGGTGGCTCGCCGAAGGCGCCGGCGTTGCGTGGTCTGCCGATCCCTTCGATTCCCAGGCCGAATTGGCGGTGATCGATGTCTTTTCGCGGGAAGAGCATGATCATCGGCGCGATGCACTGCTCCAGTCGCTGTCCAGCGACGTGCTCGCGCCGCAGATTGCGCGTCTGCGCAGCGGGCAGGTGGCCGAGATCCGCCTCCATGATCCCGGTGTGGCCTGCTTGCGGCTGGGGCGTGCGGACTGGCGTCGCTTCTGGCGCCGAGGCCGCGCGTTGGCGCCCAGGGACTTCGGCGCCGCCCCTCCTCGCTGACCAGAAGGCCCGGTCGGTGTGGAGAAGGCCTGTGCGCGCAAAGCGGGAGCACGCTCCCGCGCTCCATGGGGGCGGTTGGCGCAAACTCTGGCGTTCGTGGACCGGTGGCTTTGGCTGCGGGACCCTTAGTATACTGCTCGGCTTTGCCGTGGGGATGCATCGTCATGGAACTGAATCCGTACTACTCCAATATTGCCGACCTCCAAGGCCGCCTCGAAGGCCTTAGGGGGTATCTTTGACTTCGCTGCGCGGGAAGAGCGGCTGGAAGAGATCCTGCGTGAACTCGAGGCACCCGACGTCTGGAACGACCCGGAGCGCGCGCAGGGGCTAGGGCGGGAACGCGCGCAGCTGGAGGCCGTGGTCCTCAACATCCGTGAGATCGAAGGCGAGCTCAATGACAGCCTGGGTCTCCTGCAATTGGCGGAGGCCGATGACGACAGCGAGACCGTCGCCGCGATCGATACCGATCTGGCCAGGTTGAACGCTCGCGTCGAGGAACTCGAGTTCCGGCGTATGTTCGCCGGCGAGATGGATCCGTCGAACGCTTTTCTGGACGTCCAGGCCGGCTCCGGCGGCACCGAGGCACAGGACTGGGCGAACATGCTGCTGCGCATGTACCTGCGCTGGGGTGAGCGTCGCGGTTTCAAGGCCGAGGTGATCGAGCTCTCCGAGGGTGAGGTGGCTGGTATCAAAAGTGCGACCGTGCGCTTCGAGGGTGAATACGCCTTTGGCTGGCTGCGCACCGAGACCGGCGTACACCGCCTGGTGCGCAAATCGCCCTTCGATTCGGGTAATCGACGCCATACCTCTTTTGCCGCGGTCTTTGTCTCGCCCGAGGTCGACGATTCCTTCGAGATCGACATCAACCCGGCGGACCTGAAGGTGGACACCTACCGGGCGAGCGGCGCTGGCGGCCAGCACGTGAATCGCACCGAATCCGCGATCCGGATCACGCACATGCCTTCGGGCATCGTTGTTGCCTGCCAGAATGACCGCTCCCAGCACAAGAACCGCGACACGGCAATGAAGCAGCTCAAGGCCAAGCTTTACGAGATGGAGATCCAGAAGCGCAATGCGGAGAAGCAGGCGGAGGAGGACGCCAAATCGGACATCGGTTGGGGCAGCCAGATCCGTTCCTACGTACTCGATCAGTCACGGATCAAGGACTTGCGTACGGGTATTGAAGTGGGAAATACACAGGCAGTGCTGGATGGCGATCTCGATCCGTTCATCGAAGCCAGCCTCAAGAGCGGACTCTGACAAAGAATGAACGCCCCGGAATTTGACGAGAACCGGCTCATCGCGCAACGGCGCGACAAGCTCTCCGCGCTACGCCAGGAGGGGTCTGCGTATCCCAACGACTTTCGTCGGGACGCACTGGCCGCCGATCTGCATGGCAAACATGGCGATACGGAACCCGGTGAACTGCAGGCGGCGGAGATCGAGGTCGCGGTGGCCGGGCGCATGCTCGGCAAACGCGTGATGGGCAAGGCCAGCTTCGCAACCCTGCGCGACATGTCCGGGGACATCCAGCTGTTTGTCCAGCGCGATTCGCTTCCCGAGGGCATTTACCCTGCGTTCAAGCAGTGGGATCTCGGCGACGTGCTCGGCGCGCGGGGAACGCTGTTCAAGACCCGTACCGGCGAGCTGTCGATCCAGGTGCGGGAGTTGCGGCTGCTGACGAAGAGCCTGCGCCCGCTGCCGGAGAAATTCCACGGTCTGTCCGACCTGGAGACGCGCTACCGTCAGCGCTATGTCGATCTGATCACTTCCGAGGAGACGCGTGCCCTGTTCCGCAAGCGCACCCGGATCATCCAGTATATCCGCGACTACTTTACGGACGCCGGATTCCTGGAGGTCGAGACGCCGATGATGCAGGCGATCCCCGGTGGCGCCACGGCACGTCCGTTCGTCACTCACCACAATGCCCTGGGGATGGATCTGTTTCTGCGCATCGCCCCGGAGTTGTACCTGAAAAGGCTTGTCGTCGGCGGTTTCGAGAAGGTCTTCGAGATCAACCGCAACTTCCGGAACGAGGGCCTCTCCACCCGGCACAATCCCGAGTTCACGATGCTCGAGTTCTACGAGGCCTTCGTGACCCACCACGAACTGATGGACCGTACGGAGGAACTGGTGCGCGGTCTGTGCGCGGATGTACTCGGAACCACGGTGATCGAATACCAGGGTGAGAGCCACGATTTCGGCCGGTCGTTCGCGCGCATGACCGTGCGCGAGGCCATCGTCGCCTTCAACCCGGAGATCGCGGATGCAGACCTGGAGGATGCGGAGCGCATGCGCGCCCACTGCGATCGGCTCGGTATCCCGCTGAAGCCGGGTTATGGTCTCGGAAAGCTCTGGATCGAGGTCTTCGAAAAGACCGTGGAGACGGGGCTTCGCGATCCGACCTTCATCACCGCCTATCCCACCGAGGTTTCACCGCTGGCCCGACGCAATGACGCCGATCCCTTCGTGACCGATCGCTTCGAGTTTTTCGTCGGTGGGCGCGAGATCGCCAACGGCTTCTCCGAGTTGAACGACCCGGAAGACCAGGCGGAGCGGTTTCGCAGCCAGGTCGTGGAGAAGGAAGCCGGCGACCTGGAGGCGATGCATTACGACGCCGACTACATCCGGGCCCTGGAATACGGCTTGCCCCCCACGGCGGGCGAGGGCATCGGCATCGACCGCCTCGTGATGCTGCTCACCGATTCCCCGTCGATCCGCGACGTTCTGCTGTTCCCGCATCTGCGTCCCGAGACCTGATCCTCCATCCCAGCTCCGCGCTTGGGTCCGGGGATTGCTTTTCGGAGCGCGGTGGCTTGCCAGCGCTTTGGGCACGAGGGCGCGTCATGGGGCCGAAAGCGGGGGCAAGCTCCCGGAGTCCGGATGAGCACCCCCGTTTTCGCGTTAAACTGGGCCCGAAATCCTCTCGGGAGTCGAGGCATGGGTGGGTGGGGATGTCCGCACGAGGTTCGTGGTGAATGCCAGCGGGTGCTGGGCAGGACCTGCGAGCCCGGAATGAAGGGGTGCGTGCTGGCGGGCCGCTTCCTGTTCAGCGATGCGGCGAAGAACACGCCGAGGGTATTGCGGGACAAGGACGGTTCGGGGCCGCGGGAGCCCGATTCGGGCCGTAAGCGCCAACGGCAATGACAGATGGGACAGTTCGGTTCCACATGGGTTGGCCGATTGAGGTGGCCCGCGGCGGCCCACCCACGCGGGAGCCGCAATAGTGACCCTTCTCTTCCAGCGCTCCCCGCGATTGATCTGCCTCGATGCGGCAGGGACGCTGTTTCGCGTGCGGGGATCGGTCGGGACCATCTATGCGGAGATCGCCGTGGCACATGGGCTGCCCGATCAGGAGGACCTCGCGCAGGTACTCGAGCAACGGTTCAGGACCGTTTTCCCGGCGATGCCTGCACCCGTCTACCGGCTCGGCGACCGTGTTCACAATGACAGCGTGGATCGCGAGTGGTGGCGCCTGTTGGTGGCTCGGGTGCTGGAAGGGCTGGGACCCCTGTCCTTCCTGGATTATTTCGATGACGTCTATGCCGTCTTTGCCGATCCTTCGGTGTGGGAGCTCTACCCGGAGGTGGCAGGGGTGCTGGAAGACCTGAGACGCAGGGGACTGCGGCTCGCCATCGTTTCCAATTTCGATGCACGGCTGCACCCGGTCTGTCAGGGATTGGGGCTGACTGCGGCGGTGGACGCGATCGTGATCGCATCTGAGGTGGGGGTGGCCAAGCCCGGGCCGGGGATCTTCCATGCCGTCGTACAGCGGTTCGGACTGCCGCCGTCAGCGGCCTTGCATGTGGGTGACTCGCTCGACGAGGATGCCCAGGGGGCGTTGTCCGCCGGACTCCTTGCGGTGCATCTGCAGCGGGACGGGGACGCCGGTTCGGTGGCGCTTCCGCCCGGTGTCCGGGTGATCCGGGATCTGCGCGAACTGCCCGCCATGACGGGGGTGTGACTCGAGCAGCCGCAAGCCCTCGGCAGCGGCAGCGCTGACTCTGGAGTGCGGTGACTTGCTCCCGCTTTGCGGCGTGGTGCGGGCCCGGGGGCCGAAAGCGGGAGCAAGCTCCCGCACTCCATAGGGCGGGGGTGCTCGTTAATGCGCTTCGGCACGTCCGTTGTAGGCCTGTGCCAGGCGGGTCTGGACATCGTGGGGTGCCGGCTCGTAATCGCCTCCCGACACCACGAACTCGCTGTCCCCGGCACAGATCGACTTCAGCCGGGCCTCGAACCCGTCCATTTCGGCCAGCGGTATCAGGGCATGGATCTCGGTCCAGCCGGGACTCGGGCTGTCGGTCCCGGTGACGCGGCCGCGGCGGCTGGAGAATTCCCCGCTGATCTCGCCGAAGTGCCGTTCCGCCGCCTTGACGCTGACGTTCACGAGCGGTTCCAGCACCACCGGCCTGGCGCCTCGCGTCGCCTCGAGGGTGGCGTTCTTTGCGGCGAGAGAGAACGAGATTTCGTTGGAATCCACCGCATGGTGCTTGCCATCGACGATGGTCACGCGCAGATCCTGGATTGGGTAACCGGCCAGGGCACCGTCTTCCAGAGCCTGCATCACCCCCTTCTGCACCGCGCTCATGAAGTTGCCCGGGATCGCACCTCCCTTGACCTCGTCCTGGAACTCGAACCCCGCACCGCGTGGTAATGGCTCCACCCGCAGCGCGACCTCGCCGAACTGTCCGGAACCGCCACTCTGCTTCTTGTGACGGTAACGGGCTTCGGCGGAGCCGGTGATGGTCTCACGGTACGGCACCTCGGGGGCAGCGGTGTCGAGCTGAAGATTCCAGCGCCCAGAGAGTTGATCCATCAGTAACTTCAGGTGCAGTTCCCCTAGGCCACGGACTACCGTTTGGCGCGTCTGGGGCTCGAAACCCACTTCGAGGCAAGGATCCTCGTCGAGCATGCGGGGCAGGGCTTCGGACAGCTTCTGCTCGTCACCATGCTTGCGTGGCAGCAGCGCCAGCCCAAAGACGGGTTTCGGGAACGGCGGCGGGACCAGGTGGAAGTAGTCCTCGTCATGGGAATCATGCAGCACCGCATCCCTGTGAAGTTCATCCACGCGGGCCACTGCGCAGATGTCTCCGGGAACGCCACGTGGCGTCTCGGTCTGATTGCGCCCCTGCAGGCGGAGCAGGTGGGAAATCTTGAACGGCTTTCTGGCGTCACCGATGAACAACGGGGTGTTCGGGGTCACGGTACCCTGATGAATGCGGAACAGTGCGAGATGACCGCGGAAGGGGTCGTTTTGCACCTGGAACACATGGGCAATCACGTGGCGGTCCGGATCCGGGACGACCTCGACGGGCTTCGACGCGGCGCCCTCGCCCTTGACGAAGTGCGGCGGGTTGCCCTCGGTGGGATCCGGCATCAGACGCCCGAGGATATCCAGCAGCTCGCGAATCCCGGCACCGGTCTGCGCGGAGACGAAGCAGACCGGGATGAGGTGACCCTCGCGCAGCGCCTGTTCAAATGGGTCATGCAGCTGTTCAGGATCCAGGGACTGCCCCTGTTCCAGGTAACGCGCCATCAGGTCCTCATCCAATTCGACGACCTGGTCCACGATCGCCTCGTGGGCACCCGCCACGCTGGAAAACGCGGTTGTCGCGGACTCGTCGGGACTGAAGAAGCAATCGATCACCCCAGCGCCACCCGGAGCCGGCAGGTTGATCGGCAGGCACTCCGGACCGAAGCTGTCGGTGATGCTGCGCATGAGGTCGCCGAGATCCTCGCCGGCGGCGTCGATGCGGTTGACGATGATCATGCGGCACTTGTCGGCGGCGGCATCCATCACTTTGCGGCTGACGGCCTCGATCCCGGCGGACGCGTTGATGACCAGGGCCGCGGTTTCCACGGCAGGCAGGGCGAGCAGGGCCCGACCGAGCAGATCCGGTAGTCCGGGGGTGTCCAGGAGATTGATCCAATGCCCTGCCCATTCCATGTGCGCGAGGGTGGTGCTCAGCGAATGCCCCATGGCCTTTTCCAGGGGATCCTGGTCGCTCAGCGTGTCGCCGCGCTCGACCTGACCGGGGGTTTTGATTTCCCCCGCGGCTGCCAGAAGGGCCTCCAGCAGGGTGGTCTTGCCGCTGCCGGCGTGGCCGAGGAGGGCCACATTACGAATGTCGTGTACTGCGGTCGGAGTCATCACACATTTCCGTTTGGATAAACTGGTCGAATTCTGGCGTGTCGCTCATGCCCTGACAACGGAAACGCTGCGTCCCCGCCCAACGGCACGGGAGGATGCTCCGGGGGAAGCCCGGGGCCGAACCGGTGGTATGCGCAACCCGCCTTTCCGAACGTCAGAAATAACCGTCGAGGCGCAGGTAGCCGATCACGAACAGGAGCGACAGCACGCCGGCGATCACGTAAAGGGTATTCGAAAGCTTCCGGTTGTTGGGCCGGCTGAAGAAGGCGGCCCAGAGCGACAGAAGGATCAGCACCACAAAGAAGAAAAGGAAACGCATGGCTCTCAGGCACTCCCTGGGATCGTATAGGGAAGCGGAATCACGTGCGCGACGGAGCCATCGGGACTGCCCCAGCGCAAGGGTTCCTCCGCGGCGGCGATCTGCACCACCGCAAGCGCGGCGTAGAGGCCGTCAGGGTGCATGACCGCATCGACGATTTCGCCGTCGGGCTGGCCCGGATCGCCACTGGCGCGGTAGACCGGGCTGCCGGGCAGCGGGCGTTCCTGGCACTCGATGGCCAACCGGAACATCCGCCGCTTCAGCTTGCCGAGATAATGCATGCGCGCCACCACTTCCTGACCCGGGTAACAACCCTTCTTGAAACTGATCCCATTCAGGGCGTGCAGGTTCACCATCTGCGGGACGAATGCCTCGCTGGTTTCCGGATAGATGGTCGGCACTCCCGCGAGGATGTCCAGCAGGCGCCAGCCCTGGGGTCCCACCGGCGCACTGTGCACATTCAAGTCGTTCCATAGCGATTGGCAGGCATCGATTTCGCCGGCGAATTCGAAGCGTGGGTGCACCATGTGCGGCACCCGAACCACGCTGACACCCTTGTGGCTCAGCACGTCCTGGATTTCCGCAGGAAAGGCACCGAGGGCATTGGCGAGCTGCTGCTCCGCCGTGGGCCCGGACAGGCCGAAGCGGATGCGAGAGTCTTCCGCGTTCTCGATCACCACCTCGGCCCGCATCACGAACATTGCCAGCCGCTTGCGCACCGTTTCCACCTGCCCCGGATTCATCTCCAGCAAATAGGCGTCACGGTCCAGCATGACCCGGAACACGGCGTAGGCACGACCCTTGGGGCTGGAGAAGCTGGACAGCTGGGAGCGGGTCTCACTGACCTCGCGGATGTCATTGCCGAATTGTCCCTGTAGAAAGGACTGCGCATCCTTGCCCCGCACCTCGAGCAGGCCCCTGTGCGAAAGGTCGCAGATCACGTCGCCATTGACCGCCACGCGCCGTTCGCGCTCGGCGTTGCCGAAATCCCGCAGCAGGTCGCCTTCGAACTCGGCGCCCACATCGATCAGGTGTCTTTTCCAGTCGTCGCGCATCGCTTGCTTCCTCGCGGTGTAGCTATACTGTGGAACCAACCTCGGCCATAGTAGACGAAGAAATCAACGGGCGTCAGGTAGGCTCACGGCGCGCGTGACGAAGAGGAGAAATGCATGGCCAGCCAGGTACGTCCGGTCTTCCTTGATTTGACCAAGATCAGTCTTCCCATCAATGCCCTGGTCTCGATCCTCCACCGTATCACCGGGGTTCTGCTCATTCTCTCCATCCCAATGGTTTTATGGCTCTTCGGTCGTTCGCTCGCGGATCCCGGGGGATTCGCGCAGGCCGTGGATGTGCTTCGACACCCGCTGGGACTGATGGTCCTTCTCGCCTGGCTGTGGCTCCTGATGCATCATTTCTTCGTCGGAATCCGGTTTCTGCTGGTGGAGATCGGCATCGGCGAGACGCGTGAGGGCGGGCGCCAGACGGCCTGGTCTGCGTTGATCGCCGGGGTGGTCGCCGCGGTCCTGCTCTGGGTATTGTTCCTATGAGCCTCCTGAGCGGGCAGCGCGCCTGGCTGCTGCAGCGGGTTACCGCCATCTATGCCGGTCTCTACGTCTTCCTTGCGATTGCGGTGCTACTGGCGCGGCCACCAGTGGATCACGGTGCCTGGGTTGCCCTGATCACGCATCCGGTGGTCTGGCTGGCCACCGTGGCATTCATCCTTCTAATGCTGCTGCACGCCTGGATCGGGCTGCGCGACGTGATCCTCGATTACGTTCGACCCGTGTCCGTGCGGCTGACGGCCTTGGTGGTCGTGGCAGTGGTATTTCTGCTGCTCGGCTTCTGGGCACTGTGGATCCTGATCGAGGCGGCACTGACATGAAGCTCACCACGCGGAAGTTCGATGCCCTGATCATCGGGGCCGGAGGCGCCGGACTGCGCGCCGCACTGCAGTTGTCCAATGGCGACGCCCGTGTCGCGGTGGTGTCCAAAGTGTTTCCAACGCGCTCGCACACCGTGGCCGCGCAGGGCGGTGTGAATGCCGCGCTGGCCAACGTGCTGCCGGACTCCTGGCACTGGCACATGTTCGACACGATCAAGGGCTCCGATTATCTTGGCGACCAGGATGCGATCGAGTACATGTGCCGGGCGGCCCCCAAGGTCGTCTACGAACTGGAACACTTCGGGGTACCGTTCTCACGGTTGGACGATGGCGGTATCTACCAGCGTGCTTTCGGTGGGCAGAGTCAGAATTTCGGCAAGGAGCAAGCGGCACGAACCTGTGCCGCGGCCGACCGCACCGGTCATGCGATCCTGCACTCGTTGTACCAGCAGAACCTTCGCGCCCGGACGCACTTCTTCGACGAGTACTTCGCGATCGACCTCATCAAGGACGAAGCAGGGTACGTGCTGGGCGTGGTGGCCTTCGAGATTCTGAGCGGCGAGCCGATCGTGATCGAGGCCAAGACCACGCTGATCGCCACCGGCGGCGCGGGGCAGATCTTCCGCACCAATACCAACTCCCTGAGCAACACCGGCGATGGCATGGCCATGGCACTGCGCGCGGGTGTGCCGCTGGAAGACATGGAATTCGTGCAGTTTCACCCGACCGGGATCGCCGGTCGCGGGATGCTGATCACCGAGGGCGTGCGCGGCGAAGGCGGTTTCCTGATCAACAGTGAAGATGAGCGGTTCATGGAGCGTTACGCGCCGCAGGCAAAAGACCTGGCGTCCCGCGACGTGGTCAGCCGTGCGATCGCGATCGAGGTGCGCGAGGGTCGGGGCTGCGGCAGGAACAAGGATCACGTCCTCCTGGATATGCGCCACCTCGGCGCCGATATGATCATGAAGAAACTCCCGGGCATCCGCGAGATGAGCATGACCTTTCTCGGCGTCGATCCCATCGAGAAACCCATTCCCGTCTTTCCGACCTGTCACTACAGCATGGGCGGCATCCCCACCAACCGCGATGGCCAGGTGGTGGTTCCGGTCAAGGACACCCCGGAGGACCCGGTGCCGGGGCTCTATGCCGCGGGCGAGGCAGCCTGCGTCTCGGTGCACGGCGCGAATCGGCTGGGAGGCAATTCCCTGCTCGACATCCTGGTGTTCGGCCGTGCGGCAGCCAACCACATCCTCGAATTCCTGAAGGACAACCGCTATCACCGTCCACTGCCCCAGGGCTCGGTGGACCAGGCCCTGGAACGCCTTTCGCGCTGGGAGCGCAAAGGCGACGGCGAGGCGGTCGAGCCCCTGCGGCAGGAGTTGCGCAAGGTCATGGAGGATCACTGCGGTGTATTCCGCACCGCCGAGGTGATGCAGGAGGGTGTAGACAAGCTGCGTGTTCTTCGCGAGCGGATCGCGAACGCAGTGATCCGGGACCACAGTCAGACCTTCAATACCGCCCGAATCGAGGCAATGGAACTCGAAAACCTGATGGACTGCGCGATGGCCACGATGTGCTCGGCGCTGGGCCGGGAAGAGAGTCGTGGCGCACACAGCCGGGTCGACTTTCCCGAGCGTGACGACGAGCGCTGGCTGAAGCATTCGCTCTATTCGCTGCTCGACGATTCGATGGACTACAAGCCGGTGCGCACCCAGCCGGTGTCGGTCGAATCCTTCCCGCCGAAGAAGCGGGTTTATTGACGACTGCTCGCTCGGCGCTTGCAGTTGGTCGCTCTGTAGTTGGTCATTGGTCGCGCGAACCCAGGAGGCTTGCGGATGGAATTTTCGATCTACCGGTTCAATCCCGACACCGACAGCGCACCCTACATGCAGTCGTTCACGCTGCCGGACGACCAGATCGAACCCGGCATGATGCTGCTGGACGCCCTGCTGCTGCTGAAGACGAAGGATGACAGCCTCGGCTTTCGGCGCTCGTGTCAGCACGGTGTCTGTGGCAGCGACGGGATGAACGTCAACGGTACCAATGGGCTCGCCTGCATCATGCCGCTGGCGAATCTGAAGGCGCCGGTGGTGCTGCGACCGTTCCCGGGCATGCCGGTGATCCGTGACCTGATCGTGGACATGGATAACTTCTACCGCCAGTACCGTGAGGCCGAGCCCTGGCTGATCAACGACTCGCCCGAGCCCGAAGTCGAGCGACTTCAGACCCCGGAGGACCGCGACCGCCTCGACGGGTTGTACGAGTGCATCCTCTGCGGCTGCTGCTCGGCGTCCTGTCCCTCCTATTGGTGGAACCCGGACCGCTTCCTGGGACCCGCGGCACTGCTGCAGGCCGCGCGCTTCATCGAGGACAGCCGCGACCAGGCCACAGAGCACCGGCTTGAGCGGCTCGACGACGCCTACCGCCTCTATCGCTGTCACGGCATCATGAACTGCACCCAGGTCTGTCCGAAGGGTTTGAATCCCTCGAAGGCGATCAGCGACATTCGCCGGACCATGATCAAGCGCTCGGTGTGATCGCGAGCGGGTACCGGGGAAGGCCGCGATGGTGATGCCGGACACCCGCACGCGCTGGCGTTGTCGCCGGGGTATGTTGGAGAATGACCTGCTGCTGGGTCGCTTTCTCGATCATGGATATGACAGGCTTGACCAGGAGGGTCGCGATGCCTTCGAACGCTTGCTGGGCTACCCCGACAATCTGTTGCTGGACCTGGTGCTGGGGCGCCAGGCGACGGTGGATTCGGGCATAGCTCGCCTTGTCCCGCTCATCCGCGCCGCCACTGCGGATCGCCCTGAGCCATGACCCTTTCCTGCCGCCGCTGGCGGCGCTGGGGCTGTTCGCAGTGGCGGCCGGCACGGTGCTCTACGCACTGGCTTACAGCGGCTGGATCGCCGCGCTGCTGACGCTGGTCCTTTCCGTTCTGGCCGTGGGCTGGTCCGTGCGTTTGCGTGGGCCCGACTGGGACTGGCTGGGCTGCGACGCCGAGGGGCAGTGGTGGCTGGCCACGCGAGAGGGGCTGCGCCACGAACAGCGGACCGTCATCCGCGTATCGGGAGACAGCCGCGTCGGCGCCCGCATGGTCGTGCTGGTCTGCGGCGTCGCCGATACGGGAGCAGTCCAGGTGCTGTGGTTGCCCTGGTGGCGGCTGGACCCGGAGGACTTTCGACGCCTGCGGGTGCGCCTGCGCTGGCCGCCGGAGGCAGAGGACAAACCCAGCCTGATGGCGCGGCTTCAGGAGGGCATGCAGCGGGCCGTTGGTATACTCAAGGGCCTGACCAAGCGCGGAGCGCAGCCCATGAACACGCCCCGGGACATGGCCGCGGTCGATCACCTGCTCAGTGACGACCCGGAACACGTCTACACCGAGGATGAACTGGACGCGATCGAGGCCGTCGACCCCGAGCTGGCCCTGCGCCTCGACCGCGCACAGACCTTCGCGCAGCGCCAGGCCCACGATGAGCCCGCCGAGGGTCCGATCGACGAGGCGGCGGTGCGTCAGGCAGTCGAGGAGGCGCGCCGGATCCTGATGCAGGACGGCGGTGACATCGAATACATGGGTCTCGATGGCCGTACGGTGCAGGTGCGTCTGAAGGGAGCCTGCGTGGGCTGCCCTCGCTCGACGCTCGACCTGAAGAACGTCGTCGAACGTCTGGTGCGTGCGCGGGCCCCTGGCGTGGAGCGGGTCGCGAACACCTTCTGACCCGTCGGTCTGACCGGTCAGGCTCAGGTGATGACGTCCGGTGCCTCCTTGCCGGCCTGGTTCCGGATGTCGGCAACCTCTTCCGCCAGCTCGATCAACGGCGCCAGTGCCGCCTGCGTGTCTTCGTCAAGTTGATCCGGCCGGGTCTCGTGACGTTCCAGATACACCCGCAGGGTCGCACCCTGGGTTCCGGTGCCCGAGAGCCGGAATACGATGCGCGCCCCGTCCTCGAAAAGAATGCGCAACCCCTGGCCGGAACTTATGCTGCCGTCGACCGGGTCGGTGTAGCTGAAGTCGTCGGCCGCGCGGACCTGCAGGGAGCCGAATTGCCGCCCCGGCAGTGACGGCAGGGCTGCGCGCAGGCGGTCCATCAGGGTCTCGGCGCGCCCGCTGTCGATCTCCTCGTAGTCGTGCCGGGTGTAATAATGGCGTCCGAAGCGCTGCCAGTGATCCCGGACGATCTCGGTGACCGGCTGGCCCCGCGCCGCGATGAGGTTCAGCCAGAAGAGAACCGCCCACAGACCGTCCTTCTCGCGCACGTGATCGGAGCTGGTGCCGAAGCTCTCCTCGCCGCAGAGCGTGATGCGTCCGTCGTCGAGCAGGTTGCCGAAGAACTTCCAGCCGGTGGGGGTCTCGTAGCAGGGGATGCCCATGGCCTCCGCCACGGCGTCGATCGCCTGGCTGGTCGGCATGCTGCGGGCAACGCCCTTGAGCCCGTCGCGGTAGGCCGGGATCAGGTGGGCATTGGCGGCCATCACCGCCAGGCTGTCGCTGGGGCTGACGAAGAAGCCGCGTCCGAGGATCATGTTGCGGTCCCCGTCGCCATCCGATGCAGCGCCGAAGTCAGGCGCATCGCGCCCGAACATGAGCTCGCCGAGTTCGCGGGCGTGGCTCAGGTTGGGGTCGGGATGGCGCCCACCGAAATCGGCCAAGGGTTCCTTGCGCATCACGGTGCCCGGTGCGGCGCCGAGGCGTTCCTCCAGGATCTCGATGGCGTAGGGCCCGGTGACGGCGTGCATGGCATCGAAGCGCATGCCGAAGCCGCCCGACCGGACCAGTGCGCGCATGGCCGGGAAATCGAACAGCGACTCCATCAGGTCGGCGTAGTCGGTGACCGGATCGACAACCTCGACTTCCATCTCGCCGAGCGTCTGGTGGCCGACATGATCGATATCGATGTGCGGCGCCCCGGCGATGCGGTAGTGTGTCATCTTGAGGCTCGCCGCGTGGATGGCGGCGGTGACCGATTCCGGTGCAGGCCCGCCGTTGGCGACGTTGAACTTGATGCCGAAGTCGCCTGTTGGCCCGCCCGGATTGTGGCTGGCCGAGAGCACGATGCCGCCTGCTGCATGGCGGGTGCGGATCAGGTGGCTGGCTGCGGGCGTGGACAGGATGCCGCCGCGACCAACGGTGACCTTGCGGGTCCCGTTCGCTGCCGCCATGCGCAGGATGATCTGGACGGCTTCCCGATTGAAGAATCGTCCGTCGCCGCCGAGGATCAGCTCGGCACCGGCCAGCGCCTTCTGGCTGTCGAAGATGCTCTGGACGAAATTCTCGAGATAGTGAGTCTTGCGGAAGCGGGAGACTTGCTTGCGTACTCCCGAAGTGCCGGGCTTCTGATCCGTGAACGGGCGAGTCGAGACGACGCTGATTTCCATGTTCGCTTCAAGTCCCTGGCCTGGGCGGACGGTGAGGAAGGCTGGCAACCGTTGCCGCTGAAGGTAGCAGAATCCGCGCAGGGTGTCTCGTCGAAAACGCACGATCAGGCACGCTGCAAGTTGACCGGATACGGATCAGGGACTCATTGTGCCTGTACCGGTTGGACGCAGTACACTGCGCGCCATGATCCTGGAACGCCCATTGCCCACCCACCTGAATCCTCGCTACGTGACCTTTGCGGCGCTGATGGAACTGTACGAGAGCAACTACCTGCGTCTGCGGCGCCTGAGTCCCGACTTGGATGCGATGAAGGGGGAGGGGGTGTCCCGTGTCGCGGGTGCTTCCGATCTGCACCTGACGGTGATCGAACGTACGCCCTACACCACCCGGCTGCGCCTGAGCTACGAATTCGGGGACGGAGAGCGGGTACGGCGCCAGCCTGACATGGTCATCCGGATGTTCCACGACGCCCGCCAGGCGGAGGTGGTGGGCCGGTATTGTCGGCGTCGCGGCGAAGACCTGACGATGGACGCCATCGCTGGCGTTTCCGGACTGGCCTGCCGCTGGCGCCACAACCGGTTCCTGTTCAAGTGGCTGGGGTTCTGCCTTACGCAGGGCCACCAGTTTCGGGCTCGGGACAAGACCGCGAGTCTGCCGCTGGTCGATCCCCTGGTTTGATGCGAGTTGCCCGGGAGGGCGAGTGCGCGGCGGATTTCCTTCCGGGGGGGCGCGTCCCCGCAGACCCCCAGCCACGCCCGTACTCCCTCCCTCTGAGCGCTCGCAACGGTATCGCGAGCCGTCAACGCTCGAGGTATTGGAGCTTGTCGGGTTTGCCGTCCCACTCCTCGGCATCCGGCGGGGCATCCTTGCGCGTCGTGATGACCGGCCAAGACCGCGACAGTTCGGCATTCAGTTCGATAAAGGCTTCCTGTCCCTCCGGGACATCGTCCTCTGGAACGATGGCCTCCGCGGGACATTCCGGTTCGCACAGCGTGCAGTCGATGCACTCATCGGGATCGATCACCAGGAAGTTCGGACCCTCGTGGAAACAGTCCACCGGGCAGACTTCGACGCAGTCCGTGTATTTGCACTTGATGCAGTTTTCAAGAACGACGTAGGTCATCTGGTTCTCCGTTTGGGCAGTCCATCGGTGAAATTTGCCGCTGCATTCTAACGCGAGCGGGGTTCGCGGGCGCTAACACGTACGCGCATTGGCGCAAAGGCGTCCCGGGCCCGTCGATGCAAGCACCCTTCACAGCCGTTCCCGCAGCCGATAGAGGGCCTCGAGGGCTTCGCGCGGTGTCAATTCGTCCGGGTTGAGGTCGCGCAGTTCGGCCAGCAACGACTCGTCCGGTCCCGCTTCGGGCGCGGGCGGCGCTTGCGTGAACAGTCCGAGTTGCGGCTGGTCCTCGGCCGCGAGCGCGCGGGCCTCGAGTTCGGCCAGATGCGCTCGGGCGCGTTTCAGGACCGCCGCCGGGACACCGGCAAGGGCGGCCACCTGCAGCCCGTAGCTCTGGTTGGCCGGGCCTTCCTGGACCTGGTGAAGAAAGACGACGGTGTCCCGGTGCTCGATGGCATCGGTGTGCACGTTGACCACCCCACGCTGGCGTTCGGCCAATGTGGTCAGCTCGAAGTAATGCGTGGCGAACAGGGTCAGCGAACGGTTGTGTCGCGCCAACCGTTCCGCGCAGGCCAGAGCGAGCGCCAGCCCGTCGAAGGTGCTGGTGCCGCGCCCGATCTCGTCCATCAGCACCAGGCTTTCCGGCCCTGCGTTGTGCAGGATGTTCGCGGCCTCGGTCATCTCGACCATGAAGGTCGAGCGGCCCGATGCCAGGTCGTCCGAGGCCCCGATCCGGGTGAAGATGCGGTCCACCGGGCCAATCCGGGCACTGCGCGCGGGAACGAAGCTGCCCATGCAGGCCAGGATCACGATCAGCGCCGTCTGGCGCATGTAGGTGGATTTGCCACCCATGTTCGGGCCGGTGATCACCAGCAGCCGTCGGGTCTCGGGGTCCAGGCGAACGTCGTTGGGAACGAAGGGTTCCTGCAGCGCAGCCTCCACCACCGGGTGCCGCCCCGCTTCGATCAGGATACCCGGTTCTGCGGGCATCACCGGGCAGGCCCAGTCCAGGCGTTCGGCACTATCGGCCAGCGCGCAGAAGACATCGAGTTCGGCGACCGCATCGGAGAATGCACGCAACATTGCGATCGCTTCGCGCAGACTGCCCAGGAGCCGTTCGAAGAGCTCCCGCTCCAGATTCAGGGCGCGGTCACGGGCCGAGAGGATCTCGTCCTCGAACTGCTTCAGTTCCTCGGTGGTATAGCGCTCAACGTTCTTCAGGGTCTGGCGCCGGACGAAGCGCGCCGGCACGCGGTCGGACAGGCTACGGGCGATCTCGATGTAGTAGCCGTGGACGCGGTTGTAGGCGACGCGCAGCTGCGTAAGCCCCGTGGCCTCGCGTTCGCGGACCTCCAGTTCGCGCAGGAACCGGTCTGCGTCGGCCTGCAGGCCGCGCAGGCGGTCCAGCTCCGGGTCGAAGCCCGGGCGGATCACGCCGCCATCGCTCAGCCGCAACGGGGGTTGTTCCTCCAGAGACCGTTCGAGCAGGCTGGTCAGTTCGGTGCGCGGGAGCAGCCGGTCGCGGATCTCGTCAAGCAGGGCTGAGCTGCCCTCCGCGGGAAGGTTAGCCTGGAGTTCCGGAAGCCGCTGCAGGCCGTGAAGCAGGGCAGCCAGATCCCGGGGGCGCGCACTGCCGAGCGCGATGCGGCTGATGATGCGCTCGCAGTCGGCAAATCCGGAGAGATGCCGGCGCAATCCGCGATGCTGGCCGCCGTCCAGGAGTTCCTGCACCACGCCATGGCGTCGACGGATGCCTTCGCGGTCACGTAGCGGCTGGTTCAGCCAGCGGCTGAGCAGGCGCGAACCCATGGCGGTCCGGCTGCAGTCCAGAAGAGCGATCAGACTGCCTTCGCGCCGACCCGATAGCGTCCGGTTCAATTCCAGGTTCTGCCGGGTTGCGGCATCGAGCTGCAGGGTATCGCCGCGCATCTCCCGGCGGAGACCGGTGATGTGCCCCAGTTCGCCGCGATAGCGGGTCTGTACGTAGGCCAGCAGCGCGCCGGCTGCCGTGAGCCCGAGAGGCAGGTCGTCGCAGCCGAAGCCCGCAAGGTCCCGGGTTCCGAAGTGTGCGGTCAACACCCGCCGGGCGGACACCGGGTCGAAATGCCAGTCCGGGAACCGCTGACCGTCCGGAAGCCCGGCATCGAGGCCTTCGGGAACCAGGGTCTCCACCGGGCTCAGACGGGCGAGCTCGGCGGCGAGCGGCTCGCCCGCGACGACCTCGGTCACGCTGAAGCGGCCGCTGGCGAACTCGAGGATGCCGAGGCCGACCGCATCCGGGCCGGAATTGCTGGCGCCGGGGCACAGGGCGACGATCAGGTTGACCTCGCGGGCGTCGAGCAGCGCCTCCTCGGAAATCGTGCCTGGCGTGACGATACGTACGACCTCGCGCTGTACCGGCCCCTTGCCGGCACCGACCTCGCCGGTCTGCTCGCAGATTGCCACGGCCTCGCCCTTCTTCAGCAGCCGCGCAAGGTAACTCTCCAGGGTGTGTACCGGGATGCCGGCCATCGGGATCGGCTGTCCCGCGGACTCCCCACGCCGCGTGAGCGTGATGTCGAGCAGCTGCGCGGCGCGCTGGGCGTCGGCGTAGAACAACTCGTAAAAATCGCCCATGCGGTACAGCAGCAGGGTATCCGGATGTTCCGCCTTGATCCGGAGATATTGCTGCATCATCGGGGTATGAGCTGACAAGGGGTCCATGGCGCTCGCGGCGGGCAAAACCGGGAGTATAGGGCAGCGGCCCGGTGCGTACGGACCCGCGGCGGGCAGCTTGTGGCCAACGGAAGGTAATGCGTATCCTCCCGGCGACGCGGGTTCAGGCCCGGGACCATGTCAGCTGGGTCAGGGTCTCCGGGTTCGGAGGGACGGATGATGGCGGAACCATTGGACGAGCTTGTCTTGGCGCTCCGCCAGCGTTTGCGGGAGCGGGGTCAGCGGTTGTGTACCGCGGAGTCCTGTACTGGCGGCGGCATGGCGCATGTCCTGACCGAGATCCCTGGCAGTTCTGAGTGGTTCGAGTGCGGCTGGGTGACCTACAGCAACGAGTCCAAGACCCGCCTGCTTGGTGTTCCGTCCGACCTGATCTGGCGTTGGGGCGCGGTCAGCGAAGCTGTGGCCGAAGCGATGGCCCATGGCGCCCTCGAGCATAGTGCCGCGGATCTGGCCGTTGCCGTCACCGGCATCGCCGGTCCAGGCGGTGGCACCGCGGACAAGCCGGTCGGGCTGGTCTGGTTTGCCTGGGCAGAACGCGAGCGAGGCTGCCGCACGGCACGCCAGATGTTCTCGGGAAACCGTGCCGAGATCCGGCGTGCCGCCGTGCGCTGGGGGCTGCAGCAACTGCTCGATCACGAGCTCGCGTCGGATTGACCCGCGCCTGCATCTAAGCAACCGTGCCCGGTCCGGCGGGGACCGGACGCTTCGTGCGCCTGCTTGGGCTGGACCCGCCCGTTATGGGATACTCCCGCGCCATTGGACCGGTTGAAGAACACCAAGGAGGATAGTGTGGACGAGAATCGCAAGAAGGCGCTTGCCGCTGCGTTGGGACAGATCGAGAGGCAGTTTGGCAAGGGCGCCGTGATGCGCATGGGCGACGGAACCGCCGTGCGTGATGTCGAGGTCATTTCCACCGGTTCACTGGCGCTGGACGTTGCCTTGGGAATCGGCGGGGTGCCGCGCGGGCGGGTGGTCGAGATCTACGGGCCGGAGTCCTCGGGCAAGACCACGCTGACCCTGCATGTGGTCGCCGAGTGCCAGAAGCTGGGCGGTACCGCGGCCTTCATCGACGCCGAGCACGCACTCGATCCGGGCTATGCCCAGAAGCTCGGAGTGAAGGTCGATGAGCTGCTGATCTCACAGCCAGATACCGGCGAACAGGCCCTCGAAATTGCCGACATGCTGGTCCGCAGCGGGGCGGTGGATGTGGTCGTAGTCGACTCCGTGGCTGCCCTGACCCCCAAGGCCGAGATCGAGGGCGAGATGGGCGACGCCCACGTCGGACTGCAGGCGCGCCTGATGTCGCAGGCCCTGAGGAAACTGACCGCAAATATCCAGCGGTCCAACACTTTAGTGATCTTCATCAACCAGATTCGCATGAAGATCGGCGTCATGTTCGGGAGTCCGGAGACGACCACCGGCGGCAATGCGCTGAAATTCTACGCTTCGGTTCGGATGGACATCCGCCGCATCGGTGCGATCAAGCGGGGCGACGAGGTGATCGGCAACGAGACCCGGGTCAAGGTGGTCAAGAACAAGATGGCGCCGCCGTTCAAGGAGGCACACTTCGAGATTCTGTATGGCGAGGGTATCTCGCGGCTGGGCGAGGTGATCGAACTGGGGGTCAAGGAAGGGCTGATCGACAAGGCCGGCGCGTGGTACAGCTACAACGGCGAACGCATCGGTCAGGGCCGAGAGAACGCCCGGCAGTTCCTGAAGGAACATCCGGACCTTGCGGCGGACATCGAACAGAAGCTGCGGGCGCACTACCTGCCGTCGCGTCAAAAAGCCAGTGCAGAGCCGGTCAGCGCCGAAGGATGAGCCGGAGGAGGCCCACGCAGCCGGCCTCCGGCTGCTCGCACGGCGTGAGCACAGTACGCTCGAGCTCACGCGCAAGCTGAAACAGCGTGGTTTCACCGTGGCGTCGATCGAACCCGCGCTGGAGCAGCTGCGCGAAGCGGGATACCTGAGCGACGCACGTTTTGCCGGATCGCTCGCGCGGCATCGCGCCGCCCAGGGTTACGGGGACTTGCGCATCCGGGCCGAACTCGGCCAACACGGCATGAAGCAGGTGCTCGTCGATCAGGCGCTGGCGGAACTCGGCGTCGATTGGCGCGCGCAGGCACTCGCGCAGGCCCGCCGCCACTTTGCCGAAGCACCGGAGACCTCCGCCGCCAGGGCACGCATGCTGCGCCATCTGGCCCAGCGCGGTTTTGCCTCCAGTGTGGCGAGGGCGGCCGTCGCGGAGTGGAGCAAAAGCGTCCAGTAACCGGGGTGAAATGCGCGCAGGTGTTGCATTCGCGTGGTATTCTGGGTTTTTCCGCAACATATGTATCGGACCTTCATGAAAAGCGCCGACATCCGCCGGAGTTTTCTCGATTTCTTTGTCCGCAAAGGGCACGTCGAGGTGCCCTCCAGCCCACTGGTCCCTGGCAACGACCCCACCCTGCTGTTCACCAATTCGGGCATGGTGCAGTTCAAGGAGGTGTTCCTTGGACGCGAGAAGCGACCGTACACGCGCGCTGCGAGCAGCCAGCGCTGCGTGCGCGCCGGCGGCAAACACAATGATCTTGAGAATGTGGGGTATACGGCCCGTCACCACACCTTCTTCGAGATGCTCGGCAACTTCAGCTTCGGCGACTATTTCAAGAGGGACGCGATCGCTTATGCCTGGGAGTTCCTGACCGAGACCATCGGCATCCCGGCCGAGAAACTGTGGGTCACCGTTTACGAAACGGACGACGATGCCCATGCGATCTGGGTGAACGAGATTGGCCTTGCGCCTGAGCGCGTGATCCGGATCGGCGACAAGGCCGGCGGCGGGTCCGACAACTTCTGGCAGATGGGTGACACCGGCCCCTGCGGGCCGAGTACCGAAATATTTTACGACCACGGTCCCGGCGTGGCGGGTGGGCTCCCCGGTACGCCCGAAGAGGACGGTGACCGCTACATCGAAATCTGGAATCTCGTTTTCATGCAGTACGATCGCGACAGCGAAGGGGTTCTGACCCCCTTGCCACATCCGTCCGTGGACACCGGCATGGGGCTGGAGCGTCTCGCGGCGGTGCTGCAGGGCGTGCATTCGAACTACGAGATCGACCTGTTCCAGGATCTGATCCACGCGGCCGCCGACATCGTCGGCACGAAGGATCTGGACTCGGCGTCGCTACGGGTCATTGCGGACCATATTCGCTCGATCGCATTCCTGATCAATGACGGGGTGATGCCGGGCAACGAAGGCCGCGGTTACGTGCTGCGTCGAGTCATCCGGCGCGCCGCGCGTCACGGACACAAGCTCGGCTTCGATAAGGCTTTTCTCTACCGCCTGATCCCGGCGCTGGTTTCGGTCATGGGCGATTTCTATCCGGAGCTGGCCGAGACGCAGGAGAATCTGCAACAGGTTCTGAGAAAGGAGGAGATGAAGTTTCTGGAAACACTCGAAAAAGGAGTTCGTATCCTCGAGGACGACCTGGGCCGCCTGGAAGGATCGACGATCCCTGGGGACACCATCTTTCTGCTCTACGATACCTACGGATTCCCGGTCGACCTGACGGGCGATATCGCTCGGGAGCGCGGCCTGACGCTGGATCTCGAAGGCTTCGATGCCGCGATGGACGCGCAGCGCAGCCGCGCACGGGCGGCCAGCCACTTCAGCATGGGGACGGCCGGGAGCCAGGAACTGGATGCGGTCACGGAATTTTGCGGCTATGACCGGCTGGAGGAAGAAGGCGAGGTCGTTGCCTTGTTACGGGATGGTGCTTTGGTCGATGCGCTCGAGCTGGGCGAAACGGGCGTGGTGATCCTCGACCGCACACCCTTCTACGCCGAGTCCGGCGGCCAGGTGGGCGACGTGGGTGCAATGATGGCGTCGGGCATCCGCTTCGACGTTCAGGACACGCGCAAGCAGGGTGAAGCCTATCTGCACGTGGGCCAGGTACGGGCCGGCCGGATCGAGAAGGGCATGCGTATAAGAGCCTCCGTTGCCGGACCCCGCCGGGATGCGATCCGCCGTCATCACTCGGCAACACACCTGCTGCACAAGGCATTGCGCGATCACCTGGGGTCCCACATCCAGCAGAAGGGATCCCTGGTGGATGCCGAACGGCTGCGTTTCGATTTCGCCCATTTCGAGCCGGTCTCGCAGGAACAGCTGCGCGGCATCGAGGCACAGGTGAATGCGGAGATCCTCGCCAACCAGGCGACCGATACCCGCCTGATGGACATCGAAACCGCGCTGTCTTCAGGAGCGGTCGCACTGTTCGGCGAAAAGTACGGAGCGCAGGTGCGCGTGCTGAACATCGGTTCCTCCACCGAACTCTGCGGCGGGACCCATGTCGACCGGACCGGCGACATCGGCGCCTTCCGCATCGTATCCGAGGGCGGGGTGGCGGCGGGCATCCGCCGTATCGAGGCCGTGGCCGGGGCTGTGGCGCTGGCCTGGATGGATCGCCAGCTAGAGACGCTGGACGCCGTCGCCGGGCTTGTCCGTGGCAGCCGGAGCGAGGTTCCGGAAAAGGTGCAGACGCTGCTGGAACGCAACCGGGAACTGGAAAAGGAACTGTCCGCGCTCCGGGGGCGGCTTGCGAACCAGGCAGGGAGCGACCTCGCGAGCCAGGCGGTGGAGGTGGGACCCCTCAAGGTACTGGCTGGAGAGGTTCCGGGCGTGGAACCCAAGGCGCTGCGCGACATGGTCGACCAGCTGAAGCAGAAACTCGGCGCGGCGGTCGTGGTGCTGGGCACGACGACGCCCGAAGGCAAGGTGAGTCTGGTCGCGGGTGTGACCAAGGGCGAGACCGGCCTGGTCAAGGCGGGCGATCTCGTGGGCTTTGTCGCCGCCCAGGTCGGCGGTCGCGGCGGTGGTCGCCCGGACATGGCGATGGCCGGGGGGCAGGAGGCGGACAAGCTGCAGGCCGCGCTGGCATCGGTGGAGAGCTGGGTGCGCGAGCGCATCCAAGGATGATTTCCACACGCACGGGCAGACGTCAAAGAAACCAATGGGTATGATTACCCAGATTGAACCCGGCATGACGTTCCACGCCCCCACCCCTGTCCCAATCCGCGCTTAACGGAGTTTCGAGATATCCATGTCCCTGCTGGTACTGAAATTCGGTGGCACTTCCGTCGGAAGCCCCGAGCGCATCAAGAACGTCGCCGAGCGCGTGCTGCGCCTGCGCGGCGAGGGCCACGCGCTGATCGTCGTGGTCTCCGCGATGAGCGGCGAGACCGATCGGCTGTTGGGCCTCGCCCGCGAAATCCAGCCGCGGTCGGAGGGGCGTGAACTCGATGTGCTGTTGTCCACCGGCGAACAGGTCACCATCGCTTTGCTGTCGATGGCCCTGGAATCGCGCGGCTGCCCCGCGCGCTCCTACACCGGTGGCCAGGTCCGGATCCTGACCGACAGCATGCACAACAAGGCGCGGATCCGCAGCATCGACGACCTGCGTATCCGTGGTGATCTGGACGCCGGGCGCGTCGTGGTGGTCGCCGGGTTCCAGGGTGTCGACGAGGAAGGTGCGATCACCACACTCGGACGTGGCGGATCGGACACGACGGCTGTGGCATTGGCCGCGGCCCTGAAGGCCGACGAGTGCCGGATCTATACCGACGTGGACGGTGTCTATACGACGGATCCCCGAGTGGTCAAGCACGCCAGGCGCCTGGAGCGCATCACCTTCGAGGAGATGCTGGAAATGGCCAGCCTGGGTTCCAAGGTGTTGCAGATCCGGTCGGTGGAGTTCGCCGGCAAATACAACGTGCCCCTGCGGGTCCTGTCCTCGTTCGAGGAAGGCCCCGGGACGCTCATTACAACCGAGGAGGGACGCGTGGAGCAGGCGTTGGTGGCAGGTATCGCGTTCACGCAGAACGAGGCCCAGTTGACGATTCAGGGGGTGCCGGACCAGCCCGGTGTCGCCTACGGCATCCTGGGCCCGATCGCGGACGCGAACATCGAAGTGGACATGATCGTGCAGAACATCGGCGGTGACGGCACCACCGACTTCACGTTCACGGTGAACAGGAACGATTACGAGAAGGCGATGGAAGTTCTGCAGGCAGTCGCCCAAGGCGTGGGCGCCCGGCAGGTCGCCGGCGACACCAAGATCGCGAAGATCTCGGTGGTCGGGGTCGGGATGCGCTCGCATGCGGGTATCGCCAGCCGCATGTTCAAGGCTCTGGCGAAGGAATCGATCAACATCCGGATGATTTCGACCTCGGAGATCAAGATTTCGGTGGTGGTGGACGAAAAGTACATGGAGTTGGGAGTCCGCACATTGCACGATACCTTTGAACTTGAGCGAGAACCGGCGGGTCCATCAGCAAGCTGAGCGATATACGCATACAGCGGGAAGCAACGGCAACCGGGCGACCGATACCGTCCGACACAGGTACTGTGGAGAAAGGCATGCTCATTTTGACTCGACGCGTGGGCGAGACCCTGATGATCGGTGAGGAGATTTCCGTCACCGTGCTGGGTGTGAAGGGGAACCAGGTGCGCATTGGCATCAACGCCCCTCAGGATGTCGCCGTGCATCGTGAGGAGATCTACGAGCGCATCCAGCGCGAAAACCGGGCCCCGGGATCAACGGACCAAGACCCAGAGGCCAGTAACAGCTAAGCGGTACGGCCGGGAAGGGCGCCCCGGCGTCCGCCCTCCTTCGTCGGAAAATCCATGGGGTTTCGGCTCATGCGAGCCGCCACGGTCTTCCCATTTGCCCCTGGACCCCGTATTCTTTGCGACCAGTTTCGGAGAGATGGCCGAGTGGTCGAAGGCGCTCCCCTGCTAAGGGAGTATGGGTCAAAAGCCCATCGAGGGTTCGAATCCCTCTCTCTCCGCCAGATCATCAATGAAAACAGGCGCTTACGGGCGCCTTTTTCATTTATCCCACGATGTACCCCACATAAAAAATCCGCTTAAGCCCGCTTGAAAACGGGGGCCGCGCGCGCCAGATCGTTGGTGCGCGGAGCAGGGTGCCGTGGCGCTCCTCGCGCGGGCGTGTCGGTTTGCCCTGACTAGATGGTCGTTGATGGCTGGCGTTTCACGTGCGGTTTGCCAGGTTGGCCCGCGCTGGTGTGCAGAACCCGTTCACGGGGGCGCACAGCTTCGATATCGGGTTTATCCAGCGACAATTACTTTGGCCGGTTGACGACAACTATTTTGGCCGGTTGCCCGTAACCTTGATCGTCTTTCCAGAGGACCCCGAAGGGGCGGGATGGCGGTCACCGAGCAACAGGTCAAAGTATTCATGGCAAAGCGAGCAGAAGGACAGAGTCAGGCGACGGCCGCCGCGCAGGCAGGGTTAGCGGCAGTTTGTCGGCCTTGTTCCAGGCCGGGCGATCAAGGAAATCTCAGGTTCCGCCAGCACGGGTTGCGGAGGTTGGCTCCTTTCGTCGGTGTGTTTGACAGGTGGTTTCACTGTATCCGTTGGGCACCGGCTCCAGGGGCAATGTTCCCGAGCATTGGTGATGATCCCCCGTCCCGCGAGAAGAGTGTCAGCCACCGATGGTCCATCCCCCCGGTCCTACCGTTCCGGGCTGGCCACCGCTGCGACCAGCACATCGGCGCCTCTAGCCGACCCTGCTCGGGCACTCGAACCGAGACCTCGAGCGGCAGACAGGCGTGTCAACCGGACACTGCGAAACGATCGGAGGAGGCGATCGATGCTGCCGGGGAGCGTCAAACCCAACTATCCA
>SKJG01000036.1 GCA_007116035.1 Thioalkalivibrio sp.
CAGGTCGGAAAATCACGCAGCACGCCGCCTGCCTCGCCGGGAAGCCCGGTTCCCAGCGAGCGCCCGAAGCCGGCTTGATGCAGCATGCGCCAGAAGTCGGCCGGCGGGGTCTCGAGCGCGAGCTGTGTGGAACCGACGTTGGACGACCGCGAAATCAGCGTGGTCAGATCGATCCGCCCGAAGTTGCGGATGTCGCGTACGGTATGGCGGCCAACGCGCATGGTGCCGGGCGCGGTGTCGAGCAGCACGTCCGGGCTGACGGTACCGGTCTCCAGCGCCACCGCCACCGTGAATGGCTTGATCACCGATCCCGGCTCCAGCGTATCGGTCGCGGCACGGTTCCGGGTCATGGACAGATCGAGCTGGGCGCGGTTGTTCGGATTGAAACCCGGCTGATTGACCATGGCGAGGATGTCACCCGAGCGCGCGTCCACGAGCACCGCGGAACCGCCAATGGCGTTGTGCGACTGCACCGCCGCCTTCAGCTCACGGTAGGCGAGGTATTGCAGACGCTGATCGATGGTGAGACGCAGGTCGTTGCCGTCCCGCGCCGGCAGGATGCTCGCAACATCCCGGATCTTCTGACCATGCCGATCGCGCAACACGCGCTTCGAGCCTGGGCGGCCCGCGAGCCATCCGTCAAAGGCCAGTTCCATCCCCTCCTGGCCCCGCTCGTCGATGTCGGTGAAACCGACGATGTGGCCCGACGCCTCGCCATGGGGGTAATAGCGTCGGAATTCGCGCATCAGCGCAACCCCGGGCACCTCCAGCGCTGCCACCTGCTGCGCCTGCTCGGGCGGCAGCTGGCGCCTCAGGTAAATGAATTCCCGGTTCGCCCGCTGCTCGAGACGGGCACGCAGCACGGCGGCCTCCATCTCGAGGACCCGCGCCAGTTCGGGCAAGCGATGCGCGGCGGCAAGCAGTTCGCCGGGATGTGCCCATACCGTTTCCACCGGGCCCGAGATGGCGAGCGGTTCGCCGTTCCGGTCGGTGATCAATCCGCGGTATGCGGGCTCCACGATCGTGCGCACCTGTCGAGCCTCCCCCTGCCCCTGGAGGAAATCCTGCTTCAGGATCTGCAGGTCCATGGCCCGCAGAAGCAGGAGGGCTGTCAGTGCGAGCAGGCCCGACGCCAGGACCTTCAGGCGCCAGTGGCTCACCTGGCGTTTCAGCGCGCCCACGGACGACCCTCCACATACACGATGCGGTCCGGGCCCGGCTGGATCATGCCCAGACGGTCGCGCGCGGTGGCCTCGATACGCGCCTGCGTCGCCCAGGTCGCCTGCTCCAGCTGCAGCTGGGTCCACTCGAGGTTCAGCGCGTCGCGATCGTTCAGCCCGGCCTGGTGATCGATGAAGGCCTGCCGTGCCTCGTGGCGCGCGACGACCACGCCGACCGCGGACGCGAAGACGAACGCCGCCAGCAGAATCTGGAGCATCAGGGTCCGGCTCATGGGTTGCGCTCGCCGACGCGCAACACGGCCGATCGTGCGCGCGGGTTGCGCTGGCACTCCGCGGCGTCGGGACGCACTGGCTTGCCGAGCATCCGCAGCGGCGGACGCGTCGCCTCGGGCAGCACGGGAAGCCCACGCGGTGGGCGGGGCGCGTCCGATCGCCCCTGGAAGGCGCGCTTGACCAGCCGATCCTCCAGCGAATGGAAGCTGATCACCACCAGGCGCGCCCCGGGTGCCAGCACATCGGGAATGCTGTCCAGCCAGGTACGCAGTTCCCCGAGTTCGTCGTTGATGTGGATGCGCAGAGCCTGGAAGGTCCGCGTCGCGGGATGCCGACCCGGCTCGGAACGCGGCACCGCGCGACGCACCAGGTCCGCCAGTTCCCGCGTGCGGGTCAGCGGGGCGGTACGGCGTGCGGCGACAATCGCGCGGGCAATGCGACGGGAAAACCGCTCCTCGCCGAGCGTGTGCAGCACATCGGCGATCGCGGCTTCGTCGGCACGGTCCAACCATGCCGAGGCCGGGATGCCGGTGCCGGGATCCATGCGCATGTCCAGCGGGCCATCGTGCTGGAAACTGAACCCGCGCGCCGGCTCGTCCAGCTGCGGCGAGGAGACTCCCAGGTCCAGCAGCACGCCATCGACCCCAACGTCGGGCCAGTGTTGCCGGATGACCTCAGCCATGTGCGAAAAAGACGCCTGCTGGAAGGAGAAACGCGGGTCTGCGGCGAGTTGCCCGGACGCTTCCAACGCCGAGGGATCCCGGTCCATGGCCAGCAGTCGCCCGTTCGGTCCGAGCCGCGACAGGATTCCGCGACTGTGACCGCCACGCCCAAAGGTGCCGTCGACGTACCTTCCTTCGGGACGGATCGCCAGGGCCTGGAGCGCGGCCTCGAGCAGCACCGGCGTATGCGACAGGGACTCCATGTCGATCAGAGCGCGATGGATTCGAGCGCTTCGCTGAGTGCGTCATCCGCATCCTCCCCGAACCAGAGCTCGCGATTTCGGGACCAGGTGTCCTCGTCCCAGATTTCGAACTTGTTTCCCTGCCCCACCAGCACCACTCGCTTTGACAGTCCCGCGAATTCCCGCAGCGGCGGCGGCAGCAACAGACGCCCCTGCCCATCCAGATCGCATTCGGTGGCGTGCCCCACCAGCAGCCGCTGCAGCTTGCGCACCTGGGGATTCATGTTCGGGCGGGACATCAGGGACTGCTCGATGCGCTCCCATTCCGGTGCCGGGTACAGAAGCAGGCAGCCGTCCCGATCGACCGTCAGGACCAGCTGGCCCTGGCAGCTCTCGCTCAGGGCGTCACGGTACCGCGCGGGCACGGCGATGCGCCCCTTCGCGTCCACACTTAGCTGACTCACCCCTCGGAACATTGAGCGCCTCGGTGGGGACCCACTCGTCCCCACGTTCCCCCACTTTTCGACACTATAGGGAGCGCCAGCGCCACTCGTCAAGGAAAAAATGCCTGGATCGATAAAAAATAAGCTTTCATTGACAGATACTTACGCGAAAAAACACCGGCGGGTGATTCGCGCCGGAAAAGTCATCAAAAGCGTGACCTTGGGCCGGTTAGTTAAGAGACCACTTGAGATATGCGAACCGCCAGGCGGCGGTGCCGCGCCTGCGCGGAGATGCGGGTGGGGAAAGGTGGGAGCCGGCCTGTAAGCCGGGTTCTGTCGAGGACCGTCATTCCTCTGGGACGCCTGTCGCCAGGCGCCTCTAGCGGCCTACCCGGGTGCGATGCGGGCCGCATCATTGCACCCCTATTTGGCCTTGCTCCGGACGGGGTTTACCCTGCCGCGCACTGTTGCCAGGCGCGCGGTGCGCTCTTACCGCACCATTTCACCCTTACCTGTGAACCGGACGAATCCGGCCCCATCGGCGGTATGTTTTCTGTGGCACTTTCCGTCGGCTCACGCCGCCCAGGCATTACCTGGCGTCCTGCCCTACGGAGCCCGGACTTTCCTCCACGCCTGCGCGCAGCGACGGTCCAGCCGACTCCCACCCTTTCTTGTACGCGCACGGGGGCCGGTACGCAAGCCCGGCGGCGTGGCCGGGCGCAGATATGGGTCACCCGGCCAGCGCGAGCGCACGCGCATAGACCCGGTTGCGCGCAACACCGGTCAGCTGACTGGTCAGCCGCACGGCCTGCTTCAGCGGCAATTCGGCCAGCAGCGTCGCCAGCACCCGCTCCTCCTCCGGATGCAACCCGCCTTCCGCGGCCTCACCGGGTGATTCCCGGTAGGGTGCAATCAGGAGCACGAATTCGCCACGCGACCGGTTCGGGTCAGCGGCGAGCCAGTCCGGCAGCGTCCCGGCAGGACCGAAAAAATGTTCCTCGAACTGCTTGGTCATTTCCCTGGCGAGGAAGGCCTCCCGTTCCGGGGCGAGTGCCGCCAGATCGGTGACACTGGAAGCGATGCGGTGGGACGACTCGAAGCAGACCACCGTGGCGGGCATCTTCAGCAGCTCCGCCAGACGTTGCCGCCGGGCGCAGGGCGATGCCGGCAGAAACCCCTCGAAACAGAATCGGTCCGAAGGCAGGCCCGCAACCGACAGTGCCGCGAGAACCGCGCTGGGGCCAGGGACGGGCAGTACCGACAGACCCGCCTCCCGGGCCGCCCGGACCAGCCGGAAGCCGGGGTCGGACAGCAACGGGGTGCCCGCATCGGAGATCAGGGCCAACGCCTGCCCATCCAGCATTCGCTCCACCAGTCGGGGCACCCTCGCCTCCTCGTTGTGCTCATGCAGGCTGATCAGCGGTCGGTGAAGCCCGAGGTGGGCCAGCAGCCGGCCGCTGTGCCGGGTATCCTCGGCGGCGATCAGGTCGGCCTCTGCGAGCACGCGACCGGCCCGGCCCCCCAGGTCCTCGAGGTTCCCGATCGGGGTCGCAACCACCCAGAGTTTGCCGGTACGCGTTGACAGCGTCTGATGCTCTTTCAATACTGACCCCCCATCATCGGCCCAAGAGCCCCCTGTGACTCTAACGCACACCCACATGCCCGCGCGCGGGGTCGCACCCCTCCGGATCCTGGCGCTGGCCTGCCTTGGCACCCTGCTGACCGCCTGCGCAGCGCCCCGCCCGGCCCCGCCACCCGTTGTGGCGCCCGCACCCGAGGTGATCGAAGTTACGCCACTCGAGCGCGCGCAGAACCTTCTGATCGAGGCCGAATACACGCCGGAGCCCGAACCCTCGCGACAGGCGATCGATGCAGTGCTCGCCCTCGCAGAGCCCGCGCCGGGGCTGCTGCTGCGCGCGGAGCGCCTCTGGTCGCTGCTCCCTGACGCAGGCCTGGGAAACCTCGCGGACCGCTATCGCGGCGCGCGCCTGGCGATGCTGGTGGACGAACCCGGGCTCGCCTACGAGCGACTGCCATCGGTGGACGACGACAGGGACCGAAGCCTCTACTACGACGCACTGGCGCTGTACGCGGAACTGCTCAGCGGGCGGAGCGAATGGGGGGCGGCCCTGCGGGCACGGGTAGCGCTGGACCAGGGCCTGTTCGATGCCCCACGACGGCAGAGCGAGAACCAGGCGGCCATCTGGAGCCTGCTGGCGGCACAGCCCCCCGGGCAACTGGAGCGGCTGGAACGGGTGACGGACGACCCGGCCATGCCCGGCTGGAGCGCGCTGTTTCTCGGATTGCGCGAGGCCGGGGACGATCCCGATGCCTTCGCCCAGGCGGTACGGAATTGGGACCAGACCCACCCCCGACACCCCGCCCAGGCGCTGCTTCCGGAGTTGCGCAATGCCACGTTGCGGTTCATCGAGCCGCCTCGGCGTATCGCCGTTCTGCTGCCGCTTTCGGGGTCGCTCGGCGATCTCGGCAACGCCATCCTCGAAGGGATCGCCGGACAGTTCTACCGCGATCACGGAGCCACGGGATCCTTGCTGATCTTTGATACCGCGGGCGAGCCCGACCTCGCCGACGCCCACTACCGCAATGCCCTGCAGCAGGGCGCCGACCGGGTCATCGGCCCCTTGACCCGCGAGTCCGTCGAGCGTGTCGCAACGATCGATTCACGGGTTCCGACGCTGGTGCTGAACCGGCCTTCGTCGCCGCTGGCTCCGCCGTTCGCGGCCCTGTCGCTCTCTCCGGAAGACGAAGCCCAGGCCGCCGCCAGCGAGGCACTGCGCTCCGGCCGGGACCGCGCTCTGGTCCTGGTCCCGGAGAGTGCGTTCGGCGAGCGCGTCGCCAGCGCCTTCCGGGATGCCTTCGAGCTGCAGGACGGCCGCGTGACCGCCGAACACCGGTTTCAGGCACGGTCGCCGGACATCAACGCGCAGATCGGTTCCGCGCTAGGCGTCGACGCCAGCGAGGCCCGCATCCGCCGCGTCAGCCGCCAGTTGGGGCTGGCGCTCGAGGCCGACGCGCAGATCCGCGCCGATATCGACGTGATCTTCGTCGCCGGCCCGGCGCGTGATCTGCGGATGGTGGTGCCACATCTCCATTACCACCGCGCGGGACGCCTGCCGATGCTGGCGACTTCCCACGCCTACGAGGGGCGGCCGCAGCCGATGCTCGACAGCGATCTGAGCGGGATCCGATTTCCGGATGCGCCCTGGCTCTACACCGAGCTGAACCCCGAACCGGCACTGCAGGCGGAGCTGGCGGGATCGGAAGGCCAGGATACGGCAGCCGATCGGCTGCCGCGGTTTGCGGCCCTGGGCGTCGATGCGGTCCGCGTCGCGGCCGACCTGCCGCGCTACCAGCGGGCTCCGCACCTTCCGGTCCATGGCGTCGCCGGGAACTGGGCGCTGCAGCCATTCACACGCACCTGGACCCGGGATCCGGCCTGGGTCGAATTCCATGCGGGTCTGCCCCGTCCCGTCCGGCCCGACCGGGTCATCGAACCCGAGGAATGATGACCCTCCCGACCGATCGTGGCCAGACTGCCGAACGGGAAGCCGAACGCTTCCTCGAGCATCAGGGAGTGCGCGTGATCGGGCGCAACTTCCGCAGGCGCTTTGGCGAGATCGACCTGATCGGCAGACAGGGCGACGTCCTGGTCTTCGTGGAGGTGCGCAAGCGCAGTCACTGGCAGTTTGCCGACGGTGCCGAGAGCATCGATCGGCGCAAGCAGCAGCGTCTGCTGCGCACCGCGGAGGCCTACCTGCAGCAGCAGCGCTGGAACGGCCCGGTGCGCTTCGACGTGATCGTGCTCGACGCCCGTGACCGGGTCGAATGGCTGCAGGATGCAATACAGGCGGGATGGTGATGCCGACCACGCTGCAACGCGAACTCGAGGCCATGCTCCCGGCACAGGACCGGCTGCTGGACCCAGCCGACTGCTGGGCCTACGGCGCCGACAACTCGCGCCTGCATGCCGCGCCGGAGGCGGTGGTCTTTGCACGCGACGTGCAGGCCATCGTCGAACTGGTCCGTCTGTGCCGGAGATTGAAAGCGCCGTTGATCGTGCGTGGCCGCGGCACCGGAACGACGGGTGCGGTGGTGCCCGACCGCGGCGGAGTGGTCCTGTCGCTGGAGCGCATGAACCGAATCCTCGAGGTCGACCCGGCCAACCGCTGGCTGGTCGCGGAACCCGGCGCGACCAACACAGAGGTGCAACAGGCGGCGGAGCGCGAGGGGTTCTTCTGGCCACCGGACCCGACCAGCAGCGCCTACTGCACGATCGGGGGCAACCTCGCCTGCAATGCCGCGGGCCCGAGAGCCGTGAAATACGGGACGCCGCGCGACAACACATTGGGCCTGGCCGCCGTCGCCGGTACCGGCGAGGCGCTGCGTACCGGCGTCTACACCACCAAGGGGGTGGTGGGTTATGACCTGACGCGGCTGCTGATCGGTTCCGAGGGAACCCTGGCGGTGATCACCGAAGCCACGCTGCGGCTGACGCCGCTGCCCGAGACGCGGCAGCTGCTGCAGGCGGTGTACCGGGACATGCACGCGGCGGCGGCAGCGGTCGCCCGGATCATGGCCCAGCCGGTCACTCCCTGTGCGCTGGAATTCATGGACGCGGCAGCCATCGGCATGATCCGTGGCTATGCCGACACCGCACTGCCGGAACAGGCAGGCGCCCTGCTGATGATCGAGGTCGACGGGTCCCACGCCCAGATCGGCCTGGCCGCGGAGGCGGTGCGACGCGCGGCGGGAGGCGACGGCTGCCTGGGTATCGAGATCGCCGCCAGCGCTGCGGATGCCGAGCGACTGTGGCGCACCCGCAAGGCCCTGTCACCGGCCCTGCGCAACATCGCACCCAAGAAGATCAACGAGGACGTGGTCGTACCGGTGTCACGGATACCGGAACTGATCGACGGACTGCAGGAACTCGGACGCCGGTACGGCATCACTATCGTCAACTTCGGTCATGCGGGGAACGGCAACATTCACGTCAACCTGCTGGTCGACCCGGACGACCCGGTACAGATGCGGGCAGCCGAAAGCTGCCTGGACGAGGTCTTCGCGCTGGTGCTTGCACTGCGCGGCACCCTGTCGGGGGAACACGGGATCGGACTCGTGAAACGCGAATTCGTGCGCCGAGAACTGGATCCGGTCGCGCTGCAGATGATGCGGGGCCTGCAACGGGTGTTCGATCCGGACGGGATCATGAATCCGGGCAAGAGCCTTCCGGACGCCCTCGAGACTACTTCACGACCTTGAGGCTTGGCCCCTTGCGCCCGGACGGCTTCTTTTTTTTCTCAGGGGTCGGAGACGGGTCGGCGGCGCCGGCGTCACCCTCTTCGGCCAACTCGCTACCCGGCTCGTTGCCGAACATCATGCCCTGGCCGTTCTCGCGGGCGAAAATGGCCAGCACGGCACCCACCGGAACGTGAACCTGCATCGGCCGGCCGGCAAAACGCGCCGAAAAGGTGATGGCCTCGTTGCCCATCTCCAGCCCCTGCACCGCTGCAGGCCCGATATTCAGCGTGATCTTTCCGTCCTGGACGAACTGCGTCGGCACCACGACCTCGGGTCGGGTGGCATCCACCAGCAAATGCGCCGTCAGCCCGTTATCGCTGATCCAGTCCAGCAGCGCACGCAGCAGATAAGGGCGCGAGGAGGTCATTCACGAAGTTCCCGTTCCGCCTCGGTCAGGCTCAACTGGAAGGATTCCCGCCTGCAGACGCGGTCGGCGTAGGCCTGTATCGACTTCGGAAGTCCCTCGAGGGGAATGCCGGCGGAGGGCAGCCGCCACATCACCGGCGCGATCGCACTGTCGACGATGCTGAACTCGTCGCTCAGGAAGAATGGCTTCAGATCGAAGATCTCGGTGGCATTGAGCAGGCTCTCCCGTAGCATCTTGCGCGCCTTGGCCAGCCCAGACCCCGTCGACTGCGCGATCAGGTCCATCCCCGCGTACCAGTCGCGCTCCACGCGGTACAACGCCAGCCGCGCCGCCGCGCGCGACACCGGGTCCACCGGCATCAGCGGCGGATGCGGGAAACGCTCGTCGAGGTACTCGGTGATCACGTGGGTTCCGTACAACGCGAGATCCCGATCCACCAGCGTCGGCACCTCGTTGTAGGGATTGAGATCGGAGAGGTCTTCCGGAAGATCGTCCGGGGACAGATTGACCACGTCGACGGCGATATCCTTCTCGGCCAGAATGATGCGGATACGATGGCAGCGCACGCAGTTGTGCGCGGAAAACAGGGTCATTACGGAACGTCGGTTGGCGACGAGCGCCATGGCTTTCTCCCGATCCCGCCCTGATTGGCGGGGCAATGCGGTAGTGGGCGTACGGGCGGGTCCGAGGCAGACACCGCCCGACTGCGTGCCCTAGTGTACGTCTTTCCAGTATTCCTTTTTCAACAGGTAGGCCACCGCCAGAAAGACCAGCAGGAAGAGCATCACGTAAATGCCGATCCTCTGCCGATCGACCTGCATGGGCTCGGCCACGTAGGAAAGGAAGGTGACTAGATCGCGAATGGCTCGATCATACTCCGGGCCGCTCATGCGGCCTGGGTCGACCACCTGCAGCCGGACCCCGCCATTGGCATCCGCGCGCTTCTCCTGCCAGCCCTGGAGTTCCCAGAGCGGGTGCGGCATGCCGACGTTCTCGAATACCGTGTTGTTCACCCCCAGGGGCCGGGATTCGTCGACGTAGAAACTGCGCAGGAAGGTATAGAGCCAGTCCTCGCCCCGAACCCGGGCCACGAGCGTGAGGTCGGGAGGTTCGATGCCAAAAGCCTCTTCACCATAGGCCGAGGTCATCGCATTGGTGATCAGAGAGCCGGGATTCACCAACTCGCCTTCCTCGTCGGTGGTGAAGATCATCGAGTGGATGACCTGGTTCTCGGTCAGCCCGAGGTCACGGCCCACGCGGTTGTAGCGCATGTACTGCGTGGAGTGGCATCCCATGCAGTAGTTGAAGTAAAGCCGGGCACCGCGCTGCAGCGAAGCCTGGTTGGTCACGTCAACCTTCACGCGATCCAACGGCACGGAGGGGCCGGCGGCCTGAAGCGAAACAGGGCCCAGGGCCAGCAGGGCCAGGGCAAGAATGGCAATCAGCGGGGGTTTCATCAGGCGGTCACCCTTTCCGGAACGGGACGGTCTCGACCCAGGTTGCGTACGAAGACGGGCACGACCATGGTGGCGAACAGGTAGGCCGTCGGCAGCAGCCAGGCAGAGATCAACAGCTGGGCATTGGCCGGGTCGAACCGGGTGAAGTCGTAGAAGGTGTAGATCCCGACCAGCACCGCGAACGAGACGAGACTGAACACCGCGGACCGCTCCCTACTGTGGAACCAGAGCAGCCAGAAGAACAGGAAGTACATCACCCCGAAGCGCAGCGTGAGTTCACCGTACAGCGTGGTAACTTGCTGCAGGCCCAGGTAGCCGAGGGTTACGAAGGTCACGACCAACACCGCGAGGTTCAGCTTGTGCGCGAACGAGCGGTAGCGGATGGACTTCACCGGATTCTGGTCCAGCCACGGCACGAAGAACAGAATGACCACGGCGGCTCCCATTGCAACCACACCCAGGAACGGGTCCGGCACGGCACGCAGGATCGAGTAGAACGAAGTGAAGTACCAGACGGGCGGAATCAGATCGGGGGTGACCAGCGGATTCGCCGGAATCATGTTCGCGGGCTTCAGGAACAGCCCGCCCATCTCCGGCGCGAAGAACACGACCGCGAAGAAGGCGATCAGGAAGACGCCCACACCCACCAGATCCTTCACGGTGTAGTAGGGGTGGAACCGAATGCCATCGCGAGGAATTCCATTCTCGTCCTTGTTCGCCTTGATCTCCACTCCGTCGGGGTTGTTGGAGCCCACCTCGTGCAGCGCGATGATGTGCGCGACGATCAGCAGCAGCAGCACCAGCGGAAGCGCGATCACATGCAGTGCGAAGAAGCGGGTCAGCGTCGCATCCGAAAGCAGGAAGTCGCCCCGGATCCAAGTGACGAGTTCGGGACCGATATAGGGGATGGTCGCGAACAGGTTCACGATGACCTGGGCGCCCCAGTAGGACATCTGGCCCCAGGGCAGCAGGTAGCCGGCGAAGGCTTCGGCCATCAGCACGATGTAGATCAGCACACCGAAGATCCAGATCAGCTCCCGCGGCTTTTTGTAGGAGCCGTAGAGCAGCGCCCGAAACATGTGCAGGTAGACGACGACGAAGAAGAAGGAGGCGCCCGTCGAGTGCATGTAGCGGATCAGCCAGCCCCACTCGACGTCGCGCATGATGTACTCCACCGACGCAAAGGCCAGCTCGGCGTCCGGCTTGAAGAACATCGTGAGGAAGATGCCGGTGACGATCTGGATCACCAGCACCAGCAGGGCGAGCGAGCCGAAGTAGTACCAGAAGTTGAAGTTCTTGGGTGCGTAGTATTGCGCGAGGTGCTCGTTCCAGAGCTGCGACAGGGGAAAGCGGGCGTCGACCCAGCCCAGCACGCCCCCCTGGATCTTGTCAGCGGTATGGCCAGCCATTATGCGGTACCTCCCTCGGCATGCTCACCCACGACGATCACGTTATCGCTGAGGTAATGGTGCGGAGGCACCTCCAGGTTTAACGCGGCCGGCATGTTTCGATACACGCGGCCGGCCATGTCGAAGCGGGATCCGTGGCAGCCACAGAACCAGCCACCGGCCCAGTCGTCATCCAGCGCGCCGACCTCGGGGCGAAATGCCGGGGAACATCCCAAATGGGTGCAAAGGCCGATCAAAACCAGGATCTCCGGCTTGATCGAGCGGTACCGGTTCTGGGCATATTCGGGCTGCTGGGTGACCGCGTCGGAGTCGGGGTCACGGAGTCGGTCACGGATGCCGGGGAGAAGATCCAGCATCTCGGGCGTGCGGCGCACCACCCAGACCGGACGGCCGCGCCAACTGACGCTGATGCGCTGTCCCGGCTCGATCTGGGATACGTTGACCTCAACGGGAGCCCCTGCCGCCTGAGCGCGTGCGCTCGGTTGCAACGAGGCCACGAAGGGAACGGCAAGCGCCACCACCCCCGCACCACCGACCACCGTAGTCGCTGCCACCAGAAACCGGCGGCGACCTCGATCCACGCCTTGGTTTGCCATCTTCGCTCTCTCCAGCTGCTGTATCGCTATTCGTTCACGGCGGCGGCTGCGGGGCGTGGGCCGGCAGTCCCGGCGGTGAGTCCTGCACGCCGCCGTGGCACCCTCTCGGGGGCGGTAGAATCCAATAGAATTCCCTAAAACGCTAATGGGGTCAACCGGGGAAAATGTCAGGGCTCACCGCAAAAGGATGCCCCGGATCGGACCGCACTGCGTTCCGCGCGGGACCACCGGCCCATGATCACGCGAACCGGGCAGGACCTGCGCGTCCCGTTATGACCGTCGTTCCAGCCTTGGGTTCGGCCACCTCAGGCGGGGTTGGGGATATCGATGAAACGGTGCTTCAGGCCGAAGCGCTCGGCGCACCAGTCGCCGAGCGCCTGCGGACCGTAACGCTCGGTGGCGTGGTGCCCGGCCGCGAAATAATGGACGCCCATCTCGCGTGCCTCGTGCGTCGTCTGTTCCGAGATCTCACCGCTGATGAAGGCATCCACTCCCCGGGCCGCCGCGGCCGCAAGCATCGATTGCGCGCCGCCCGTGCACCAGGCCAGGCGCCGCACCGGATGCGAGCCCCCGGATATCCACAGAGGCTCGCGCCCCAGGGCTGCGGCGATCGCGTCCGCGAGTTCCCGGCCGCTCCGCGCCTCCGGCAGCCGCCCGATCAGGCCCACGCCATCCTCGCGCAACGTTCCATCGACGATCAGGCCGAGCCGCTGCCCCAGCTGCGCGTTGTTGCCCAGGCGGGGATGGGCGTCCAGGGGGAGATGGTAGGCAACGAGGTTGATCTCGTGTTGCAACAGGGCCTGCAGTCGCTGGCGCTTCATCCCGGTGATCGGCTGCGGCTCACCGCGCCAGAAGTACCCGTGATGAACCAGGAGCAGGTCCGCGTCCCATTCGATCGCCGCCGTGATGAGCGCGTGGGACGCGGTCACGCCGCTGACCAGTCGGGCAATCTCGGAGCCCCCCTCGACCTGCAGGCCATTCGGGCAGTAATCCTGGAACCGCCCCGGTTCCAGTTCCTGGTCCAGGGCCTGGAGCAGGGTGTCGCGGTCGACGCTGGCCGGCATGAGGAACCTCCCGGGTCAGGGATACCCCTTGGCCCTTTACGGCGCGGGGCATGGGCAAAAAGCTGAACGGCAATGGTATATTAGCGTCATGGTGAAGCTTTCGCGTTTCCTTCTGCAAGCGGCGCTGGCCGGTATCGCGGTGGCCGTGATCGTCGCGCTGTTCTTCCCCGGCCTGCTCGACCAGGAGCGCAACGGTGCCGGGGCGATCCCGCACGCAAGCGAGCCGGCGACGGGCATTCAGGGGCCGGTATCGTACGCATCGGGTGTGGCGCGTGCCGCGCCAGCCGTGGTCAACATCACGACGTCGCGTATCGTCGAGGTCCCGCACCCGCTGGCAGGCGAGCAGGTTCCGCCCGGCTTCTTTCACGAGCCCCCTCACTCGCCGGCGGATCGTGAACAGGCGAGCCTCGGTTCCGGCGTGATCATGACCTCGGCGGGTCACGTCCTGACCAACCATCACGTGATCGAGAAGGCCGAGGCCATCGCCGTGGTGCTCGCCAACGGCGACGCGCACCCGGCGGAAATCATCGGCATCGATCCGGATACCGATCTCGCGGTGCTGCGCATCGTCGCTCCCGGCGTGACCGCGGCCAGCATCGGACGCTCCCGGGACCTGAGGGTGGGCGACGTCGTACTCGCGATCGGCAACCCGTTCGGCGTGGGGCAGACGGTCACCCAGGGCATCGTCAGCGCCACCGGGCGTACCGAACTCGGGATCAATCTCTTCGAGGACTTCATCCAGACCGACGCTGCGATCAATCCGGGCAACTCGGGCGGAGCGCTGATCAACGCGCTCGGGGAACTGGTCGGGATCAATACGGCGATCTTCACCCGGTCGGGCGGCTCGCACGGCATCGGCTTCGCGATCCCCGTCGATCTGGCCCGCGACGTGATGAACGAGATCATCGAGCACGGGCGCGTGGCACGCGGTTGGCTTGGCATCGAGGTCCAGGCGCTGGATCGGGCACTGGCAGAATCCTTCGGCATGGACCATACCCGCGGCGTCCTGATCGCCGGCATACTGAGGGACGGGCCGGCGGCGCGGGCGGGCCTGCAACCGGGTGACGTGGTCGTACGACTGGACGGTCAGCAGGTCGACAATACCCGTGGTGCCCTGAACATCATCGCCCGCAAGCGCCCCGGCCACGACATCGCGATCGATGCCCGGCGTGACGGCGAACTGATCCACCTCGAGGCCACCGTCGACATCCGTCCGATCTGAACGGCAACGCGCGTTGCCGCGTCGATCAGGAACGCCAGGTTCAGGAACGCAGTGCCTCCGTCAGGGCCGCCAGGAAGGCACGGTTCTCCTCCGGCGTTCCCACCGTCACGCGCAGGTGATCCGTCAATACTCCCCCCGCACGCCCGACATCCTTGATCAGGATGCCGGAGCCCCGCAGGAACTCGAACACCGGATGGCCCCGGCCGCTCGCAAGCTCGAACAGGATGAAATTGGCGTTGCTAGGGATCACGCGGCGCACCCCGGGCAAAGCGTCCAGCACCGCTGAGACCCGGGCGCGCTGCTCACGCAGAATAGACGCCTGTTCATCGAGCAACTCCGAATGGGCCAGCGCGAACGATACCGAGCGCTGGGTCAGCGCGTTGATGTTATAGGGCAGGCGCAGGCGGTCGAGCGCATCGGTCCATTCCAGCGTCGCCGCCAGGTAGCCCAGCCTGAGCCCCGCCAACCCCAGCTTCGACATCGTGCGCATCACCATCAGGCCGGACGCGCCACCGACCCGGGACAGGAAGCTGTGGCTGGAGAAGGGAGCGTAGGCCTCGTCGATCACGGTGAGCCCCGGATTGGCGGCGACCACTTCCGCCACCAGCCCGGGGTCGTAGAGACGCCCCGTCGGATTGTTCGGGTAGGCGAGAAAGACCAGCGCGGGACGATGCTCCTCCAGGGCCCGCAGCAGAGCCGGCCCGTCGAGATCGAAATCGGCCTTCAGCGGCACCCCGACGAAGGGGGCACCCGCGGCCCTGGCCAGGATCTCGTACATCACGAAGGTCGGAACCGGGGACAGCACCGGGCGGCCGCTGGCCTGCACGGCGCTGATCAGTATCTGGATCAGTTCATCCGAGCCGTTTCCGAGCAGACAGCCGGCCGCCTCCGGTACCCGGTGCACGGCCCGGATTGCGACGGTCACCGCGTGCGCGCCCGCGTCCGGGTAACGGTTCAGCTCGACGCCGCTCAGAGCCTCGAGCCAGGCCATCCGAAGTTCGCCCGGCCAGGCGTAGGGGTTTTCCATCGCGTCGAGCTTGATCATGCCCGCGGACTCGGCCACCGCGTAGGCGGGTTGCGCCAGGACCTCCCGGCGCATCAGGTCGGCCGGACGGGTCATGCCCGGACTCGCCCGGCTTCACTGCACACTCTATTCACCGCGCATCTCGGCGGATCGGGCATGCGCCACGAGGCCCTCCCCGCGCGCCAGCACGGAAGCGGTCCGCCCCAGCGCGGCGGCGCCCTCGGGCGAGCACTGAATGATGCTGGACCGTTTCTGGAAGTCATAGACGCCCAGCGGCGAGGAGAACCGGGCCGTGCGCGAGGTCGGCAGCACATGGTTCGGCCCGGCGCAGTAATCGCCGACCGCCTCCGAGGTGTAGCGACCCATGAAGATCGCGCCGGCGTGGCGCAGTCCGGCCTCCAGCAACGCCTGGGGATCCGCCACCGAGAGTTCCAGATGCTCCGGCGCAATATGGTTCGCCACGCGCACCGCCTCGTCGAGATCGCGGACCCGCACCAGGGCGCCGCGATGAGCCAGGCTGGTGCGGATGATCTCCGCACGGGGCATCTCCTCGAGCAGCTGATGCATCGACTGCGCCACGCGGTCCAGGAACCCGGCGTCGGGCGACAGCAGGATCGACTGGGCCTGTTCGTCGTGTTCGGCCTGCGAGAACAGGTCGGCGGCGATCCAGTCGGGGTCGGTCTCCCCGTCGCAGATCACCAGAATCTCCGAAGGCCCGGCGATCATGTCGATGCCGACCGTGCCGAAGACCTCGCGTTTGGCCGCAGCCACGAAGATGTTGCCCGGACCCACGATCTTGTCCACCGCGGGGATACTCTCGGTGCCGTAGGCCAGCGCGGCAACGGCCTGTGCTCCACCCACGGTGAAAACCCGGTCGACGCCGGCGATCGCCGCAGCAGCCAGCACCAGGTCGTTCAGTTCACCCGCCGGCGCCGGCACCACCATCACCAGCAGCGGCACTCCGGCGACCTTGGCAGGAATCGCGTTCATCAGCACCGACGACGGATAGGCTGCCTTGCCCCCGGGAACGTAGAGCCCGACCGAGTCCAGCGGCGTGACCCGCTGCCCCAGCACGGTGCCGTCAGGGTCCTCGATCTGCCAGTCCTCCATCCGCTGGCGCTCCGCGTAGCGCCGGATGCGCTCCGCCGCCAGCTCCAGCGCCTCGCGCTGCGCCTCCGGGATGCGTTCGAGCGCTGCCCGAAGCCGGTCGGCAGGGACCTCGAGCTCCACCGCACTGCCCAGCCGCAGTCGGTCGAACCGCTCGGTGTAGCGCAATACCGCCGCATCACCCTCATCACGCACCGCGACAAGGATCTCGTCGACAATGGCGCGCACACCGTGGTCGGCCACCGACTCCCAATGCAGGAGTTGGTCCAGATCCTTCCAGAAATTCCCGTGTTGGCTGTCCAGCCGCCGTATCTCAGGCATCTATGCACACTCCCATCGCAATCCTCCGGACGGGCCTGACCCGCCCGGACAACCTCACCCCCGCCGCCGCTGCCGCGCCGCCTCGGCCAATACGCGCAACGACGCCGCCGAATCGTCCCAGCCCATGCAGGCATCGGTGATGCTCTGACCGTACACCAGCTGGCGGCCTGCGACGATATCCTGGCGGCCGGCATGCAGGTGGCTCTCCAGCATCAGCCCGATGATCCGGCGGTCCCCACCCGCGACCTGCCCCGCGACCGACTGCACAACGTCGGCCTGCCGAGCCGGGTCCTTCCGGCTGTTGGCATGGCTGCAGTCCACCATCACCACCTCCGGGATCTCCGCCGCGTGCAAGTGGCTGCAGGCCTGCGCGATACTCTCGGCATCGTAGTTGGGCTGACGGCCTCCACGCAGGATGATGTGGCAGTCCTCGTTACCGGCCGTGGAGAAGATCGCGGAGCGCCCGGCCTTCGTCACCGACAGGAAGTGATGTGGGCGCGAGGCCGAACGGATCGCGTCGATCGCCACCTGCAGGCTGCCGTCGGTGGAGTTCTTGAACCCCACGGGACACGACAGGCCGGACGCCAGTTCCCGGTGCACCTGGCTCTCGGTGGTGCGCGCCCCGATGGCGCCCCAGGAGACGAGGTCCGCGATGTATTGCGGGCTGATCAGGTCGAGATACTCGGTGGCGGCCGGCATGCCGCGCACGGCAAGGTCGCGCAGAAGACCACGCGCCACGCGCAGCCCCTTGTTGATATGGAAGCTGCCATCCAGATCCGGATCGTTGATCAGGCCCTTCCATCCAACCGTGGTCCGCGGCTTCTCGAAGTAGACCCGCATCACGATTTCCAGCGCATCGCCGAGTTCCCCGCGCAGCGCGCCCAGGCGCTCGGCATATTCCAGGGCCGCGTCGACGTCGTGGATGGAACAGGGTCCCACGACCACCAGCAGCCGGTCATCCTCACCGTGCAGGATCCGGTGGATGTTCTGACGCGCGTTGTACACCGTCTCGGCAGCCGTGTCGGTCAGCGGAATCTCGTCGCGCACGACCTCGGGGGCGGAAACTTCCTGTATGCCCTTGATTCTCAGATCATCGGTTTGATGGGTCATCGTCGTTCCAGTGGCGCTATGGCGCCGGCGTGAGGGCCGGTCGCAGCCCCTCGATCAATTGTTGAATGCGCGCGTGCTGCATCTTCATCGCCGCCTTGTTCACAACCAGCCGCGAACTGATGTGCGCGATCAGTTCCAGCGGTGCCAGACCGTTGGCCTTCAGGGTGTTACCAGTGTCCACCAGGTCGACGATGTAGTCGGCCAGCCCCACCAGCGGCGCCAGTTCCATGGATCCATAGAGCTTGATGATCTCGACCTGCCGTCCCTGCGCCGCGAAATGACGCTGGGTGATGTTCACGAACTTGGTCGCGATGCGCAGGCGCTCGGCCCCGATCACGTGTTCAGGGCGGCCCGCAAGCATCAGCCGACAGCGGGCGATACCCAGGTCCAGCGGCTCGTAGAGGCCCGTGCCTCCGTGTTCCATCAGCACGTCCTTGCCGGCCACACCGACCGCCGCGGCGCCGTACTGAACGTAGGTCGGTACGTCGGTGGCACGCACGACAACAATGTTCACGTCGGGACGGCTGGTCCCGATGATCAGCTTGCGCGTCTTCGCCGGATCCTCCACCGGCACGATACCCGCACGCGCCAGCAGAGGCAGCGTCTCGTCCAGGATCCTGCCCTTCGACAGGGCGATGGTCATCGCCTGCGACACGTTCATCTCAGGCGGCCTCCCTGCGGATCGTTGCGCCGAGCTGGCTCAGCTTTTCCTCGATGCACTCGTAACCCCGGTCGATGTGGTAGATCCGGTCCACTGCGGTCTCGCCCTCCGCCACCAGCCCGGCCAGAATGAGGCTGGCCGAGGCCCGTAGGTCGGTAGCCATCACCGGTGCACCGCGCAGACCATGGACTCCGGTGACGATCGCGGTGTTCCCCTCGATGCGGATGTCCGCGCCCATGCGCTGCAGCTCCTGAGCGTGCATGAAACGATTCTCGAATACCGTCTCGATCACCGAGCCCGTGCCCGTGCCCACCGTATTCAGGGTCATCACCTGGGCCTGCATGTCCGTGGGGAAGGCTGGAAACGGCGCGGTGCGCAGATTCACGCATTTCGGCCGGCGCCCGCGCATGTCCAGTTCGATCCAGTCGTCGCCCGTCTCGATCCGCGCGCCGGCCTCGACCAGCTTCAGCAGCACCGCGTCCAGCAGTTCCGGCCGGGTGTTCTTGGTCCGCACGCGACCGCTGGTGATCGCGCCGGCGACCAGGAAGGTACCGGTCTCGATCCGGTCGGGCATCACGTCGTACTCGCAGCCGTGCAGACTCTCCACGCCTGTCACCCGGATGGTATCGGTCCCGGCACCGTGAATCTTCGCCCCCATGCGCGTCAGGAAGCGGGCCAGATCGACCACCTCGGGCTCGCGCGCGGCATTCTCGATCAGGGTCTCGCCGTCCGCCAGGGTTGCGGCCATCAGCAGGTTCTCGGTCCCCGTGACCGTGACCTGATCGAACACGATGCGGGCGCCCCGCAGACGGCCGGCGTGGGCCCGGATATAGCCGGCTTCGACGTCGATGTGCGCGCCCATGGCCGCCAGCCCCTGCAGGTGCAGATTCACCGGGCGACTGCCGATGGCGCAACCGCCGGGCAGCGAGACCTCGGCCTCGCCGAAACGCGCCAGCAATGGACCGAGCACCAGGATCGACGCACGCATGGTCTTCACCAGCTCGTAAGGTGCCACGCACTGCGTGAGGGTGGTCGGGTCGACCTCGATGCGCATGCGCTCGTTCACGGTCAGCGTCACGCCCATGCGCCCAAGTAGTTCCATGGTCGTGGTCACATCCTGGAGATGCGGGACATTGCCGATCACCATCGGACTGTCGGCGAGGAGGGTGCCGGCAAGAATGGGCAATACCGCGTTCTTCGCCCCGGAGATCCAGACCTGGCCGTCCAGCGGCTGACCGCCGGTAACAATCAATTTATCCATGCATGACTCGGAAAGGCGTCCCGCCGAAGCGACACGCTCGAAAACTGGGAATAGTAACCAAAATTCGGAGGCGCCGCCCCTGCCCTCGACCGGGGAACACGCTCAGGCCGAGGCGCCCGTACCGAAAACGGCCTCCAGGTCGTACAACTGCAGCAGCGGCTGCAGCTCCGCGGGGATCGACACGAATTCCAGACGCGCGCCCTTCAGTTTGCGCAGCCGCCAGAACTCCACCAGCATGGCGACGCCGGCGCTGTCCACCCGCGTGACCCTTGACAGGTCCAGCGTTGCATCGGGGGGGAGACGGGCCAATAGCAAGCGCCCCTGCACCGTGAGCGGGCCCGCGGTATTCAGCGTGACCGGCCCGGAAAGCTTCAGCGTTGAGCCGTCCAGGACCAGCGCGGCGTCAACCACCCGACGCGTTCCCGTTGGAGACCGCATCTTCGATGGTCTCCTCGATCAGTGAGGGATCACCGGCTTCGAGACGCTCGATCAGGGCATCGAGGCCATGACGTCCAATCTCCGTGTTGAAACTCGTGCGGAAGTTGCCGACGAAGCTGAGACCCTCGGCCTCGACGTCGAAGACCCGCCATTCTCCGTCTACCGGACGCAGCCGATAGTTGACGACGATGTTGGGCTGTCCGCGACCCACCTCGATCTCGGTCGAGACCACGGCCATGCGGTCGTCCTGGCGGGACCGGCGCGGGACCACCACGACACGGCGGTCAAGGTAATCGGCCAAACGCACTCCGTAGGACTGCAGGAGCGTGTCGCGGAAGGCCTCGGTGAACCGTTCGCGCTGCGCCGGGCTGGCGTCACGCCAGTGGCGAGCGAGGATCAACCGCGCCATACCGTCGAAATCGACCAGCGGCATGATCTCGCTCTCGATCACCTCAAGCACGAACTCGGGCTCTGCCGCCGCCCGCGCTTCCTCGGCCCGCAGGGTCTCCATCACGCGCGTGATGGCCCCCTCGACGAGTTCTACCGGCTCCGCAGCCTGCAGTGGCGCTGCGGCAAACAGCAGCAGGAACGCAAGTACGACGCCCGGAAGGGCGAGAAGGCGATCTATTCTCATAACGGCATGACCTCGAAGTCTTGTTCGGAAGAAACCGCGGGCGGGCAAAGGTTCAATCCCCGGAGATGTTCGTCAGCACCCGGCCGATCATGTTCTCGAGCACCAGGGCCGACTGCGTGAACAGCACCTCGTCGCCATCCGCCAGCATCTCGTAGTCACCGCCCGGCTCCAGTGCAATATATTGTTCACCCAGCAGACCGGCGGTAAAGATGCTGGCCTGGGTATCCGCGGGCAGGTAGTTCTGGCCGGCCTGGATCGCCAGCGTCACCCGGGCCTGGAAGCGCTCGGGATCATAGACGATCTGCGCCACCCGGCCGATGCGCACGCCGGAGACCGTCACCGGAGCCCGCACCTTCAGGCCACCGATGTGATCGAAGTACGCAACCACATGATACGTGTCGCGGTCCCGGTACTCGGCGATATTGCTGACCTGGATGGCCAGGTAGAACAGCGCCGCGATCCCCAGCAACACGAAGACACCCACGGATACTTCCAGAAAACGCAGCTTCATCACCAATCCTCTTGACTCACATGTCGCCGAACATCAGCCCGGTCAGGATGAAGTCCAGACCCAGCACGGCCAGCGCGGACACCACGACCGTCTGGGTCGTTGCCCGCGAGATCCCCTCGGAGGTCGGCTCCGCGTCGAACCCCTGGAAGACGGCGATCCAGGTCACCACGAAACCGAACACGATGCTCTTGATCACGCCCGACATCACGTCTTCGTGCCAGTCCGTGACCGCCTGCATCTGCGAGAAGTAGGATCCGCTGTCCACACCCAGCAGCCCGACACCGACGATATACCCGCCCATCACCCCAACGGCACTGAACAACGCAGCCAGCAGCGGCATCGACAGGAAGCCAGCGAAGAAGCGCGGCGCGAACACGCGACGGTACGGGTCCACTGCCATCATCTCCATCGCCGACAGCTGTTCGGTGGTCTTCATCAGACCGATTTCGGCAGTCAGTGCCGATCCCGCACGGCCCGCGAACAGCAGGGCCGTCACCACCGGGCCCAGCTCGCGCACCAGCGACAGCGCCACGACCCCGCCCAGGGCCTCGGCTGCACCGAAATTCACCAGGGTGATGTAACCCTGGTAGCCCAGCACCATGCCGACGAACAGGCCCGACACCATGATGATCAGCATCGAGCGCACACCAACCGAGTAGATTTCGGCCAGGGTCAACCGGAAACGCCGGACCACCGCATCCTGCGCCAGCAGCACCCGGAACAGGAAGGTCGAGGCCCGGCCCAGCACGGCGAGCCAATGCAGACCGGACCGGCCCAAACCGGAGAGGAACTCAATCACGGTCGCGCCCCGCCTCGTTCAGCAGATCATCGCGATAGCTCGACCCGGGATAATGAAAGGGCACCGGCCCGTCCGGGTGCCCGCCAAGAAACTGCTGGCTCCACTCCGAGGCCCCGGCGCGCACCTCCTCCGCGGTTCCTGAATCCATCACCCGTCCCTCAGCGATCAGCACGACCTGATCGGATATCGCCATCGCCTCGACCACGTCGTGGGTCACCAGCACACTGGTCAGACCGAGGGTCTTGTTGGTGCGCTGGATCAAGGTCACGATCTGGCCCATGGTGATCGGGTCCAGTCCGGCGAACGGCTCGTCGTACAGGATCATGTCCGGATCCAGGGCAATGGCGCGGGCCAGGGCGACGCGCCGGGCCATGCCCCCCGATAACTGCGCCGGGCTGAGGTCAGCGGCGCCACGCAGGCCGACGGCCTCGAGCTTCATCAGCACCAGGTTGCGGATCAGTTCCTCGGGCAGCCTGGTGTGTTCGCGCAGGGGGAAGGCCACATTCTCGAAGACGTTCATGTCGGTCAGCAACGCGCCGGTCTGAAACAGCATGCCCATGCGCTTGCGCAGGGCATAGAGCCGTCGGTTCGAGAGGCGCGCGACCTCCTCGCCATCGACCCAGATGCGCCCGCTGTCGGGACGCAACTGCCCCCCGATCAACCGCAACAGCGTCGTCTTGCCGGTACCGCTCGGACCCATCACCGTGGTGACGCGTCCGCGCGGCACGGTCAGCGAAAGGCCGTCGAAGATCAGCTTGCGACCGCGCCGGAAGACGAGATCTTCGACCACCACATGCGGTGTCGCTGACACCGGGTCCTTACTCACGTTCCGTCCACTCCTGCTGTACCGGACTGGGCAGTCTGAAAGCAGCCCGGGCCGCAGTCAACTTGCCGCTGCCACTGTAGCCGGGGGGCCAGGTCCTTCAGCGATCTTTCCACGCCAGGCCCGTCAGGCGCAGGATCGTTTCCGCCGTCTCCAGCTCCCGTGGACCGGCGCGAAGGAAGACGATCGCCTCCCGCGCAGCGGGCAGGCAGGCATGCACCGCCTCCAGCAGGGCACGCCATCCGGGCGGTCCGAGGCCGGGTTCCGGCGTAAGCACCAGGGCGACCGACGTCTCGTTCGCAAAAACCGCGGAGGCCTCGATCCCATTGCCGGCCGGCAGCCCCGGCGCCCGCGCCAGCCACTGCCCCGGGGGCCGATCGCCGGCGGCCAGTACCGCCGGCTGTGCCACCAGGAACCCACCGAGCCGCGGGCCCAGGGCCGCGGCCAGGCGAGCACAGGGATCGCCTGGCTCGGCCAACTCATCGGGGACCTCGAAGTAAAGTTGCAGCGTCTCTGGCAGATCGCTGGTCCAGCTGGAATCCAGGGTGACCCGCTCCCACTCGCCGGCGGGAATCAGCAGATCCCTCCAGTAATTCCCGTAGTACGCGAGGCGCCAATCCTCGGGCAGGTCCTCGGGGTAAAAGGCCTTCCAGGCCGGATCGGCATCATCGTGCACCGCGGCCAGGCGCAGGCTGTGGCCGGAGGCTGCTGAACCCATGGCTTGATCTCCAGTAAAAGTGGTACGGATGGTAGCCGGGCCGCGGAAAGCCCGAAACCCCGCCGGGCGTGGGGACATTCGACTCACTGTCATGGTCCCGGAGCCCGCCACCCCGCAAGATGAAAGCGGAGCCCCTATGGAGTGCGGCTTGCCGCCACTTTTGGGAGGTGGGTCAGCCCCGGCACCGGACAGTGGGAGCAAGCTCCCGCACTCCATAAGCCGGGGGCAGAGGACCTGGCCTGGCCGTGACTTCACGTTAAGGGTATGGCTCAGGAGACGAACGGCAGGACAGGCAGTACACTCATGCGCCCGTTGCAGCAGACCCGTTCAGACATGTGGCTTCCCATCCTCGCCGTCGTCGCCGGCCTGATCGTCCTGACCTGGAGCGCCGACCGCTTCGTGGTCGGAGCCTCGGGCCTCGCCCGTGGCCTCGGGGTCACTCCGCTCCTGATCGGCCTGACCATCGTCGCCTTCGGTACCTCGGCGCCCGAGGTCTTCGTGTCCGTACTCGCGGCTCTGCAGGGCAATCCCGGACTTGCCATCGGCAACGCGATCGGCTCGAACATTGCGAATATCGGGCTCGTACTCGGAGCGAGCGCGCTGATTGCACCCCTGCTGGTCCGCTCTGCCATCCTGCGCCGGGAGTTCCCGGTGCTGCTCCTGGTGACGTTGCTGGGATTTGCCCTGATCCTGGACGGTACACTGGGACGGATCGATGGATTGATCCTGCTCGCGGGGCTGGTGTTGCTGATCACCTGGTTGGTCTTCAGCGCGATGCGCGGCCGGATGGAGCCCGACGACCTCGGCGTCGATCTGGCGGAGGCGGTGCCGGCCCCCATGCCCCTGCCGCGGTCGCTGGGCCTGTTGACCCTCGGCCTGCTCCTGCTCCTTGTCAGCAGCCAGGCTCTGGTCTGGGGTGCCGTGGAAATCGCCGGCGCCCTCGGTGTGAGCGACCTGATCATCGGCCTGACCATCGTCGCCATCGGCACCAGTCTGCCGGAACTGGCGACGTCGGTCGTGGCGGCCTGGAAAGGAGAGAACGAACTGGCCATCGGCAACATCATTGGTTCCAACCTCTTCAATCTGCTCGCCGTCCTGGCGGTGCCTGGGCTGCTGGCGCCAGGGTTGCTGGAAAACACCGTGCTGATCAGGGATTATCCCGTGATGCTCGGGCTGACCTTTCTGCTGTTCCTGCTCGCCCTGGGCCACCGCAAGCGAGCGGGCACCGTGCGGCGCGGGGAAGGAGTCCTGCTGCTGGGCCTGTTCGCTGCCTACCTGATACTGCTCGGATGGACCGCAACCGCATGATGCTGGACCCCGAAAACACCCGTAACCTGGCCCTGGCCGTCCTCGCCATCGAGGCCGAGGCTGTAAGCGCCCTCGCCGCGCGCATCGACACCCGTTTTCTCACGGCCTGCGAGCACATCCTCGCCTGCCGTGGCCGTGTCGTCGTCACCGGCATGGGCAAATCCGGACACATCGGGGGCAAGCTCGCGGCCACCCTTGCGTCCACCGGCACCCCCGCCTTCTTCGTACATCCGGGCGAGGCCAGCCACGGGGACCTTGGCATGATCACCCGAGACGACGCGGTCATCGCGTTGTCGAACTCGGGCGAGACCGATGAACTCCTCACCATCCTCCCGATCATCCGCCGCCTCGGCGTACCGCTGATCGCCATGACCGGGAACCCGGAATCGCGCCTCGCCCGTGAGGCTACGGTCCATCTGGATGTCAGCGTCGACCGCGAGGCCTGCCCACTGGGCCTGGCACCAACATCCAGCACCACGGCCGCCCTGGCCATGGGGGACGCGCTCGCGGTGGCGGTCCTGGATGCCCGCGGCTTCACCGCCGACGACTTCGCCCGCTCGCACCCCGGCGGCCGACTCGGGCGCCGCCTGCTGATCCATGTCGGCGACATCATGCGCACCGGCGAGGCGATCCCGTGCATCCAGGCCGGCGCGCCGCTCCGGGACGCACTGGTGGAGATCTCGCGCAAAGGACTGGGTATGGTCATCATCTGTAACGATATCCGTGAGATCGAAGGCGTGTTCACCGACGGTGACCTGCGCCGCACGCTGGATCGTGGCCTCGACGTGCATCGCCTCACCATCGGCGACGTGATGACCGCCAACGGCTTCACCGCGCGCCCCGAGTGGCTTGCAGTCCAGGCGCTGCAGACCATGGAGAGTCATCGCATCAACGCCCTGCCCGTCGTCGACGACAACCTGCGACTGGTCGGCGCGCTGAACATGCACGACCTCCTCCGCGCGGGGGTCGCGTGATGCTCCTGGCGCCCGCTGACTTGCTGGAGCGGCAGCGGCAGATCCGCCTGCTGATCCTCGATGTCGACGGCGTGCTCACCGACGGCAGCCTGTTCCTGGGCGATGGCGGCGAGCAGTACAAGGCCTTCAACAGTCGCGACGGCCACGGCATCCGGATGGCCCAGGAAGGCGGACTCGAGGTTGCGATCCTGACCGGACGCAACTCCGAGGTCGTCACGCACCGCATGCGTGACCTCGGGGTGCGGCACATTCTGCAAGGGCGCCGGGACAAGCGGACGGCGCTGCTCGAACTGCTGGCGCAGAGCGGCTTTGCACCGGAGCACAGCGCGTTCGTCGGCGACGACATCGTCGACATCCCGGCCATGCGCCAGGTCGCGCTCGGCATCGCCGTCGGCGACGCCCACCCGCTGGTGCTGGAACATGCCGACTGGCACACGCAGGCACCGGGTGGACGCGGTGCGGTGCGTGAAATCTGCGAGACACTGCTGGCTGCGCAGGATCGGCTGGAGGGCATTCTCCGTGCCTATCTCGAACCCTGAGTCCAGTGCCCACGCCGGCCGGGGCCGACTTCGGAGATGGTCCCACGCGACCTGTCTCACGGTAGCCGTCGGCCTGGCCCCGATGGCCACTCCGGTTCTGGCGAGCGAGGCCCAGCTCGACATCTTCGGCTTCACGCTGCGAATCACCGATGCCGACGGCGCGATCACGCACGTTCTGGAAGGCGAGCGCATGCAGCAGTTTGATGACATCGGGGAGCAGCACGCCGAGAAACCGCGGCTGGAGCTCCTGACCGACGGCCACATCGACTGGATCTGGACCGCCCCTGCCGCCATCCACTACCCCGCGGCGCAGCGCCTGGAGCTCATCGGCGCCACGGAGGGCCTGCGGCTCCCAAGCCCTCTGCATCCGCAGACCGAGATCGAGACCGCAGACGTCACCGTCCTGACCGAAAGCCGCGAGATCTTGACGGATGCACGTGCGACGATGGTTCGTCCAGGGCTCTTCGTGACCGGTATCGGCATGTATGCGGACGTCGATGCGGACATCATCGAACTCCAGAGCGACGTCAATACCGTCTATGCTCCTGCGGACAGCGAGGGAACACCACCATGACCGATCGCATCCTGCCAAGGCTTCCGACTCTGGCCGCAGGCGCACTCTGTGGCCTCCTGCTCGCCGTCTTGCCCACGGCCCCGTCCGCGCAGGGCGCCGCCGACCTCGCGGTGCACATCAGTGCCGACAGCGCTCGGATGGATGAACGCCGGGGCATTGGCACCTACAGCGGCAACGTCGTGGTCACGCGGGGGGACCTCACGTTACGCGCCGACCGGATCGTCATTCACGCTCCCGAGCGGCGCCCCGTCCGGATGGAGGCGGAGGGGAACCCGGTACGCGCCGAATCGCCGGATCTCGACAACCAGCCGCGCGTCGCAACGTCGCAGCGCATGGAGTACAGCTTCGACGACGAGGTGCTCCTGCTGCTGAGGGACGCACGGGTTCAAACCGTCACGGAGGATGCGCGCGGCGACCGCATCACCTACGACCTGGTGCAGGACATCATCAGCATCGAGGGCACCCCGACCGAACGCGTCCACATCACCATTCAGCCCCGGCCGGAATGAACGCCAGCGTCAAAACCCCGATCTCCGATCCGATGGCCGGGGAGCACACCGCCGGCCCGGGACGCCTGACGGGAACCGGCCTGACCAAGCGCTACGGCAAGCGCACCGTGCTGCAGGACGTGGATGTGACACTCTCCCGCGGCGAGGTGGCCGGTCTGCTGGGGCCGAACGGCGCAGGCAAGACCACCTGCTTCTACATCCTGGTCGGGCTGATCCAGGCCGACGCCGGCAGCATCAGCCTGGCCGGACGCGACGTGACCCGCGCTCCGGTGCACCTGCGCGCGCGCCTAGGACTCGGCTATCTGCCCCAGGAGGCGTCCATCTTCCGGCGCCTGACCGTCTGGCAGAACCTCCAGGCCGTGCTCGAGCTGCGACGCGACCTGGATTCCGGCGGACGCCGCGAAACGGGTGATGCCCTGATCGAGGAATTCCAGCTGGAAACCGTGCGCAACAGTCCCGGCATCGCACTGTCGGGTGGCGAGCGGCGCCGCGCCGAGATCGCCCGGGCGTTGGCCGGAAACCCGCAGTTCATCTGTCTTGACGAGCCCTTTGCGGGAGTGGACCCGATCTCCGTGGTCGAGATCCAGGACGTCATCGCCCACCTCAAGCAGCGGGGCATCGGCGTGCTGATCTCGGACCACAATGTCCGCGAAACACTGGCGATCTGCGATCGCGCCTACATCCTCAGCGAAGGCCGGCTGCTCAGCGAAGGCACGCCGGCAGAACTGCTCGCCGACCAGCGCGTGCGGACCGCCTATCTGGGCGAACACTTCCGGCTCTAGAAAATGAGGCCGGAGCCAGCCACAAGTCGCGCTGCACCAAAAGGCTGCACAACCATGGGCTCTGGCAGTACCATGAAGACATGACAACCCCTGTCGCACCGGCAACCACCGCATGCTGAAGTCGTCCCTGAACCTACAGCTGGGTCAGAACCTGACCATGACCCCGCAGCTGCAACAGGCCATCCGGCTCCTGCAGCTGTCGACCCTTGAACTGCAGCTGGAGGTACAACAGGCGCTGGACAGCAACCCGATGCTGGAGCTGGCCGAGGAGAACCCTTCCGACGAGGCGCCCAGCCCGGAGACCAAGAGCGACGCCGAGCCCGAAGCGCCGACGATCGAGGGCTCCACGGACGAAGACAGCTGGGAGGAGCTCTCCTACACCGGGGGAACCGGAGTACAGGGGGCCATGGATGATCGCGACCCCTTCGAAAACCAGGCCGGCAGCGAGGGCGGGCTGCACGAGCACCTGCTGTGGCAGTTGCACCTCAGCCCGCTGAACGAGCGGGACCAGCGCATCGGCGACGCGCTGATCGACAGTATCAACACCGATGGTTACCTCGAAACCGACCTGGAAGGCCTGCAGCAGACCCTGGGTGGCGAGGAGGCGGTCGGGATCGACGAGATCGAGGCGGTTTTGCACTGGATCCAGCAATGCGACCCGGTGGGTGTCGGGGCGCGCGATCTGCGCGAGTGCCTGCTGATCCAGCTGCGCGCCATGAGCGACGAGACCCCGGCACATGCGGCGGCGCTGCGGATCGTCGACACGGGTATGCCGAACCTCGCGCGGCACGACTTCCGCGCCCTGCAGCGGGACCTGGGGCTCGACGAGACAACGTTGGCCCGGGCGGTGGAACTCATCCGGACCCTGAATCCCCGCCCCGGCAGCCATATCAGCGACCAGCCCCTGGAATACGTGACCCCTGATGTCTACGTGCGCCGCGACAACGGTGGCTGGCGCGTGGACCTGAACCCGGACATCGCGCCGCGCATCCGCATCAACAGTCTTTACGCGGGCATGGTGCGCCGGGTCAGCGATGCCCGCGACAGCACCTTCATGCGCAACCAGTTGCAGGAGGCCCGCTGGTTTCTCAAGAGCCTGCACAGCCGCAACGACACCCTGCTGCGCGTCGCACGTGCGATCGTGGAACGCCAGTCCGCATTCCTGGAACAGGGCGACGTGGCGATGCAGCCACTCATCCTGCGCGACATTGCCGAGGCCCTGGGCATGCACGAGTCGACCATCTCCCGCGTGACCACCCAGAAATACATGCATACCCCGCGTGGCGTGTTCGAATTCAAGTACTTCTTTTCCAGCCACGTGGGCACCAGCGACGGCGGCGAATGTTCCGCTACCGCGATCCGTGCGATGATCCGCCAACTGATCAGCGAGGAGCCGCCGAACCGACCCATGAGCGATTCCCGACTCGCCCAGGTCCTCTCGGACCGGGGTATCAACGTGGCCCGGCGCACCGTGGCCAAATACCGTGAGGCAATGAACCTGCCGCCTTCCAGTGAACGGCGACAGCTCCTTTAGCCCCCGGTCCACCAATGCAAGGAGTGTGAGTATGCAAATCAATCTGACCGGTCATCACGTCGACATCACTGATGCCCTGCGTGACTACGTTCAGGACAAGTTCGAGCGCCTCGAACGGCACTTCGACCAGGTGATCGATATCCATGTCGTGCTCACGGTGGAGAAGAATCACAACAAGGCCGAGGCCAATCTGCAGGTCAGCGGCAACCAGATTCATGCTGACGCCGTTCATGAAGACATGTACGCCGCGATCGACGCGCTGATCGACAAGACCGACCGGCAACTGATCAAGCACAAGGAAAAGATGAAGGACCACCATCGTGCCGAGGGCGCGCAACGCAACCGCCAGCAGATTGCCTGAGCGATGCGGATCGCCGATCTTCTCAATCCGGAACGGGTTCGCCTGGAGACCGGGATCGCGAGCAAGAAACGCGCGCTGGAGCTCCTCAGCGATGCGTTGTCCAGCGATCACGCCGATGGCGCCAGTCTCACGGCCAATCTGGTCTTTGACGCGCTCTCGGCCCGGGAGAAGCTCGGCTCCACCGGCCTCGGCCATGGGGTCGCCATTCCCCATGGCCGCATGGCCGAAATCGACCACCCCAGGGTCGCGTTGCTACGCCTGCACGAAGGCGTCGATTTCGACGCGATCGACCACGAGCCGGTCGATATCCTGATCGCGCTGATCGTGCCGGAAGAATCGACCAGCGAACATCTCGACCTGCTCGCGCAACTGGCGCGGAGCCTGTCACAACCCGACAACATTGCCGCGATCCGCCGCGCGGTCGACGCCACGGCCCTGTACCAGGCCGCGACCACCGCTTTCCGCGATGCCTGATAGCGTCACGCTGGCCGATCTGGTCGCGGCCTTGGGACCGCGCATCGGATTGGCGTACGCGCACGGCGAGGCCGAGGCCTCCCATCGTTTCCTGCACGAGCCCGGCGACAGCGACCTGCCGATGGCCGGGCACCTGAACCTGATCCGCCCGAACCGGATCCAGGTGATTGGGGACTTCGAGGCACGCTATGTCGAGACGCTCGGGCCCACCGAACACGAGCGACTGATCCTCGACCTCGCCGCCGCGGAGACCGCCGCGGTGATCTTTGCCGAGGAGACCTGCCCGTTCGAACAGATGCCCGCGCGTTGCGAACATCCGCTGCCGGTCATCCTGTGCACCCGGGCGGGCAGCCACGAACTCATCGCCCTGCTGCGCTATTTCCTGCAACAGCGCCTCGCCCGCTCGGTGGTGCGCCATGGCGTGTTCATGGAGATCCTGGGCGCGGGGATACTGATCAGCGGCGAATCGAGCGTCGGCAAGAGCGAGGTCGCGCTGGAACTCATCAGCCGCGGCCACCGCCTGATCGCCGACGATGCCCCGGAATTCGCCCGGATCGCCCCCGACATCATCCGCGGAACCTGTCCGCCCATCCTTCGGGATCTGCTCGAGGTCCGAGGACTGGGCGTGCTGAACATCCGGTCGATGTACGGGGACTCGGCGATCAAACGCGGCAAATATCTGCGCCTGATCATCGACCTGCGCGACCGGGAAGAGACCACGCCGGTACCCGAAGACCGCATGAACGGCTGCCGGGGAGAAGTCGAGGTGCTCGGCCTGCGCATCCCGCTGGTCAGTCTCCCGGTCGCCCCCGGTCGCAACATCGCGGTGATGATCGAGGCCGCCGTCCGGGCACACCTCCTCCACCTGCAAGGCTATTCGGCCGGGGATGACCTCAGGGCGCGGCTGCGCCTGCAGTTGCAGGACGCGGAACCGGAGTTGTCCGCGGAAGGACGGGAGGCCTGACGATGCGCCTCCTGCTGGTCAGTGGCCTGTCGGGCTCGGGCAAGACGGTTGCCCTGCGCACCCTGGAAGACGAGGGCTTCTTCTGTGTGGACAATCTCCCGCTGGGACTGCTCGACCGCTTGATCGAGGAGTTGCGCACCGGCAACCATCGCAATGACGGCAGGGTAGCGGTGGGCGTCGATGTGCGCAGCGGCCGGGATGCACTGGAGGGATTCGCGAAGACGCTCGCGAGCCTGCGCAGCCAGCCGGTCCAGGTCGAGGTCGTCTTCCTGCAATCTTCGGACGAGGCCCTGCTGCGCCGTTACCACCACACCCGGCGTCGGCATCCGCTGGCTCGCAAGGGACTGCCACTGGTCGAAGCGATTGCGCTGGAGCGGCAATGGCTGGGATCCATCGCCGTGCACGCGGACCTGAGTATCGACAGCAGCGACCTGTCCATGCATGACCTGGCCCGCACGGTGCGCACGCGCCTGGCGACAGAGGGCGCGGAGAACCTCTCGCTGCTGTTTCAGTCCTTCGGCTTCAAGTACGGTGCACCGGTGGACGCCGACTTCGTCTTCGATGTGCGCTGTCTCCCCAATCCCCATTACGAACCGGGTCTCAGGGATCTCACGGGTCTCGATGGTCCTGTCGTCGACTTCCTCGAAGCCCATACCGATGTGTCGGAGATGTTCGACAGCATCCAGGCGCACCTGGGACGATGGCTGCCCAGCTTCGCCAGTGACCATCGCAGCTACCTGACCGTGGCGATCGGCTGCACAGGCGGTCGCCACCGGTCGGCCTATCTCGTCGATCGCCTGGCCAAGGCCTGGCAGGGGGCCGAAAACTTCACCGTCAGCACCCGGCACCGGGAGCTCGACGATCACCCCATGGACGTGGAGTAAGACAATGTCCGTTGGTCTGATCTTGATCACGCACCAGCACCTTGGTGAAACCCTTCTGCAGACGGCCCGCAGCATGCTCGGAGAACTGCCGGAAGCCTGCGAGGCGCTGGCCATGTCGCAAAGCGATGACCCGGATGCGGTGGAGGCCGCGGCGAGGCGCCGCGTGCAGGCGCTGGATACGGGTGCCGGGGTACTGATCCTCACCGACATGTTTGGCTCGACCCCTGCCAACGTGGCCAGCCGCCTCGCACGCGGACAGCAGCGCCGGGTCATCGCCGGGGTGAACCTGCCCATGCTCGTGCGCGTTCTGAACTACCGGGACCTGCCACTGACCGAACTCGTGAACAAGGCCATCAGCGGGGGCCACGACGGTATCCTTCTCTGCGACCAGGAATGCTCCGATGCCGCAGCGCGTAGTCCCCATCGTTAACCGCCTGGGCATGCATGCGCGTGCCGCCGCGAAGTTCGTCGGCCTTGCCAGCCAGTACAAGGCCGATATCTTCGTGTCCCGGAAGGGACGCGAGGTGAATGGCAAGAGCATCATGGGCGTGATGATGCTGGCCGCGGCCAAGGGCACCGAGGTGGAGATCCGCGCCGAAGGGGCCCCGGATGCGGAGGATGCCCTGGCTGCACTCAGCGCCCTGGTCGCCAACCGCTTCGGCGAAGAAAGCTGAAACTGGGGCTCCACGGTTTGCGGGCGATGGTGCTTGCCTACGAGGGCCGCAGGGATGCAGTGCCGCCGGCACTGCGCCGTCACTGAAATACCGCCAGACCCTGCAGCAGTGCGAACCACAATGGCAGCGTGACCAGCGATAACGCCGTCGTCAGGGTGACGGCCGCGGCATACAGGCCCGTGTCCAGGCCAAACCGGTCGCAGAAGACGATCCCGAGCACCATCGCGGGCATGGCGGCTTCCAGCACCGTGCCCATCGCGGGGATGCCCTGCATCCCGAGGCCGACGGCCAACCCGAGCGCAACCAGGGGCGCTGCCAGCAGCTGGACCCCTGCCACCACCGCCAGCGCCGGGGCGTCACTGGCACGGAAACGGTCGAAGACCAGTGCGAGCCCCAGGGAAAAGAGCATCAGCGGCGTGACCGCGTGTCCCAGGAACCCCAGCCACTCGTCCAGCCACGCGGGCATGGGGACCCCGGACAGGTTCAGCGTAACCGCGACCGCCGCCGCCCATACCGAGGGCACCGCGAACAGGCCGCGCAGCGGACCCACGTAGGATTCCGTATGGCTCCCGTAGTGGCGCGCGATCAGTACGCCGACGGTCAGCAACAGCGGAAGCGCACCGAAGAGGTCATACTGAATGGCCACCGCCCGGCCCGGCTCCCCAAACAGGGTGTCCAGAATGGGCAACCCGAGGTAGACCGCGTTGGGCCACGCGGCGGCGAGCATCATTGCACCGACCGCCGCTCGGCTCGGCAGACAGACACGGCAGGCAGCGGCAGTGAGACCGAGCGCCGCCAATACCGTCAGGCCCGCCACGGCAGCGATCTGCAGCGAGACGAGGCCTAGCGGGGCGCCCCACAACACCTTCAGCACGAGTGCAGGCAGAAGCAGGTAATAGACCAGTGTGGTCAATACCCGCCGGGTCTCGTCAGCCCCAAGACCCCCGGGCCGCAAACGGCTCCAGGCGACGCCGCAGGCGATCAGCGCACCCATCTGTGTCATGACTCCGAGCATGGATGCGCCAACTACGGTTTGAGGTTATCGTGCGATCAGGCGCCTCCCCCGGCATTCTCCTGCTGCTTGCGGATGTCCTCGTGCACTTGGGCCATGTCCAGGGCCTTGACCTTGGCGATCACGTCCTTGAGTTGGCCTGCGCTGAGCATCCCTGGCTGCGAGAAGATGATCACCTGCTCACGGAAGATCATCAGCGTCGGGATGGACCGGATCTGAAACGCGGCGGCAAGCGCCTGCTGGTCCTCGGTGTTGACCTTGGCGAACGTCACGTCGTCGTGCTGTTCCGATTCGGCCTCGAAGGTCGGCGCGAAGGCGCGGCATGGCGCGCACCATGGTGCCCAGAAATCGACGATGACGATGTCGTTTCCGGTCACGGTGGATTCGAAGGTTTCCTGGGTCAATTCCTGAACAGCCATGAACAGCTCCTCTTGAGTATTGTGCGGACGATACCAGCACATACCGCCGCTGTCAGGGATTCTGCGCGACCAGCATGGCTGAACGCAGGCGCTGCAACCGCTGCAGGGGATCATCCTCCTCCAGCAGTTCCTGCTTGATCTGCAGATCCAGCGGAAGCAGCTCGGCCAGGCGTCCCGCGACCCAGGCCGAATCGCCGATCCTGCGCTCCAGATGCGACCAGGGCGTGCCGAGTTGATCCAGGAGCCTCTCGAGCAGACCCGCGAGTGACGCATATTCCAGTGGCAGATCCAGCGCCGGCCACTCACCCACCGGCTCCACCTCTCCGAGCAGCAGCCCATCGGGGCGTTGCTCATGGGCGAGGATGCGCACGCGTTCGCGACCGCAGGCCAGAATGCCAAGCAGGCCATCCGACCGCTGTTCCCAGTCGATGACCTCCGCCCGCGTGCCCACTGCAGAGAACTGCGCGTCGGCCGAGGTCTCGCTGCCATTACGGATCGACACGACCACGAAGCCACTGCCACCGTCGCGGAGACATTCGCGGACCATGTCGATGTAACGCGTCTCGAAGATGCGCAGGGGCAGCAACCCATCAGGAAAAAGGACGGTATTCAGCGGAAACAACGGCACGCGTTTCATCAGTCCTCTCCTGCCACAGGCGTCAGCGGTTCACCCCAGCGCGGCATCAGGTCGTGGGCGATTTCGAGGTGGTCGAGAACGCGGGCGACCATGAAATCGATCAGATCATCGAGCGTGCGCGGTCGATGATAGAAGGCAGGGTTGGCAGGCATGATGACCACGCCCATCCGCGCCAGCCGCAGCATGTTCTCCAGGTGCACCTCCGAGAACGGGGTCTCGCGGACCACCAGCAACAGCTTGCGCCGCTCCTTCAGGACCACGTCGGCGGCCCGTTCGATCAAGCTGCGCGAGGCCCCGGTCGCCACCGCCGACAGGGTGGCCGTGGAACAGGGGCAGACCACCATCGCCCGGGGCACTGCGGAGCCACTCGCCACGGGTGCGGTCCATTGCTCTGGACCATAGCAGCGGATTTGTCCGGGTTCGCCGTGGAAACGTTCGCTGAAGAAACGAGCGATCTCGGCCGGGCGCCCGGGAACCGACAGGTCGGTCTCCAGCCCGAGCACCACCTGGGCGGGCCGGGACAGCATCAGGTGAACCGGCACCTTGGCCGCCACCAGGCATTCGAGCAGACGAATGCCGTACTGCACGCCGGACGCGCCGGTCAGGGCCAGTGCCAGATCAGGTGCCGCCATGCCACTTCTCCCGAAGGCGCGTCAGCAGGGTCTCGTGAATGCCGCCGAAACCCCCGTTGCTCATGATAACCACCCAGTCGCCCGGATGTGCGCTTGCAGTCACCGACGCCACCAGTTGGCCGATCCCGGAAAATGTGTGCAGGCGTGTTCCGAGTTGCTCGCCCAGGCCTTCCGGAGACCAGCCGAGCCCCTCGGGCTGAAACAGGAAGACCTCGTCCGCGAGCTCGAGCGAGCCGCCCAGGGTCTGAGAATGAACGCCCATGCGCATGGTATTGGAACGAGGTTCCAAGGCGACCAGGAGACGGCGGTCGCGGGGCATCGCCGCGCGCAGGCCGCCCAGGGTCAGCCGGATGGCGGTCGGATGGTGGGCGAAGTCGTCGATCACCCGGATCCCGTTGACCTCGCCACGCAGTTCCTGACGTCGCTTCACACCGGTGAAGCCCGAGAGCGACTCGATGCCCTGCGCAAGCGGTACGCCCGCATGGCGCGCAGCACCCAGGGCCGCCAGGGCGTTGGCAAGATTGTGCTCGCCGGTCAGGGTCCAGGCGACCTCGCCCACCGGCCGGCCGGCCGCCAGCACCTCGAAACGCGACATCTCGGCGTTCAACGCTCTGGCACTGAGATCCGCCGGCACCGTCGCCCCGAACCGGACCACGGGCGTCCAGCAGCCCTGCCCCAGCACCCGCTCCAGCGCCGCACTCTCGGCATTGACCAGGATCTCGCCCTGGCTGGGAACGGTCCGGACGAGATGGTGAAATTGCCTCTCGATCGACGCCAGATCCGGGTAGATGTCGGCGTGATCGTACTCCAGGTTATTGAGCACCAGGGTTCGTGGCCGGTAATGCAGGAACTTGGCGCGTTTGTCGAAGAAGGCGCAGTCGTACTCGTCGGCCTCGATCACGAAGAACGGGCCACTGCCCAGTCGGGCGCTCACGCCGAAGTCGCGCGGGACACCGCCGATCAGGAACCCGGGCTCCATTCCGGCAGCCTCCAGCACGAACACCAGCATGCTGGCCGTGGTCGTCTTGCCGTGGGTACCGGCCACCGCCAGCACCCAGCGGCCATGGAGCACGTTTTCTGCCAACCATTGCGGACCGGAGGTATACGCAAGGCCGCGATCCAGCATCGCCTCCACCAGCGGCAGGCCCCGACGCATCACGTTGCCAACGACGATCAGCGCGTCTTCGGGCAGATCGTCGGGCCGGTAACCCTCACCGTAGACGATTCCCGCCTGCCGCAACTGGCCGTCCATCGGTGGGTAGAGATTCTCGTCGACACCCGATACCGGCACCCCCGCGGCCGCAGCGATTTGCGCCAGTCCACCCATGAAAGTGCCGCCAATCCCGAGCACGTGGATCGGGCGCGTCATCCGTTCGCGAGTCCGAGTGCAAGCTGCGTCACCACGCTGGAAACGATCAGGAACGCCAACGCGATGGCCACGCCGGTCATCCTGCCGGCGAGATCGAGCGCCTGTTGCAGGATGTGTCCGAAGACCAGGAGCAGCCAGATCAGCAGGCCGAGATAGGCGATCAAGGCCGGCGGGGAGACCTGCTCCTCCGCAAAATCGGGGGGAAACGCCCAAAGCAGCGCGGCCATGACCAGGCCGAGAAGAGCACTGGTCCCGACCAGGGCGATGTAGGTCTGCAGCCAACGCCCGGTCATGCCGCGCAACCCCAGCAGCGTCATCACGAACAGATACAGCACCGCAAGATCGAGCACGCTCAGATACAGGCTGGTCGCAACGCCGTGCATCGGGGCGGCCACCAGGATCCCGGTAAACACGGACGCGCCCATCCAGAAAACCAGCGTCCCCTGGTCCGCCGGCAGATCCTGGGGACCTCCCCGCAGCCGCAGGATGTCCAGCATGGGAACCACCGTATGCAGGCTCACGATCAGGATCCCTCCCGTTCCAAGGCCTCGAGGGCCTCCAGTTCATCGAGGTCGTCCACCCAGGCGTCATCGTCCACGGGCTCGCCGTCACGCACCAAGAACTCCCTGCGCTGCAGCCACAGATCCCGCATGGCGACGTAGCGATCCTCGGACAATGTCGCCAGGACCGCCTCGGTCGAGAGGAGACCCGCGCGGCTATCGACGACATCCAGAACGAGCAACGGCACCCAGTAGTCGCGCAGTTCGCGTCCACCGCTGGAAAACGAGTAGTTACGGGGGTGGGTATAGAAATCGACGGCGAGCGCCGGCGCGTCACGCGCGGTGCTTGGCCCCCAGAACGGGATCTGCAGGTAGGGACCCGCAGGCACGCCCCACCTGCCCAGGGTCTGGCCGAAGTCCTCGTTGTTTTTCGCCAGGCCCATCGGACTCGCGACATCGATCAGACCGAACAGGCCGAAGCTCGTGTTGAAGAGGATCCGCGACGTGTCGGAGGCGGCATCATGAAACTTGCCCTGCAGCACGTTGTTGAGTGCCACCCGGAAGTCGTCGAGATTCGAGAAGAAGTTACCCACCCCCGTACGCAGCGGCTGCGGCAGTTCCGAATAGGCCTCCGCAGTCGGCTTCAGGATGGCCCGATCCAACCCGTCATTGAAGGCGAACACCGCGCGGTTATAGCGCTCGAAGGGGTCGGATGGATGCCGGTCCTCTGTCGGGACGCTGGCGCAGCCTGTCAGCCCCGCAAGAAGCAGAGCCGAAAAGAGCAGGGCGGCAAGCGGGTGTGACAGGGACTTGCGCAATAACATCGTCATGCAGATCTCGGTTCTGTACGTTTAAAATTCCCGCATGGCCCACTAGGGTACACGCGCGAACGTCTGTGCGCCGGAGAGGGCGGCCTGCCGCAAAAACCTCCGGGGCAACGGACTGGATCAGACCTGCGACCGGTTGCGGCTCGCCGCGATGCGCAACCGCAGGGCGTTGAGTTTGATGAAGCCCGCCGCATCCTTCTGGTCGAAGGCACCGGCGTCCTCCTCGAAGGTGGCGATCGCATCGTCGAACAGGCTGTCGGATTCCGACCGCCGCCCGGCCACGATGACATTCCCCTTGTACAGGCGCAGGCGCACCGAACCGTTGACCACCGACTGGGTCTGGTCGATCGCCGCCTGCAGCATGCGCCGCTCCGGGCTCCACCAGTAGCCGTTGTAGATCAGGCTGGCATAACGCGGCATCAGTTCGTCCTTCAGGTGGGCGACCTCGCGGTCCAGCGTCAGCGACTCCAGCGCCCGGCGCGCCCTCAGCAGAATCGTGCCGCCGGGGGTTTCGTAGCAGCCCCGCGACTTCATGCCGACATAGCGGTTCTCGACCAGGTCCAAGCGTCCGATGCCGTTGTCCCCGCCGATCCGGTTCAGCTCGGCCAGCAGTTGCCCCGGGCTCAGCGCCATGCCGTCCAGGCTGACCGGGTCGCCGCGCTCGAACCCGATCTCCACGACGGTTGACTCGTCCGGCGCCTGCTCGGGGGAGACCGTCCAGCGCCACATGTCCTCCTCGGCCTCGGTCCAGGGGTCTTCCAGCGGCCCCCCCTCGTACGAGATGTGCAGCAGGTTGGCGTCCATGGAATACGGCGACTTCTTCCCCTGCTTGGCGAAGTCCACCGGGATGCCATGCTGCTCGGCGTAGGCCATCAGGCGCTCGCGCGACGTCAGGTCCCACTCCCGCCAGGGCGCGATGACCTGGATTCCGGGCTTCAGCGCGTACGCGCCCAGCTCGAACCGGACCTGGTCGTTGCCCTTGCCGGTCGCCCCGTGCGCAATGGCGTCGGCTCCGGTCTCGTTCGCGATCTCCACCAGCCGACGCGCGATCAGCGGCCGCGCAATCGAGGTGCCGAGCAGATATTCGCCTTCGTACAGCGTGTTGGCGCGGAACATCGGGAACACGTAATCGCGCACGAACTCCTCGCGCAGGTCCTCGATGAAGATCTGCTTCACCCCCATCGCCTCGGCCTTCGCCCGGGCAGGCTCGACTTCCTCGCCCTGGCCCAGGTCGGCGGTGAAGGTGATCACCTCGCAGCCGTACTTGTCCTGCAGCCACTTCAGGATCACGGATGTATCCAGCCCGCCGGAGTAGGCCAGCACGACGCGGGAAATCTTGGCACTCATTCTTTCAATCCTTTTCCGACACTAGTCGATTGTTCATTGTACTGTTCGTGGTGGCATTGAGCCCTGGGGCTTGTGGCGAACCACGCCGCCGGGTGGTGTGCGTCGGCGGGACACGCTCAAGTCGTCCGTGAGCACTCGACGGCGGCCGTCCATGGCCGCCGACGGTCCCGCCGACGCACACTACCCGGCGGCTCACTCCCTGCTTACCCATCTCTGAAACCACAAGACGCAGAACCGCGACAAATGTGCCAACGGCCCCGGCGGCAGCGCCCCTAGGCTGGCGCTCCAAAAAGCTGGAAGCCGGGACTGGGGTGGGCGTGGTCAGGGCCGTCGGCGGCCATGGATGGCCGCCGTCGAGCGCCCATGGATGGCTTGAGCGTGCCCTGACCACGTCCACCCCAGTCCCGGCCATGCAAGGCATCAAACCACGCACGGCGCCCACACAACCCCAAGGTCACCGCTTCCGAGGCGGCAGGATGTCTGTGATCGAACCGTGCGCGACCTCGGCGGCGAAGGCCACGGTCTCGGACAGCGTCGGGTGCGGGTGCACGGTCAGGCCGATGTCCTCCATGTCGGCGCCCATCTCCAGCGCGAGCATGGCCTCCGAGATCAGGTCGCCGGCCAGCGGCCCGACGATGCCCGCGCCGATCACCCGACCGTCGCCGTCGAACAGCAGCTTGGTCATGCCGTCGTCGGC
>SKJG01000153.1 GCA_007116035.1 Thioalkalivibrio sp.
CAACGTGAAGATGACGGTGTCGCTGATCAGTCCGATTGCGATGGAGGACGGCCTGCGCTTTGCGATTCGCGAAGGTGGCCGCACCGTCGGCGCCGGCGTCGTCTCCAAGATCATCGAGTGATATACTTTTAAGACCGGGGTCACCGCGGGGGCCGGCTGTTGCCGTCTCCCGCGTTCTTTTCGGAAGTAGCAACAGGCCAGTAGCTCAATTGGCAGAGCAGCGGTCTCCAAAACCGCAGGTTGGGGGTTCGAGTCCCTCCTGGCCTGCCATCCTCCGGGTGGCAACGGGCCTCAGGTGATCAATTCATGAGTGAACAGACGGAACAGACTGGAGGCGGGCTTGACACCGTCAAGCTCTTCGTGGCGCTTGCCCTGCTGATTGCAGGCGTCATGGGCTTCTATTATTACGCCGCCGAATCCATGTTGGTCCGCGTCGTCGGCCTGCTCGCGGTTGTGGGTGTGGCGGTGTTCATTGCCATGACCACCGCGAAGGGTCGTCAACTCGCCGGCTTCATGGGCAACGCCCGCACGGAAGTGCGGAAGATGGTCTGGCCGACTCGGGTCGAGACCACGCAGACCACGCTGATCGTTATCGGTGTGGTGATCCTCATCGGCATCTTCCTCTGGTTGCTGGACACGCTGCTCGGGTGGATCATCCGGCAGTTCATCGGTTAGCCAGGGGAGGCAGTCATGGCATTGCGCTGGTATGTGGTTCAGGCGTTTTCGGGTTTCGAGGGGCAGGTCAAGCGGTCTCTGGAAGAGCGCATCACGCGTTACGGAATGGACGACCATTTCGGCGAGATTCTCGTCCCCACCGAGGAGGTCGTCGAGATGAAGGACGGCCAGAAGCGGAAAAGCGAGCGCAAGTTCTTCCCCGGCTACGTGCTCGTGCAGATGGACCTGAACGATGAGGCCTGGCATCTGGTGAAGAACGTACCCCGCGTGCTCGGTTTCATCGGGGGCTCCGCGGACAAGCCGGCTCCCATCAGCGACAAGGAAGTCGACGCGATTCTCCAGCGCATGCAGGAGGGGGTCGAGAAGCCGAAGCCGAAGGTGCTGTTCGAGGTCGGCGAGATGGTCCGTGTGGTGGACGGGCCGTTCAACGACTTCAGCGGTGTGGTGGAGGAGGTGAACTACGACAAGAGCCGGCTGCTCGTGGCCGTGCAGATATTCGGACGCTCGACGCCCGTGGAACTCGAGTTCCATCAGGTCGAGAAATCCTGACGCGACGCTGGTTCGCGCATTAACCCGTTTCGGGGAGCCGCGAGGCGCTTGCACCCGAAGGAGAAGAAATGGCCAAGAAGATTACGGCATACATCAAGCTGCAGGTGCCGGCAGGCAAGGCGAACCCCAGCCCGCCCGTGGGCCCCGCCCTCGGTCAGCGCGGCGTGAACATCATGGAGTTCTGCAAGGCGTTCAACGCCGCGACCCAGGGCGTCGAACCGGGGCTGCCGATCCCCGTCGTGATCACCGTGTATTCGGACCGCAGTTTCACCTTCGTCACCAAGACCCCGCCCGCGGCGGTCCTGCTGAAGAAGGCGGCCGGCATCACGAGCGGATCGGGCACTCCCAATACCAAGAAGGTGGGAACCGTGACCCGCGAGCAGCTCGAGGAAATCGCGCGCACCAAGGAACCGGATCTCACCTCGGGCGATCTGGATGCGGCGGTACGCACGATTGCTGGCAGCGCGCGCAGCATGGGTCTTGAAGTGGAGGGTCTCTGAGATGGCAAAGTTGTCCAAGCGCTTGAAGGCGATTCGCGAAAAGATCCGCCCGGGCCAGGTCCTTCCGGCCACCGACGCCTTTGATCTGCTGCGTGACCTTTCCAAGGTCAAGTTCCGTGAGTCGGTCGACGTCTCGGTGAACCTTGGCGTCGATCCCCGCAAGTCCGACCAGGTCGTGCGCGGTTCCACCGTGCTGCCCAATGGCACTGGCAAGACGGTCCGGGTCGCCGTCTTCACCCAGGGCGCCAACGCCGATGCGGCCCGCGAGGCCGGTGCCGACGTGGTCGGAATGGACGATCTGGCGGAGCAGGTGCGCGCGGGCGAACTCAACTTCGACGTCGTGATCGCCTCTCCGGACGCGATGCGCGTCGTCGGACAGTTGGGCCAGATCCTGGGCCCTCGCGGACTGATGCCGAACCCGAAAGTGGGTACGGTGACACCCGACGTGGCTACCGCGGTGAGGAACGCCAAGGGTGGTCAGGTGCGCTACCGGACCGACAAGGGCGGCATTATTCACTGCTCCATCGGTGCCGTCGACTTCGAGAGTCAGGCACTGGCAGAGAACCTGGATGCATTGCTGGCGGACCTGATGAAGCTGAAGCCGTCCACCTCGAAGGGCATCTATGTGCGTCGGGTGACGGTCTCTTCGACGATGGGTCCGGGCCTTCAGGTCGATTCGTCCACCCTGAAGCTGTAAACGAATTTTGAAAGTTTGGGTCGGCCGCCACCCCTGCGGTGGTGGACCATCCAAGACCGCAGGCGCGGCTCGCCGCTTAAAACCGCAAAGCCTGCGCAGATGGTGTCAACCCGATTCAGGAATGTCCTGCGGCGGGAAACACCACAAGCCCCGGGGGGATCTCTCCCGGTTTGTAACGATCGCCAGGGTATCGGCGATCTCAACGGAGGAAAGTCAACGTGGCTATGAATCTCGATGACAAGAAGCTGGTTGTCTCGGAACTGGCCGCGGTAGCTGCCTCGGCGCATTCCGCCATTGCAGCGGAATATCGTGGTTTGTCGGTGGACCAGATGACCAACCTGCGTAAGCAGGCTCGGTCGTCCGGTGTCTACCTCCGGGTCGTGAAGAATACCTTGGCCAAGCGTGCTGTGGAGGGTACCGACTTCGAATGCATGCAGCAGGGCCTGGTCGGGCCCCTGGTGCTGGCATTCAGTCAGGAAGACCCGGGCTCCGCCGCTCGTCTGATGAAGGACTTCGCGAAAACCCACGAAAAGCTGCAAGTCAAGCTGGTGTCCTTTGGTGGGCAGATGCTGGGCGCGGGCGATCTCGATCGCCTCGCCAGCATGCCGACCCGTGACGAAGCCATCAGTCTGCTGATGGCCGTGATGAAGGCCCCGCTCGACAAGTTTGCCCGTACCCTCAATGAGGTGCCGGGCAAACTGGTGCGCACCGTCGCAGCAGTCCGTGATCAAAAGCAGGCAGCCGCCTGAAACATTTCTGAATAGCCGGGCGGTAGCCCATTAGGAGAATCAAGATGGCAGTTTCGAAAGAGGAAATTCTGGAAACGATCGGGAACATGACCGTTCTCGAGATCGTCGACCTGATCAGCGCGATGGAGGAGAAGTTTGGCGTCTCCGCCGCAGCTGCAGTGGCAGCGGCTCCTGCCGCCGCCGCCGGTGAGGCCGCTGTGGAAGAGGTCAAGGATGCGTTCAATGTCGTGATGACCAGCTTCGGCGCCAACAAGGTCGGCGTGATCAAGGTCGTTCGCGCCCTGACCGGCCTTGGCTTGAAAGAGGCCAAGGACATGGTCGAAGGCGTGCCTGCGACCGTGAAAGAGGACGCAAGCAAGGACGACGCGGAGAAGATGAAGAAGGAACTCGAAGAGGCCGGCGCTTCCGTCGAGTTGAAGTAAAGCGTTTCTGTACGTTGTTTCGTGACGTAGTCCGAAACCACAAGGCTGGCGGCCGGAAGACCGCCAGCCTTGGCCCGTGGCGGTGACGCCGCGCCGCCCGATTACCCCTGTTGCAGCCGAGGTATCCCATGGCCCTCAGTTATACCGAAAAAAAGCGAATCCGCAAGGATTTCGGCAAACGCCCGCAGATTCTCGAGGTTCCCTACCTTCTGGAGACCCAGTTGGCGTCATACCGGGATTTCCTCCAGGCCGATGCTGCCCCCGACACGCGTGAGGAGACGGGCCTGCATGCGGCGTTTCAGTCGGTATTCCCGATCGTCAGCTACTCGGGCCACGTGCAGCTCCAGTACGTCTCCTATCGCCTGGGCGAGCCGTTGTTCGAGGTGAAGGAGTGCCAGGTCCGCGGGGTGACTTTCGCGGCTCCGCTGCGCGTGATGCTGCGTCTGGTGATCAACGATAAGGAGGCCCCTGCGGGCACCACGGTGGTCAAGGAGGTCAAGGAGCAGGAGGTCTACATGGGCGAATTGCCTCTGATGACCGAGAACGGGACCTTCGTGATCAACGGTACCGAGCGGGTGATTGTCTCCCAGCTTCACCGTTCCCCGGGCGTGTTCTTCGATCACGACAAGGGCAAGACCCACAGTTCCCAGAAGCTGCTGTTCAACGCCCGTATCATTCCCTACCGCGGCTCCTGGCTGGATTTCGAGTTCGACGCCAAGGACGGGGTCTTCGTTCGCATCGACCGTCGCCGTAAGCTGCCGGCGACCGTGCTGTTGCGCGCGCTGGGCATGGATACCGAGGAAATCCTCAGCACCTTTTTCGAATTCAATTCGGTGCGCCTGCTCGACGCGGGCGCCGAAGTCGAGTTGGTTGCCGACCGCCTGCGCGGCGAAAACGCAGTGGTGGACATTCTCGACGGCGATCGGGTCATCGTGGAGGCGGGTCGTCGCATCACACCGCGGCACATCCGCGAGATCGAGAAGGCGGGCATCAAAAACCTGACCGTGCCGGACGACTACATCATTGGCCGAGCGCTTGCCCGCAATATCGTCGATGAGGAAACCGGCGAGGTGCTCGCCGAGGCCAACGCACCGGTCACCGAGCCGCTGCTCGACAAGCTGCGGGACGTGGGTGTGGGTTCGTTCGACATCATCTACACCAACGACTACGACCGTGGCCCGTTCATCTCCGACACCCTGCGCCTGGACCAGAACCGCACCCAGCTCGAGGCGCAGGTCGACATCTACCGGGTGATGCGTCCGGGTGAGCCCCCGACCAAGGATGCCGCCGAGAATCTCTTCGGTAACCTGTTCTTCTCCGAGGACCGCTACGACCTGTCCGCCGTTGGCCGGATGAAATTCAACCGGCGCGTCGGTCGCGACGCCGACGAGGGTCCGGGTGTGCTGTCGCCGGAGGACATCCTCGATGTGCTCAAGGTGCTAATCGACCTGCGCAACGGCATCGGCAGCACCGATGACATCGACCACCTGGGCAACCGCCGCATCCGCAGCGTGGGCGAGATGGCCGAGAATCAGTTCCGGCTGGGTCTCGTGCGGGTCGAGCGTGCGGTGAAGGAGCGGCTGACCGTGGCCGAGAGCGAGGGCCTGATGCCGCAGGAACTGATCAACGCCAAGCCCGTGGCGGCGGCGGTGAAGGAGTTCTTCGGCTCCTCCCAGTTGTCGCAGTTCATGGACCAGAACAACCCGCTGTCCGAAGTCACCCACAAGCGCCGGATCTCCGCCCTGGGGCCCGGTGGCCTGACCCGCGAACGCGCCGGATTCGAGGTGCGCGACGTGCACCCCACGCACTACGGTCGCGTCTGCCCGATCGAGACGCCGGAAGGCCCGAACATCGGCCTGATCAACTCGCTGGCCGTGTATGCCCGCACCAACCGCTACGGATTCCTCGAGACGCCGTACCGCAAGGTGGCCGAGGGCAAGGTGACCGACGCGATCGTCTATCTCTCCGCCATCGAGGAGAGCCAGTACGTGATCGCCCAGGCCAACGCAGCGTTGGATGGCGAGGGACATCTGACCGACGACCTGGTCTCCTGCCGCCACCAGAATGAGTTCACGATCTCCACGCCGGACAAGATCCAGTTCATGGATGTGTCGCCGAAGCAGATCGTCTCCGTGGCCGCGGCGCTGGTACCCTTCCTGGAGCACGACGACGCCAACCGCGCGCTGATGGGTTCCAACATGCAGCGTCAGGCGGTCCCCTGCCTGCGCGCGGAGAAGCCGCTGGTCGGCACCGGCATCGAGCGCACCGTTGCGATCGACTCCGGTTCCGCGATCGTCGCCACACGCGGCGGCTCCGTTGATTCGGTGGACGCGGCGCGCATCGTGGTGCGGGTGAATGACGAGGAGACGGCGGCCGGCGAGCCCGGGGTCGACATCTACAACCTGACCAAGTATGCCCGTTCCAACCAGAACACCTGCATCAACCAGCGCCCACTGGTCAACGTGGGCGACATGATCGCCCGCGGCGACGTGCTCGCGGACGGTTCCTCCACCGATATGGGCGAACTGGCGCTGGGCCAGAACATGATGGTCGCCTTCATGCCCTGGAACGGCTACAACTTCGAGGACTCGATCCTGATCTCCGAGCGGGTGGTGCAGGAGGACCGTTTCACTACCATCCATATCGAGGAGCTCAACTGTGTCGCCCGCGACACGAAGCTGGGCCAGGAGGAGATCACCGCCGATATCCCGAACGTGTCCGAATCCCTGCTGGCGAAGCTGGACGAATCGGGCATCGTCTATGTCGGCGCCGAGGTGCGCACGGGCGACATCCTGGTCGGCAAGGTCACGCCGAAGGGTGAGACCCAGTTGACCCCGGAAGAGAAGCTGCTGCGCGCGATCTTCGGCGAGAAGGCGTCGGATGTGAAGGACACCTCCCTGCGGGTTCCCTCCGGTATCGAGGGCACGGTGATCGACGTGCGTGTCTTCACCCGGGACGGCGTCGAAAAGGATGCCCGCGCCCGTTCCATCGAAGAATCCGACCTGGCCGGCGTGCGCAAGGACCTGCGCGACCAGCAGCGTATCTATGAGGAGGACATCTATGCTCGTGTCGAGCGCCTCCTGACCGGGAAGGTGGCTGCGGGTGGACCCGAGGGGCTCAGTGACGGCACCAAGGTCACCAAGAAATACCTGGCCGGGGTCTCACGCAACCACTGGTTCGAGGTGCGCCTGCGCGACGACGACGTCAATGCCCAGCTGGAAGAGCTCGGGCGGCAGTTGGCGGACCAGGCCGAGGCGTTCGAGAAGCGCTTCCAGCACCAGAAGGCCAAGTTGTCCGCGGGCGACGACCTGCCGCCCGGCGTACAGAAGATGGTCAAGGTCTACGTGGCGATCAAGCGGCGCATGCAGCCCGGCGACAAGATGGCGGGACGTCACGGCAACAAGGGCGTGATCTCGATGATCGTGCCGGAGGAGGACATGCCCTTCCTGGAGGACGGGACGCCGGTGGATATCGTGCTGAACCCCCTCGGCGTGCCCTCGCGCATGAACGTGGGACAGGTGCTGGAGGTGCATCTGGGATGGGCGGCCAAGGGCCTGGGGCTGAAGATCGGCCGCATGCTCGAGGCGCAGGCCGAAATTGCCCGTTTGCGGGAGTTTCTCGAGCAGATCTATGGTGGCAGCGAGCGCAAGGTGGACATCGATTCCCTGACGGATGTCGAGATCCTGGCGCTTTGCGGCAACCTGCGGAAGGGGGTGCCGATGGCCACGCCCGTATTCGACGGGGCCAACGAGGATGAGATCAAGGCCCTGCTGCGCCTCGCCGATCTCCCCGAGACCGGGCAGGCCATGCTCTTCGACGGCCGTAGCGGCGAATCCTTCGATCGGCCCGTGACCGTGGGCTTCATGCACATGCTGAAGCTGAACCACCTGGTCGACGACAAGATGCACGCCCGTTCCACCGGTCCGTACTCGCTGGTGACCCAGCAGCCGCTGGGTGGCAAGGCGCAGTTCGGCGGTCAGCGTTTCGGGGAGATGGAGGTCTGGGCTCTGGAGGCCTACGGGGCCGCCTATACCCTGCAGGAGATGCTGACGGTCAAGGCCGACGACGTCCAGGGGCGCAACAAGATGTACAAGAACATCGTCGACGGAGAGCACTTCATGGAGGCGAACGTTCCCGAGTCCTTCAACGTGTTGATGAAGGAGATCCGCTCTCTCGGGATCAATATCGAGCTCGAACAGGACTGAGCCCCGTCCGGACGCCCTTTTCGGGGCGCCGAGAGGCGCCCCAAGAATTCAAGTAACGAGGCAAGCGAATGAAAGACCTCCTCAATCTGTTCAAGCAACAGACACAACCGGAAGAGTTCGACGCGATCCGCATCGGGCTGGCGTCGCCAGACCAGATCCGCGCCTGGTCTTTCGGTGAGGTGAAGAAGCCGGAGACCATCAATTACCGGACCTTCAAGCCGGAGCGCGACGGCCTGTTCTGCGCCAAGATCTTTGGGCCGGTCAAGGATTACGAGTGCCTGTGTGGAAAGTACAAGCGTCTGAAGCATCGCGGCGTGGTCTGCGAAAAGTGCGGCGTCGAGGTCACCCAGACCAAGGTGCGCCGTGAGCGCATGGGCCACATCGACCTGGCATCGCCGGTCGCGCACATCTGGTTCCTGAAGAGCCTGCCGTCGCGAATCGGCCTGCTGCTCGACATGACCCTGAAGGACATCGAGAAGGTGCTGTACTTCGAGTCCTTCATTGTTGTCGATGCGGGCTTCACGACACTGGAGCGTGGCAAGCTGCTGAGCGACGAAGAGTATCTCGAGGCGATCGAGGAGCACGGTGACGAGTTCAAGGCGCTGATGGGGGCCGAGGCCGTCCTCGAACTGCTGCGGAGCATCGATCTTCAGACCGAGGCCACGCGCCTGCGCACCGAGCTTTCCGAGACCGGCTCGGAAACCAAGATCAAGCGGCTGGGCAAGCGCCTCAAGCTGGTGGAGTCCTTCCTGGAATCCGGTAACCGTCCGGAATGGATGATCATGTCCGTGCTGCCGGTGCTGCCCCCGGACCTGCGTCCGCTGGTGCCACTGGACGGTGGCCGCTTTGCGACCTCCGACCTGAACGATCTGTACCGTCGGGTGATCAACCGCAACAACCGCCTGCGCCGGCTGCTGGAGCTGAATGCGCCGGACATCATCGTGCGCAATGAAAAGCGGATGCTGCAGGAGTCGGTCGACGCGCTGCTGGACAACGGCCGCCGCGGCCGTGCGATCACCGGCACCAACAAGCGCCCGCTGAAGTCGCTGGCCGATATGATCAAGGGCAAGCAGGGTCGCTTCCGCCAGAACCTGCTCGGCAAGCGCGTGGACTACTCCGGCCGCTCGGTGATCGTGGTCGGACCGACCCTGCGTCTGCACCAGTGCGGTCTGCCCAAGCGCATGGCGCTGGAGCTGTTCAAGCCCTTCATTTTCGGGAAACTGCAGCGCCGCGGACTCGCGACCACCATCAAGGCCGCGAAGAAGGCGGTGGAGAAGGAAGGTCCGGAGGTCTGGGACATCCTCGAGGAGGTGATCCGCGAGCACCCCGTGTTGCTGAACCGCGCCCCGACCCTGCACCGCCTGGGCATCCAGGCCTTCGAGCCGGTGCTGATCGAGGGCAAGGCCATCCAGCTGCATCCGCTCGTCTGTGCGGCCTTCAACGCCGACTTCGATGGCGACCAGATGGCCGTGCACGTGCCGCTGTCGCTGGAGGCGCAGATCGAGGCACGCACCCTGATGATGTCCTCGAACAACGTGCTCTCTCCGGCAAACGGCGAGCCCATCATCGTGCCCTCACAGGACATCGTGCTCGGTCTGTATTACCTGTCCCGGGCCCGCGTGAACGCGCGTGGCGAGGGAATGATCTTCGCCGATGTCGACGAGGTGCACCGCGCTTACGAGAACGGCATGGTCGATCTGCACGCCCGCGTCAGCGTGCGCATCCCGGAGTACGACGGCGAGGTGAACGACGGCGAGCAGCTCCCGCTGCGGCGCATCGACACCACCGTCGGGCGTGCCATCCTGTCCGGCATCCTGCCCCGCGGGCTGCCGTTCCGGCTGATCGACCGGGAGTTGAGCAAGAAGGCCATCTCGCAGCTGATCAATGCCTGCTACCGGCGTCTGGGTCTCAAGGACACCGTGGTCTTTGCCGACCAGTTGATGTACCTCGGCTTCCGCTTCTCGACGCGCGCCGGCGTTTCCTTCTGCGCCGACGATATGGTGATCCCCGAGGAAAAGGTCGCCATCCTGGGGCGTGCCGAGGACCAGGTGAAGGAGATCGAAGAGCAGTATTCCTCCGGCCTGGTGACCAAAGGCGAGCGTTACAACAAGGTCGTGGACATCTGGTCGCACTGCAACGACCAGGTCGCGAAGGCGATGATGGACCACCTCGGCAAGGAAGAGGTGGTCAACCGCGACGGCGACACGGTGTGGCAGTCGTCGTTCAACTCGATCTTCATGATGGCCGATTCCGGGGCCCGTGGTTCCGCGGCACAGATCCGGCAGTTGGCCGGCATGCGTGGCCTGATGGCCAAGCCGGACGGCTCGATCATTGAAACCCCGATCACTGCGAACTTCCGCGAGGGCCTGAACGTACTGCAGTACTTCATCTCCACCCACGGTGCGCGCAAAGGTCTCGCCGACACCGCGCTGAAGACCGCCAACTCGGGCTACCTCACCCGCCGCCTGGTGGACGTCTCCCAGGACGTCGTGGTGACCGAGACCGATTGCGGGACCCAGCAGGGCCTGCTGATGAAGCCGATCATCGAGGGCGGCGACGTGGTCGAGCCGCTGCGCGACCGGGTGCTTGGCCGGACTGCGGCACAGGACGTGCTGCGGCCAGGCAGCGACGAGATCCTGGTCGAGGCGGGTCAGTTGCTGGACGAGGCCCTCGTGGACCTTCTCGACGCCTCCGGTGTTGACGAGGTCTGGGTGCGCTCGGCGATCACCTGCGAGACGCGTCAGGGCATCTGTGCAAAGTGTTACGGCCGCGACCTGGCACGCGGGCACCTGGTCAACATCGGCGAGGCCGTGGGCGTGATTGCGGCCCAGTCGATCGGCGAACCGGGTACCCAGCTGACCATGCGTACCTTCCACATCGGAGGTGCCGCCAGCCGGTCGGTGACCGTCAGCGCGATCCAGGTCAAGAATTCGGGCCAGATCCGCCTGCACAACATCAAGACCGTGGCCAACAAGCACGGCAACCTGGTCGCGGTCTCGCGGTCCGGGGAGCTTGGCGTGGTAGACGATGCCGGTCGCGAGCGCGAGCGCTACAAAGTGCCCTACGGAGCGACCATCAGCGTCGGGGACGGCGATCCCGTGTCGCCCGGACAGGAGGTGGCGATCTGGGACCCGCACACGCACCCGATCATCACCGAAGTGGCCGGGAACGTGCGGCTGGCCGACTTCGTCGAGAACGTGACGGTGAGCAAGGAAACCGACGAATTCACCGGGCTCTCGTCCAATGTGGTGATGGATCCGAAAAGCCGCCCCGCGGCGGGCAAGGACGTACGGCCCACCGTGCGGCTGCTCGACGAAGAGGGCAACGACCTGTTCATCGCGGGCACCGATATGCCGGCGCAGTACATGCTTCCGGCCGGTGCCATCTTCAATCTGGAAGACAATGCCCGGGTCGAGGTGGGTGACGTCATTGCACGCCTGCCGCAGGAGTCGTCCAAGACGCGTGATATCACCGGCGGTCTGCCGCGAGTGGCCGACCTCTTCGAGGCACGCAAGCCCAAGGATCCGGCCGTGCTGGCCGAGATTTCGGGGACGATCTCCTTTGGCAAGGAGACGAAGGGCAAGCAGCGCGTGGTGATCACGCCGGATCAGGGCGATCCCCAGGAGACCCTGATTCCAAAGTACCGCAACGTGAACGTCTTCGAGGGCGAGCGCGTGGAGCGGGGCGAGGTCATCGTCGACGGCGAGCTCGACCCGCACGACATCCTGCGGTTGCGGGGGGCCACCGTGCTGGCCGAGTATCACGTGCAGGAGATCCAGGACGTTTACCGTCTGCAGGGCGTGAAGATCAACGACAAGCACATCGAGGTGATCCTGCGCCAGATGATCCGCAAGGTCGTGATCGCCGATTCCGGCGACTCCCGCCTGCTGTCCGGCGACCAGTTGGACCGCGCGCGAGTGATCGAGGAGAACGACAAGCTGGAGAAGGATCAGCGTCCGGCGACCTACGAGCGTGTGCTCCTGGGGATCACCAAGGCCTCTCTGGTGACCGAGTCGTTCATCTCCGCGGCTTCCTTCCAGGAGACCACGCGGGTTCTGACCGAGGCCTCAACCCGGGGTGCGCGCGACGAACTGCGGGGTCTGAAGGAAAACGTGATCGTTGGGCGCCTGATTCCGGCGGGCACGGGTCTGGCCTACCACAGGGAGCGGAGGCGCAAGCGTCTGCGCGAGCTGCCGAGTTTCGACATGGTGGGTGGCGAATCGGTCGAGTCGGAGACGGCGACCGCCTCCGGGAGCGACACACAAGCGGGCGATAACGCCGAATAGCGGCGTTTCAACCTTGACACTGTTGGGGGCGGTCTTTAAACTTCCGCTCCCTCGGCAGGCCGGTCGACGTATCGGTCTGTCGTTATTTTTCGGCTAGGAGAAAGGGTTGCATGGCCACGATTAACCAGTTGGTGCGCAAGCCGCGCAAGCGCAAGGTGGAGAAGAGTGCGGTTCCCGCGCTGCAGGGTTCACCGCAGAAGCGTGGTGTTTGCACGCGCGTCTACACCACCACCCCGAAGAAGCCCAATTCCGCGCTGCGCAAGGTTGCGCGCGTGCGGCTGACCAACGGCTACGAGGTGACCAGCTACATCGGCGGTGAGGGTCACAACCTCCAGGAGCACTCTGTGGTCCTGATCCGCGGCGGCCGCGTCAAGGATCTGCCGGGTGTGCGTTATCACACCGTGCGCGGCAGCCTCGACACCCAGGGTGTGCAGAAGCGTACCCAGGCCCGCTCCAAGTACGGCACCAAGCGTCCGAAAAAGACCTAATTCCGCCGGTTCAGGAAAACAACCATGTCCAGAAGATCAGAGGCCCCGAAGCGCCACATCCTGCCCGACCCGAAGTTCGGGAGTGAGCGCCTGGCAAAATTCATCAACACCGTGATGCGCGACGGCAAGAAGTCCGTGGCCGAGGGCGTGGTCTACGGCGCCCTGGACCAGATCGAGTCCAAGCGAGGGGACGGCATGGGCGTGCTCGACAAGGCGCTCGAGAACGTTCGCCCCCGGGTGGAGGTCAAGTCCCGCCGGGTCGGCGGTGCGACCTACCAGGTGCCGGTTGAAGTACGCAACGTGCGTCAGGATGCCCTGGCGATGCGTTGGCTCGTCGATGCCGCGCGTAAGCGTGGCGAGCGCTCGATGCCCCTGAAGCTCGCGGGCGAATTGATGGATGCGGCCGAAAGCAAGGGCTCCGCTGTCAAGAAGCGTGAAGACACCCACCGCATGGCGGAAGCGAACAAGGCGTTCGCTCATTTCCGTTGGTAAGTAACGAGAGAGGCTGACAGTGGCACGCAAGACTCCCATCAAGCGCTACCGAAATATCGGAATCAGCGCACACATCGACGCAGGCAAGACCACGACGACCGAGCGTATCCTTTTCTATACCGGGATTTCGCACAAGATCGGCGAGGTGCACGATGGCGCCGCGACGATGGACTGGATGGAGCAGGAGCAGGAGCGTGGCATCACGATCACCTCCGCGGCCACGACCTGCTTCTGGGCCGGCATGGCCCAGCAGTTCCCCGAGCATCGGATCAACATCATCGATACCCCGGGACACGTGGACTTCACGATCGAGGTCGAGCGCTCGATGCGCGTGCTCGACGGCGCGTGCATGGTCTACTGCGCGGTCGGCGGCGTGCAGCCGCAGTCGGAGACGGTCTGGCGGCAGGCCACCAAGTACAAGGTGCCGCGGCTGGCTTTCGTCAACAAGATGGACCGGGCCGGCGCCAACTTCCTGCGCGTGTACGAACAGATCCGCGAGCGGTTGAAGGCGAACCCGGTTCCGATCCAGCTCCCGATCGGCGCCGAGGAAAACTTCAAGGGCGTGATCGACCTCGTGAAGATGAAGGCGATCTACTGGAACGAGGAAGACAGGGGCGCCACCTTCGAATACCGCGAGATTCCGGACGAGCTTCGGGCCGAGGCGGAAAAGTGGCGTGAAAACCTGGTCGAGGCTGCAGCCGAGGCCAACGAGGAACTGATGGAGAAGTACCTCGAGGGCGGCGAGCTGACCGAGGAAGAGGTCAAGCAGGGGTTGCGCCAGCGCACGATCGCGATGGAGATCTTCCCGATGCTCTGCGGTACCGCGTTCAAGAACAAGGGCGTGCAGGCGATGCTGGACGCCGTCATCGAGTACATGCCGTCGCCGGAGGAAGTGCCGCCGATCAAGGGGCTGAAGGCCGGCACCGATGAGCCGGTGGAGCGCCACGCGAACGACGAGGAACCCTTCGCGGCCCTGGCATTCAAGATCATGACCGACCCCTTCGTCGGGAGCCTGACCTTTGTTCGCGTCTATTCCGGTGTGCTGGCGGCGGGCGATACCGTGCTCAACAGCCAGAACAGCAACCGCGAGCGTATCGGGCGTATCCTGCAGATGCACGCGAACAACCGGGAAGAGATCAAGGAACTGCGGGCCGGCGACATCGGCGCCTGCGTGGGCATGAAGGACATCTACACCGGGACCACGCTCTGCGCAGTCAATTCGCCGGTCGAACTCGAGCGCATGGAATTCCCGGAGCCGGTGATCTCGATCGCCGTCGAGCCGAAGACCAAGAGCGACCAGGAAAAGATGGGGCTGGCACTGAACAAGCTGGCACAGGAGGATCCGTCCTTCCGGGTGCGCACCGACGAGGAATCGGGGCAGACGATCATCTCGGGAATGGGCGAACTCCATCTCGAGATCATCGTCGACCGCATGCGCCGCGAGTTCAAGGTCGAGGCGAACATCGGGCAGCCGCAGGTTGCCTATCGCGAGACCATCCGCAAGAAGGTCGAGCAGGAAGGCAAGTTCGTGCGCCAGTCCGGTGGTCGCGGGCAGTACGGTCACGTGTGGATCCGACTCGAGCCCCAGGAGCCCGGTGCCGGCTACGTCTTCGAGAATGCGATCGTCGGCGGCGTGGTTCCGAAGGAATACATTCCGGCGGTGGACAAGGGCATCCGGGAGCAGACCGCGAACGGGGTGCTGGCCGGGTTCCCGGTCGTCGATGTCAAGGTCACGCTGTTCGACGGTTCCTATCACGATGTCGACTCCTCGGAAATGGCCTTCAAGATCGCCGGCTCGATGGCGTTCAAGGAAGGCGCCCTGAAGGCCGGTGCGGTCCTGCTCGAACCGATGATGAAGGTCGAGGTCGAGACGCCGGAGGATTACATGGGCGATGTGATGGGTGACCTGAACCGCCGGCGTGGACTCATCCAGGGCATGGAGGACCTCGCGGGCCAGAAGCTGCTGCGCGCGGAGGTGCCACTCTCGGAAATGTTCGGCTATTCCACGTCGCTGCGCTCGATGTCGCAGGGCCGCGCGACCTACTCGATGGAATTCCAGAAATATGCCGAGGCCCCGGCCAACGTCGCCGAAGCCGTCATCAAGAAGGCTTCCTGATCACCGTCCGTCACCCGATAACTAGTTCAAGAGGTTCGAGCTGTGTCCAAGGCAAAATTTGAGCGTAAGAAGCCGCATGTGAATGTGGGAACGATTGGTCACGTGGACCACGGGAAGACGACGCTGACGGCGGCGTTGACGGTGGTGCAGGGGAAGAAGTTTGG
>SKJG01000131.1 GCA_007116035.1 Thioalkalivibrio sp.
TTCCACCCCGAGACGCAGCGGTACTCCGGTGATCCTGCACCGGTGCCGGTCGGGAACAGTGGCTGATGGATCGGGCTCAGGATGCCGCGGCGGATCGGCCAATGAATCACAGCCTTTGAAGAACGCCACGAGATCAGCATTCCGACCGAACCGTGAGCCAAGGTCCGGTCCAGCCGCGGTTGCCAAGACCTGTGAAGGCTCAGGGATACAGAACCCCGGCTATTGACTTCGACCGGGCGCTCACCTTTATGCTGCCGGGCACAAGCATCCGGTAGGCCGTCATCACATGATCCTGATCGAATCTCAGAGCCTGGCAAGCGAAAGTGTGTGCCAGATCTTTGAGGAACTCTATGATCCCGCCCTCCTGATCGATCCGGAAACGGGAACCTTCGTCGGTGCCAACAACGCGGCCTGCGAGTTCCTCGGGTACAGCGCAGAGGAACTCGCCAAGCTGAGCCCGGCGGACATCCACCCCCACGAGATACCGCGCCTCGACGCGTTCATCTTCTCGGTCCAGCAGGAGGGACGCTGGATTGCCGACGATCTGTCCTGCCGGACCAAGCGCGGAGGGCTGTTGCCCGCCCAGTTGCGCGCCACGCTGGTGCGGATCGCCGACCGCCCCTACGTGCTGGCGATCGTGCACGATCGGCGCGATGCCGAACTGGCTGAGCTGGGACGATCGATTCGCAAGCTCACTCACGACCTGCGCAACACGATGGTCTCCTCGCGTCTGATGAGTGACCGGTTGCGCCGGCATGAGGACCCGCTGGTGCGCCAGAGCGCGGAACTGATCGCGCGGTCCGTGGACCGTGCGGTCCGGATGTGTCAGCAGACGCTCGAGGTCGGCAGCGCGAGGGAGGCGCAACCCCGCCGAGAACGCTTTACGCTCGCGGACCTGACGACCGAGTTGAACGCGGCCATCGGGCCTGGCGAGGTAGCGCGGGCCCAGCTGGAGGTACCGCACGCGGACTCCATCGAGCTGGATGCCGACTTCGATCAGGTCTTCCGCATCCTGACAAACCTGATCCGAAACGCGCTGGCTGCGGGCAGCCGCTTTGTGCGGCTCATGGGTTCCATGCAGGACGGGCGCACTGTGATCGACTGCCACGATGATGGGCCTGGGGTCCCGGAAGAGATCCAACGCAGGCTCTTCGTCGAGAAGCCCGGCGGGAAGGGAGTCGGGGCCGGGCTGGGGCTGGCGATTGCCTGGGAACTCGCGCGCAACCATGGTGGTGACCTGACGCTCGTGGAGACCGGTCCCGCAGGGACTGTGTTCCGCCTGGTGCTGCCGCATCGCAGTGTCGAGCTGGCTGCCGCAGAACCAACGCCGTCCTGAGCCCGCCAGGAATCAGGTCCCGACATGGGGCGCGGGTTCCGGATCTATGGGTTTCTACCGATGGTGTTGCGGATCCCGGGTTGCCATTCTGACCGGTAGGCACAGGCAGCGGGAGTCGGTCGATGAACAATCCGGGGGATCGAGAAAACTGCAGCAACCTGACAGAGGGCGCAGTCCACTTCGACCATGACGTACCGAATCTTTACCGCATGCTCGCGCGCAGTGAGGTCGCCCTCACGGCCTTTGTGCGCCTCGAGGACATCCTGGAACGCCACGGTCTCCTGCGGCGGGACGAGCAGGCTGTCGTGGCCCTCGAGGTCGCGATGAGCCACCGCTGCAATTACTGTCGCGGCGTGATGTCGCGCGAGGCGCGCGAGGCGGGCGTGAGTGACGAGACCGTGGATGCCATCGTCCAGGGCTTCGAGCTGCGCGATCTTCGGTACCGGCATCTCGTGGACGTGGCGCGCCGTCTGATGGCCGAGTCCGGTTGTCTCGGTCAGGCGGAGGTCACGCTATTCGAGGAGAAGGGTGTTCCCTTTGACGAGTTATTGGAGATCATCGCCATCATCGCTGCCTTCACACTGGCGACCTACGCCAACAACCTCGCACGTACCCGAATCGATCCCGAATACCGTTGAGCGGATCACCCTCGACATCGCCTTTACGCGGTTCATTGTCGCCCCCTTCAAGGCTGCGGCCCTCGGCCAGGCCTCTACCCCCGGTCCCAGGTCACTGTGCCGGACCCTCGCCGGTGGCAATCCCGCCAAGCATCTCGAGGACGCCGGTCATGCGGCTGATCACTTCTCCACGATCATCGATTCCATGTCGTGCCGCGATCCAGGCGGGATCATTGTAGGCGAACCACACCTTTCCATCTGCGTCCTCCCAGGCAAGTGCCTTCAGCGGCAGGTCGATGCCGGCGGTTTGCCGGCTGGTGAAGAGGTGGGAACCCAGCGCGGGATTGCCGAACAGCATCAGTTCCGTGGGCCGGACCGGAATGTCGACTTCTGCCGCCCGGGCGGAGTGGTTCCATCGCATGTGGGCGATGTCCCGGGTGCCCAGCGCGATCTCCAGCCGATCCATCGTCTCGGTTGCGGAATGCGGACTGGAAAGGACGATCAAGCCATCGGCGACTGACTGGGCGTGAAGGGGCGTGGCGAGGCTGAGGATGGCAAGGATAAGGGGGATGGTTCTTGGCAACATGGTCTACTCCTGTGGGTGAATGAGCTTGTGTGGAACGTCGGTGTCCGCACGGGAACCGTCCGCATCGGCGCTTTGATCCCGCCGCAACACCGGCGGGCGTCCACCATGCCGATGAACGTCCAGGCGTTGTACCTCTTTACGCTTTTCGGGTCGGCCCGCGATCGCCGACTGCGAACGCTGTCATGCCCGTCGCGAGCGCCAGAAGATTGAGCAGCAGCAGTTTGCTGTAGTTGTGGTCCACGCCGGTCAGTGCTCCGACCCAGCCGACATGGCCGGAGCTTTCCAGGAAATACAGCACGGCCGCGAGCACGGATGCCACGACGGCGATTCCCAGTGCCGCAGGAGCCACCTGGCGGTCGAGTGCGATGCTCCAGACGATGACCGGGGTCAGGAACATCGCGGCCGTACCGCTGACCGCAACGGCCGCGAACAGATCCCGGGTTCCGAAGAAGACCATCAACAGGCCCGCCGCGGCGAACAGCGCCATCGCTGCGCGGCCATGTGCGTTGGAGCGGCGGCCCAGCTTCATGTCGATCACCGCGAGCTTGGCCGTGCTGGCGAAGGCCGAGTCCATCGTGGACGCTGCCGAGACCACCAGCGCGATGCCGAGCAGCAGTGCCGCCGGCTGGCCCAGGAGCCGGGTCAGGGTATCGAGAAACTCCTCGCCGCCAGTCCGGTGCAGGCCGGCGAATACGCCGAGTAGCCCGAAGGCAAGGATCAGCAGCGCGGAGATCCAGAACGCATGCAGGAAGCTGCGGCGGGTCGTGACACGATCCGACAGAAAGCCCCGGTCCATCATCACCGGATCGTGTAGCGGGTAGCTCGGCACCTGAACCAGGGCGACCACCAGCAGGATCCAGCCCGGGCTCACGAGGTCCGGACTGCTGGTCAGGATGGCGCCCGGCACGAACTCCGGAGCCAGCAGCATCATCACGAACAGCAGGGCCAACAGGACCGTGAGGATGCCGAACTGCAGTACGTCGGTGCGCAGCGAGGCATGCAGCCCGCCCAGCATCGAATACCCCAGGGTCACGCCGGCGACGGCCAGGATGGCGACCGTGTATGCGAGGGTGCCGGTGGCGCCGAACACGATCCCCACCACCAGCAGGTTCGCGAAGATTTCGGAGACCAGTCGCACCCCGACCAGCAGATTGAAGCTGCCGGTGCCGATATGTCCGAAGCGTTGATGCATGAAACTCTGGATGTTGCGGGCACCGTGTACGAACCGCAGCCGGTCGACGATCCAGCCGCCCGTCAGGAACGACAGGTAATAGGCCGTGTAGGCCAGTACCCCGGCGATGCCGAAAAAGTAGCCGAGGATTGCGGCGTTCAGCAGCGACCGGGCGAAGATCCAGGTCGTCACCTGGGAGAAGGTCAGGGTCCAGACGCCGGGTGCGACTCCCGCGGGGCTGAGGCCGAAGAAAAAACCCTCTGGGGTTCGTGCACGCGGCACCAGCATGAAACTGGCGACCGCCAGCGCGACCAGCGCGCCTGTCATCAGTGCGAAAGGAGCGTCAGGCATGGGGTTTCAGTCTCCGGATCCAACGGACTCCACGATTCGTAGGAGCGCGCCTCGCGCGCGAATGGTATGCCTCCGTGTCACCGGGGCAGGTGCCACATGCGCCACCGGCGGATCATACGCGATGATCCGCAAGGGTCTTGCCATGCGTATACCGGGGAGCGGCGGCGCCACCGCGGGTGTCACCGAACCGGCATCCCGTACCAGCGTGCCAGCGCATGATCGATCGCGATCTTGCCCGGTCCCCAGGTCATCAGCGCCAGCAGCATCGCGGCCCAGGGCAGGTGATGCGTCGGCCAGGCGTCGGGAA
>SKJG01000112.1 GCA_007116035.1 Thioalkalivibrio sp.
TCAATGCAGCGCACACAGGCCAGGAGATAGCGGCCTGACTGGATCGGACTCGGCTTGTACCGGCTCTCCCACAGCGTGCCGGTCCTGCCCTCCAGCTTTCGTTGTGCGCCGCCAGTGCCTTCCTCAGCCGGGCCAGAGCGCCCTTTGGGTCCCGCTGGAAGAGGAAAGTATCGCTTTGATCCAGAACCAGCATGTGCATACAATTGTCAAATGGTCATCGAATGGGACCCCGAGAAGGCCAGGCTCAACCCGACCAACCACGAAGGCGTGACGTTCGAGGAAGCTAAAGCGGTTCTGCTCGACCCTTATGCGCTGACGCGAGAGGACATGGATGTCGAAGGCGAACACCGGTTTGTAACGTTGGGGATGGGCAGCAAGGGGCGAGTTTTGTTGGCCGTTTGGACCCTGCGGGATGAGCGAATTCGCATCATTTCGGCTTGGAAGGCCAATCAGATACAACGGAGACGCTATGAGCAACAGTTCTGATCCGCTTTATGATCGCTATGCCGAGATGGATTTTGACAATGCCAAGCCGGTAAGTGCCGTGCCTGCGCTGGCGCGCCTGCAAGCTCGGCAAGGCGGGAAGACGCGCGTCACCATGCGGCTGGATAACGATGTGTTGGCTGTGTTCAAGGCGCGTGCGGAAATGACCGGGGGCAACTATCAAACCCTGATCAACCAGGCACTGCGTGATGCGGCGCAGGGGGTTACGCTGGCCAAGGTGGTCCGTCAGGCCATCCAGCAGGAATTGCATCCCGATCGATGAGTGGAAAGTCATGACCCAAGCCCGCACTGGTGCCGGACACCAAAACTCTTGGGCATGCGCTTTGCTGCAGGACCGGTAGCCTGTCCGTCGTATCGATTCCACGGAAGGAGTCCTGCATGACCCGGCCACGTTCCACCCTCGCCTCTCTGGACGCCACGCCTCGAAAAACGGGGACAGGCAGGCCCGACAGGGGCCGGACCAAGACAAGTCATTGAAAAAAGATAAAAAGCTTCCAAAAATGGGCGCTTTTTCGCCTCATACGCCCGTTTTTGGCCCCAGAACCGCCCCCGGGGCCGCCCGACCCTTCCCCGCCCGCCAGGCCCGAGGCAGCGGTTCGGCGAGAACCTTTGTTGTCTGCGATCCGAATCTCGTCGCCGGGTACTACAGTCTGACGGTAGGGCAGATCGACACGCTTGAAGCCCCCGAGCGGGTTCGGCGCGGAATCGGCGGTCACCTTCGCCGGAATGCGCACGGGGATAATGTTCAACTCGGCAGCGGTGAGGATATTGTCCATGGCGCTCTCCGGAACAGTACTCGCTGGTCTGTGATGGTGCTTTTCCAGGTGCTTTACGTACAGCTCGCCCTATTCCGCTATTACGGGGACAGTTTTCTCAATTCCTGCAAGTGACAGCCTGCGACACGGGTCGGACCAAGCCAAGCCATTGCAACATCCGCGACGCGGCGGCAGATCGCGGCTGGAAGCCGCTCCCACCACCTGCGACCACGCTCCGTGCTCGTGCTGACGAAACAGGGCCAGATCGATCTCCGGGAGGACCGCAGCCTAACAGTCGTGCCACGACGGCTTCGGCTTGTTCCTCGCGCAGGCTCGCTGTATTCTGACCATGTGGTCAGTTTGGGGAATCGCGAATGCGCCGTGTGCAAGTGACTGAGGCCAAAGCCAGGTTTTCTGGTTTGCTGGCGGCTGTGGAGGCGGGCGAGACGGTCGCCATCATGCGTCGTGGGCGTGTCATTGCCCGCCTGGTGCCCGACACGCCAATCTCCGCGGCCGAGGCCTTTCGTCCGCTCTGGCAGGACCAGGACGAGATCGACTTGATCGCGCCGGCAGACGCGCCGCCAGAGCCCGTGACGCCTCTGTAGGATGCGCTACCTATTGGATACCAACGTCTTCATCGCTGCCATGAAGGGCGTCGATGGGATACGCAGCAAGCTCGAGCGAACGGCGTTGAGCGACATCGTGCTCTCGCCCGTGGTTCTGGGTGAGCTGGAGCTCGGGGTCGAAAAGAGCGCGCATCGCGAAAAGAATGCAGCGCGGCTCGCTCGGCTGGTCGAGCAGATTGAATTGATTCCCCTGGACGCCGAAGTCAGCCGGCAGTATGGCTTGATCAGGGCCCAGCTCGAGAGCAGAGGGACCCCGATCGGTGCAAACGATTTCTGGATCGCTGCCCAGGGTCTGGCATTGGGAGCCGTCGTGGTAACGGACAATGAGTCCGAGTTCACGCGCGTCCCAGGCCTCATCACCGAGAACTGGCTGAGCAGGGTGTAGAGGAACCGACAAGCATGCGGTAAGCCAGGCCGGGAAACGGGGCTGGGGAAACGGGGACAGATCTGAATGGCGCTAACTTAAGCGTAACGGATTGAAGACGGAGGGGAGATAGGCCGGCCAGGATGGTTTAGGGTGGAGTTGCGAGAACCATCCAGCCATCCTGTAGCCGACCTATGACAAATCGACACCTTGGCCCGGCGCACCGGCAAGCTCGTCGCCGACGGGGTTTGCGATGCCTGGCTGTGGCGCGGACGGCGGGTGCTGCTGGCCGATGGGACCACCGTCACCTTGGCCGACACACCGCTGACAATCAGGAGGTCTACCCACAGATGGCCAGTCAGCACGACGGCCTGGGCTTCCCAATCATGCGGCTGGTGGGACTGTTGCTCTGGCAAGCGGCGCCGTGCTCGATGCCGCCAGCGGGCCGTGCAAGGGCAAGGGCAGTGACGAGCAGACCTTGCTCCGGGGTCTGCTCGACGCTCTCAAGCCGGGCGACGTCCTACTCGGCGACGCCTACTTCCCAACCTATTTTCTGCTTGGCGATTTGCCACGCCGCGGGTCGCCCACCGGCTTTTTGGCGAAGGGGTATGGGAAGACGAGTGTCGAATCCCACCATGAGGCCCAGGCTTCGTCTGTTCAGTGCTCCAGGCGCATGAGTGCCGCGCTTCCCGCCGCGCTTCGCTAATCGTAGATTAGGTCGCGCCGAAACCCTCGGGCGTTTCCTACACTAGACTTGTTGGCATGATGCGCATCATCACCCTGTTGGCTGTGCTTTTGCTGGCTCAGGCGCCGTTCCTCACGGGCTGCGACGGCGGATCCTCTTCGACTGGACCGCCGGTGGTACAACCCCCTCCCGAGGAGTCCCCCCCGTCGGGGGCCTGGACGAGCGCCCGGCGAACCTGACTTGCGTCGCCCCGAACCGGCGGGAGCCCGACAGGGCCGTGTCCATCGAGCGCGTTTTTCCGGCCCTGGAGTTCCAGCAGCCGCTCTACCTCGGCCAGGCGCCGGACGATGCTACCCGGTGGTTCGTACTGGAAAAAGGGGGTCGGATGCGCGTATTCGAAAACGAGGCCAACGTTGCAGTAACCAGCGTCTTCCTGGATCTCTCCGCGGCAGTCGTCACCACGTCGGAGGGCGGTCTGCTCGGGCTTGCATTTGCGCCCGATTTCGCGACCACTGGAACGGCCTATGTCTCCTATACGCGGTCACGGCCAAGCGACGTTGCCATGCAGTCCGTGGTTTCGCGTTTCACCAGCCCCGATGCGGGTCGCACGCTCGACCCCGGTTCCGAGGAGGTACTCCTAACCATCGAGCAACCGTTTGCCAACCACAACGGCGGTGGCATCGCATTCGGTCCGGATGGGTACCTGTATCTCGGCATGGGCGACGGCGGTTCCGGGGGCGATCCTCTGGACAACGGACAGACCACGACCAACCTGCTTGGAACGTTCATCCGCATCGATGTCTCGGGCAACAGCGGCTACGCGATCCCTACGGATAATCCCTTTGCCGGCAACCCGCTCTGCAGCCTGGGCGCAGGGAGCGCCGATTGCCCGGAGATCTTTGCCTGGGGATTCCGGAATCCGTGGCGCTGGAGTTTTGACCGATCGACGGGGCTGCTGTGGGCAGGCGATGTCGGCCAGAATCGTCGCGAGGAAGTCGACGTCGTTCAGCGGGGTGGAAATTATGGCTGGCGCTACCGCGAGGGGTTCCTGTGCTTCAATCCCTCCAACGACTGTCCCAGTGCCGGTCTCGAGGATCCGGTCATCGATTACCCCCACTCGATCGGCAACTCGATCACGGGCGGTTATGTCTACCGAGGCGAGCTGTTGCCGCCGCTTCGCGGCAGATACGTTTTCGGCGACTTCGGCACCGGCCGGCTATGGATGCTCGATTCCGACGTCGATGGCAACTACATCATGCGGGAGCTGGCCGCAACCGGGCTGTCCATTTCCTCCTTTGGGGAGGGGAATGACCCAGTGCGCGGCAAGCCCCGCCGTTCAGGGCGGAGAAGGATAGCGCGGACGGCGTAGCCGTCTTTGGTCTTCAGTGCGGTGTCCGCTGCTGTTCGACGTACTGGCGGATGATCGCAA
>SKJG01000107.1 GCA_007116035.1 Thioalkalivibrio sp.
ATTCTGTTCGATGATTAGGGCTGATGCGACCCCGGGTGTTCCGGAGGTCGAGCGCATAGGAGGTGATTCATGATCCAGGCGTATGCGGCATTCGAGGCTGGTGGTGAGCTGCGTCCCTTCGAGTACGACCCCGGGCCGCTGGGCACGGGCGAGGTCGAGATCGAAGTGGAGCATTGCGGCATCTGCCACAGTGACGTGAGTATGCTCGACAATGCCTGGGGAATCAGCAGTTATCCTCTGGTGCCGGGGCACGAGGTGGTCGGTCGCATCGGTGCCGTGGGTCCGGGTGTCACCGGGCTTGAGAGTGGCCAGCTGGTGGGGCTGGGCTGGCAGGCCGGCTACTGCATGCATTGCGATCCGTGTATGTCGGGGGACCATAATCTCTGCGCGCAGGCTCAGGGAACGATCGTCGGGCACCACGGTGGTTTCGCTGACAAGGTGCGCGCTGCTGCCGCGAGTGTCGTGCCACTGCCGGAAGGCATCGACAGCGCCAGCGCCGGTCCGCTGTTCTGCGGCGGCATTACCGTGTTCAATCCGCTGGTTCAGTACGACGTACCCCCAACCGCACGGGTGGGCGTGATCGGCATCGGCGGCCTCGGGCACCTGGCACTGGGGTTCCTTAACGCCTGGGGCTGCGAGGTGACGGCATTCACTGCCAGCGAATCGAAGCGCGAGGAGGCGCTGCGCCTCGGTGCCCACCACACGCTGGACTCGCGGGATGCCAAGACGCTGGAGTCGGCGGCGAACCGCTTCGATTTGATCCTGTCCACCGTCAACGTGAAGCTCGACTGGAACGCCTACGTTGGCACGCTGAAACCCAAAGGGCGGCTCCACTTCGTTGGTGCTACCCTGGAGCCGATCGACCTTGCGGTTTTCCCACTGATCGCGGGTCAGCGGAGCGTCTCCGGCTCCCCGGTCGGGAGCCCCGCGACCATCCAACGGATGCTTGAGTTCGCGGTCCGGCACGGCATCGCCCCGGTGACGGAGCACTTCCCCCTTGAGCGAGTCAACGACGCCATCGCCCACCTGCGCAGCGGGCAGGCGCGCTACCGCGTGGTGCTGGACCGTTGAAGCGACCCGGGGTGTTTCTCCGCAACGAACGATCGGAAGTGGGACTCGTCTCTGGTCTCGTCCCCGGATACGCTTCTCATCGCGCACGGTCATGCCGAGGACTCCGCTGCGGTGGGCAGAGAAGAACTCCTGGTGGGCGTTGAACTCCTCAGGCAGGCCCGGTGTTTGATGCAGTCCCGGGGTGCCTGGATCATGGGCTTCAACCTCCTGGGGCCGTTGGTTGATTGACGTGGCTCACGCACGGCCTTCGGACATATCGGCCATGAGCAAGCGCGACAAGAAGGGTCGTGAAACCGTTGACGTCTGCCCTTGTGGGTCCGGGGCGGTGCGTGGAGTGTGTTGCGGACCCTATCTGGATGGGGATGCCGTCGCGCCCACCGCGGAGGCGCTGATGCGTTCGCGGTACTCGGCGTTCGTGGAGGGGCGCCGGAAGTACCTGCTGAGCACATGGGCCGAGGAGACGCGTCCGCAGGAGCTGGACCTCGACCCGGGGCAGCGCTGGCTCGGCCTCAGCATTCGCGCAACGTCCGCAGGCGGGGTGGCCGATGATGTCGGTGAGGTGGAGTTCGTGGCCCGATCCAGAATCGGAGGGCTTGGGCAGCGCCTGCACGAGCGCAGCCGGTTCCGGCGCGTGAACGGTCTGTGGGTCTACGTGGACGGAATCTTTCCGGACAAGGCGCCGGCGTGATCGCTTGTCGTTCGCGGGCGGCTGGGCAAGCTCAGCAGCTTTACCTGGTCAGATAGGTCCTCAACGCGATTGAACAGCGGGCGCGCAGAACGGTTGGAGGAACTCGGTGTTCTTCTGGCGGCAGGTGTGGATACCGACCGTGCCCTTGGGATCGTCGGCGCCGGCAACCGTCGCGGGCGCGTGACTGAGCACCTGGTGGAGCAGGGTCTGGTGCTCCCGCAGGAACGGCCGATGATCGAACGGATGCTCGAAGTCGGACGCCTGGACCGCGGGCTGCGCCACCTCGGCTCGGACCTCCGTCGTGAGGCGCGCCTGGTCGGTTGGATCAAGGGGCGGCTGGCGCTGCCGGTGGCCATCTGGGCGCTAGCGATTCTGATCGCGCCATTGCCGGCACTGTTCGGCGGCGACCTGAACCTCGCTGGGTACGCTGGGGCGGTCTTTCGGCCACTGCTTCTGACCGCGGCCCTGCTCTGGTTGGGTTTCCGCTACTGGCGCAGCTTGCTCGATGGCTCCCGCACGTTGCCTCTGCTTGCGGGCCGGCCTCCGGTCCCTGGCCTGCGGCTGCCCTTCCTGCGCGCGCTGCACGAGTTGCTGGCAGCGGGCAAGGACGCGGAACAGGCACTCCTGGCTCTGTCACGCGGTGCTTCCGGTGAGTGGCGCCGGCGGCTGGACGCGGCCAGGGCCGACATCCGTGGCGGCGCCGGTCTGGTCAGCGCTCTTGCGCGTCACGGCCTGCTGCACCGCCGGCACGACGTGCCGCTACTCTCCGCGGGCGAAACGGCCGGCCGTCTCGTGCAGGCCCTCGAGCACCGCGTGGGCCAGTTGTGCCAGGAACGCGATCTGCGCAGGGAGATGGTCGCCGAGTGGCTGCCTCGGGGTGTCTATTTCCTGATCCTGCTGCACCTGGCGCGCGGGTTTCTCTGAGCGCTGGCTTGCCCGGGGACCGGGCATCCCCACCTGGATAAGGCCACGGGTCAACCGCTTTCCCGCTTTCCGGCTTTCGCGGGATGGCGGACACGGTCCAGCGGTGTGTCCAGGGATGCTGCGCTCGCGCGCGGGATGATCTATCATTCACCTGCGCCGATTTGAAACGATTCAGCTTGCGGGCGCCTGACAAATGCGGCTAAAGCGATTCCGACAGGAGCCTGCTTTAGCGAACGCTGAACAGGCTTTTTTGTTGGGCCCACGGATGGGTGACCGCCGATTTATGACCTACTTGCGGGCGGGATAGAAATACAGCTAAAGCGGCGACGGTCCCGTGCCCCAGGATCTTCTCCCGCCGGATCTCCGATGGGGCGCATAGGAGACCGCGATGAAGGCCATTCCCGCAGTGCCCGGGCGCGACCCGGACTTCCCGAGCCGTTCCGATTCCGAGAATCCCCGGCCGGCGCCCGCTGCCGCCGCCGGGAGCGTCTGGCTGCTGGACCCGTCCCGCATCGGGCATCTGCCCGCCTGCCTGCGGGCGCTGGGCGCGCAAAGGATGCACGAGGGGAGGGAGGACTGACATGTGGCCCTTCGCGACCCGCGGCAGCCGTTTCCTGGGCGATGCCGCCGCCCGCTACCCCAGCCGCCTCGAACCGCGCGACTTCGCCCGCAACGACGCGGTGATCAAGCTCTGGCTTCCCGAGAAGCTGCTCGCGGCGATCGACGTGCTCTGTGGCGCCCACGACGCCAGCCGCCCGGATGTGCTGCGCTGGATCCTGTTCGAGCACGCCCATGGCCGCACCGAGCTTGCACACCTGCGCCGCCGCGCCGGTCCCGAACCGCCTGCCGATGACGAGGCGGGACCTGATATCCGTTGCTCGCCCCAGCGGCGCGCCGCCTGAACCGGGGAGGGAGACGGTGAACCGAAATTACCCGTGGGAACCGCGGCGGCAGCCACTGTTCAGCACCGGCCGTGCCGTCAACGCCCACCATCTCGGCAAGGCCACCGAGAACGTGAAGCGCGAGGTCCCGCAGGCGCTGAAGCAGGAGCTCGAGACCCTCGCCGCTCAGGCGGGCGAGCCCCTGTCCGACTACCTCCGCGGCGTCCTCGCCCGGCAACTGCTGGGCGAGGGTTTCTACCGACGCTGGCAAGCAGCCCTCACCAAAGCCCGTACACAGTAGGAGCGGCCTCTGGCCGCGATTGCGGTCGCCGCCATATGCGGGGATTTTCTCCCGCCCCAACCATGACAAGACTACCCTGACCACGATGAAGCACAGCCCCACGGACGGGGCGCCGCCGATTTAAGCACCAACTTGCGGGCGGGATAGAAATGCAGCTAAAGCGGCGACGGTCCGAGGCCCCGGGATCGCCACTCGCTTTACACTCCTGGGGCCTGAGGGGATTGTCATGAGCCTTCGTTGCAAGCAGGGCGACCTTTACCGCCCCTCCAGCTACTTCCGGCCCCAGCCACTGGAAGAGTACGTCCTGTCCCGCGTGAAGGGCGCCCTGGTCAAGGCGCACCTGCGTGAACTGCTGGACTGCGACCGGCACGACGAGGTCGCCCGCCTGCTACGCGAAGAGGGGGTTCCCGAAGACGAGTGTCGGGCACTGGGCAGCGTGCACCCGCTGTTCATGGGCGGCAACTACCTGCCCAAGCTCAGGCCCCGAGAAGTGGAGATCGCCCGGATCTTCATCCAGTCCACCACCGGGGATGTGACCGCCGTGCACGCCCAGCCGCACGAAGGGCGCATCCGCTACCGGGTGGTGGATGAGTACAACGGCGACACCCTGAGAAAGAGCAAGGCCCGGTGCAAGTCGGACGTCCCGCTGACCCTCAACGAGTTGTACGACTTCTTCACCGGCGCCTGGCCATTGCACCAGGTGCTGGACATGAACTTCCAGGGCGACGTGGGGGGCATGCTCGGGTTCTTCGTCGCCGAGTTCGACTTCTACCCTGGCCTGGAAGCTTTGTGCCGGCAGCGAGTGCTGGAGGCCTTCCCGAAGCAGGACGAGGACGAGCAGGAAGACGACGACGCCGGCGAGGTCGGGAACTGACCCGCCCCGGCGGATCCTAACGATTTCGCGGCCGAACTCCGCATCCCGGTGGAGGAAGCGAACGCGATCGCAGAGGAAAACGGCTGGACCATCCGTTTCGTGCGGGAGGGTGCTGTATGAGGCACGGCTCCCTACTGTTCACCTCCGAGTCGGTCTCCGAGGGACACCCGGCCAAGATCGCTGACTAGATCTCCGATCGTGTCCTCGACGCCTCTCTCGCCTGCGACCCGGACGCCTGGATCGCTTGCGAGGCCCTTTCTGGGAACGGACTGAAGGGGTGGCTCAGTCTGTGAGCCACCCGGTGGCGTATCCTCGTGGCGGGGGTGCATGGATCTCTTGCGCATCGTCTACCCCGGCAGACGTGGAGCGGCCCGGGGATAGAGAGTCATTCAACTGAGGAGAAAAAATGGTTCGGTCGATTTGGGGCCCGACAGGACTGGTGTTGCTGTTCTTTCTCACCGGATGCGGTGGAGACGGAGGTGGGGGCGAGTTGGGCTGGTCGCTGATGACGCTCACCTCGGAAAACTCGCCCACTGTGGCCACTGCCGCGTGGGGCGCGCTGGCAAGCGGAGAACTTCTGCTCGATGACGACCTGCTGCCTCTGCAGGTAATGGGCACCGAACCGGAGAATTCTGCGACCGTCAGGCAGCTGTCGATCCTGCGCGGGGGGACTGCAACGACCCGTGGATACCTCGAACGGTCCGAGCCGCTCGTCCCGCTTGCGGAGCCGGGCGATCTCGCGCTCTCGCCGCAGGCCACGGAGACGGTTTCGTGCTCGATCAGCGGCAGCGTCGTGATCGGCAAGACGGGCGAGACTTCGGGTTACGCGGAATTCCGGGACTGTACCGAGTTTGAGGAAGGGGTGTACTTCCGGCTGAACGGGCGGGTGGAGCTCGGCAACGTGCAGCTCTCCGAGGACTCGTGTGTCCACAGGTTCTCGGCGACGATCCGCTTCCGTGACCTGTCCGCTTCGATCTACGAAACCCTGGGCGGGTCGGTGTTGGAGAGAGTCGCCATCAACGGCTCGGCCAATGTGTCTGAGGTCGACGACTTCTGCGGGGGCGTGTACAGCCTGCGTCTCGACGGCCGGAGCCTGAGTTTCCGCACGCTGAGTGAGTCGATCGTGTATTCCAACTTTGACCTGCGCGGAAAAGATACCGGCTCATACTGGGAGGACGACATCCGCGTAACCCTGGACGTCGGTTCCCTGCCGGGAAGCATCACAGTGACCACGCCCCAGCCCCTGAGGAGTTTCTGGTACGAAACCTATCCGTACGAAGGGCAGGTACGGTTGACCGGCGCTGGAGGCGGATACCTGCTGGCCACTGTCAATGCCAGTTCTGGCCCCGCCGCCGTCTCCATCGTTGGTGATCTCAACAACGACGGGGCGCTGGACTGCGTGCCCGAGGTGTCCTGGGAGCAGATCGTGGAGGGATCGTGGTCCTGCGCAACACCCTGAAGCGCGACGGGTCCGGGGGAAGGTATCGCTTATGGCATTCGTGCCAATGTGCGAGACTTGACCGCAGGTTTCCTGCGACGGTGCAGGGTCGGATGGATACCGAGGGGAACCACTAGGGATGTGAGGTGCTGTCTTGGCACGAGACAGCATAGTGCGGGCGGTTCGACCTCGCAGCATGTTATGGTCAGCGCCGGTCGCCGGGGATGGGTGGCGGATCACGGGCCGGGATTGCCCTTGATTTGGGGGTCTGTGCACCGTGAGTGAGTCAAGTGCGCGCTACGGCTGGCAATCCGATCTTCCTGCGTTCGTGCGGGCGAGCCCCGCGGCTATCGAGGCGGCGCTGCTCCAGTTTCTGCAGGGTGCTTCCAGCCAGCAGATCACCAGTTGGCACGACTGCATCCGGTGGTTGCAGCGCGAGTACGATCGCTGTGTGCGGGAAGATTCGGCCGCCGAGACGTATTACACCCTCCTCGAGTATGAGCTGCCGCGCGACTTCCGGCGGCCCGATATCATCGTCCTTGAAGGTGGCACGGTGGTGGTGCTGGAGGTCAAGGGCCACGCGGGGGCAGGGCAGGCGGCCCGTGACCAGGTCGCGGGTTACGCGCGGGATCTGGCGGCCTACCACAGCGCCTGTGCCGATCGTTCCGTCTTGCCAGTGGTCGTTCCCTCGGACGGGCCGGCGCTGGTACAGGAGAAAGATGGCGTCTCGATCATCGGCCCGCACGGTGTGGCCCAATTCCTTCTGGACCACGCCGCCGTGCACAAGGGCCTACCCATCCGGCCGGACGACTTCCTCAATGAAGACGCCTATGCGCCACTGCCCACCATCGTCCAGGCTGCCCGCTCGATCTACGAACAGCGCCCGCTGCCCTTCATCAAACGAGCCCGGGCCAACACCGATCCAGCGCTTGAGGCGATCACCGACATCGCCCACCAAGCGGCCCGCACCAAGACCCGCCACCTCGTGCTGTTGAGCGGTATACCCGGCTCGGGCAAGACACTCGTTGGCCTGCAATTGGTGCACGCCGGTTGGTTGGACGATCTCGCAATCGAGCGCGGCGGACGCAAGCGCTCCCCGGCCGTGTACCTTTCGGGGAACGGTCCGCTCGTGGCCGTGCTTCAGGATGCCCTGAAGGGCGGAGCCGTACCGGGAAGCGTGTTCGTTCAGGACATCAAGAAGTATGTGGCCTACTACGCGCAAGGGCGCGGACGCACGCCTCCGGAACACCTGGTCGTGTTCGACGAGGCCCAGCGCGCCCACGACGCCGACCGTGTGGCCGAGGTGCACCGACAACCCCTGGGGTCCTCGGAGCCGGAGCATCTTCTGGAGTTCTGCTCGCGGATTCCCGAGTGGTGCGTTCTGGTCGCGCTGATTGGGGATGGCCAGGCGATTCATGTGGGCGAGGAGGTCGGCGTCGAGCTATGGCGCGAGGCCATCGCCGGTCGGCCTGCGTCCGAACAATGGAGCGTGCACGTGGCACCTCAAGTCGCCCCGTTGTTCAAGACCTGCCCGGTTCCAACGCACTGGCACGATGTGCTCAACCTGGACACCGAGATTCGCTTTCACCTCACACCGAAGGTGCACGCCTTCGTCGAGGCCTTGCTAGAAGGAACCGACCCGGCCGCGGCCCGCGAGATTGCCGATGAACTATACCAGGGTAACCATCGCTTCCTGGTCACACGCTCTCTGGAGGACGCGAAGGCCTATCTGCGCGAACGCTACGCAGACGCGCGCGAAGCACGATTCGGCTTGCTCGCCTCGTCGAAGGACAAGCTACTGATCAATTTCGGTGTCGACAACTCCTTCCAGACGACGAAGCGCCTCAGGGCCGGCCCATGGTACAACCGGCCGCCAGAGGATCCTCTGTCGTGCTGCCAACTCGATATGGTGGCGACCGAGTTTTCGTCCCAGGGGCTGGAACTGGACGCGGCCTTGCTTGCTTGGGGCTCAGATCTCATCCACGAGAACGGCGCCTGGTCGATCCGGATGTCACGGGGAACACGAGGAAAGCTTCGCGACCCGAAGCAGTTGCGAAAGAACGTCTATCGTGTGCTCTTGACCCGGGGCCGCGACGGAACGGTGGTCTATGTCCCACCATCTCCACAGCTCGACGAGACATCACGATATCTGGTGGCCTGCGGGATGCGGCCACTGACGGACTAGGTAACGATGTCCGGTAGGGCATTACTGACGAGCGACACGGCCGTCCGCAAGGGCCGCAGCCTCAATGAGATGGGGAGGGGGTTCCGGTCACCTATGTCCCCGCCCGCAACGCCGTGTTCCTGTCCTTCGCGGCGGACTGGACGGAGGTGCTGAGCGTGCCATGAAAGGGAATCCTAGAATCGTGCGCATAAATAAGATGCAACGGGTTACGTTGACCCTGAGGCGGTGCGGCTGATGCAGATACGGGTAATCACCTCCTGTACCGGCGAGAAGTCGGTATCGAGCCCGGACCAGCTGGCGCTCGAGGACTTCCGCCAGGGTGACGCGCATGTCCGCACGCGGGAGGCAGTTCTTGGCGATATCCGTTCTCCAGCCGAAGACCTTTACACAGGTTTGCAGCATCAGCGTCTGATGCGAGGGATCCGAGCAGCGAGGGAGGAAACCAGCATCGAGGTCGATCTGCGCATCCTGTCGGCGGGTTACGGGCTCGTCAGTGCCGATCAGAAGCTGGGCCCGTACGAGGCCACTTTTATCGGAATGCGCCGCAAGGAGGCCGACGCCTGGGCCCAGACGCTGGGCATTCCCGCCGCGATCCGCACCGCGTTGGCAGAACCGTGCGACCTCTGCATCGTGCTTCTCGGCAACGACTACCTGCGCGCCTGCGCTCTGGACGAGCAGATTCAACTCGGGGGACCTACGCTGTTCCTGTGTGGCAAGCATGCTGCGCTGCGCCTCCCGCGGATTGCCAACCTGCACCCAGTGGTTCTGTCGAACGCCGAGGCGACGAGCTTTTCCTGCGGGTTGGTCGGTCTCAAAGGGGAAGTGGCAGCGCGCGTTCTCGAGAATCTTGCCAACAGGCAGGAACTCCTTGGGGGTTATCTCCGAGACCCGCAGGCGACCGTCGCTAACCCGGGTTTTTCGGCCGGGAAGGCCGAATTTACGGGCAAGCCGGGTGCAACAAGAGCGACAGGGGCGAAAGCGAACGCGGATCGTGTGATTGAGCCACTGGAGTCATAGTGGAACACGCCGCACCGGGATGCGCGAGGTGTCATGCACCGGTTACCAGAAATTCGCACGAATCCATATCGACGTTCACCTGCCCGCGGTGGAGTTCGAGCCAGGACGCGAATCTCTGTCTCAGAGAGGGGATGCAGGCGGATATGTGCATGCGACGAAACCCGAGACGCTCCAGTCGTAGCCGGGCCTTTTGCCCGTCAAAGATTCCGGTTTCGGGCTCGATCTGCGTATAGGCCGGGACGGTCATTGCGGGCGTCTGGAAACGCGAGCTGTCGTTGGGTAAAGGCATGCGCGTGTAGGCGCAGAACTTGGACGGAGCAAAAAGGCCGCTCGAAGGGTGGGCGACGAGGTAACGGATACGGCGACGACCCCAAGCGTTGCGGCAGTGCATATCGGTCATGTCGCGATTCCACTGCTGCAGGTTGAGCAGTACTTCCAATGCGTTGGTTGCGTAATAGATCCGGCCGGCGTTGACGGACGCCACGGGTCGCGTCAGGTCGATGATTTCACGGACGTCGAGATTCGGGAGGCCGTCGAGAGATGCCTCGCCTTGGTTCAAGGCCATAACCTTCCTTGCATCCAACTCGGGTAGCAGAGGAATCTGGAACGCCTTGAGGCCGGCAATACGGAGAAGGTAGATCGCGTGAGCGGCGAGATTCGCGCGGCCGCGAGCGACGTGGTTCGAGACGAGCGAGACGAAAGTGTCCCGTTCGGACAAAGGCTGCAGGAGGTGAGCCGACGCGAATTTCGCGTGGTTGGCCACGGGGTCTGCACGGCTGATCTCCAACTCGATCCAGAGCCGCTCGCCCGTTTGCCGCGATTCCAAGAACAAGTCCACCGCTGGCCTGTAGTCGAGTATTCGCGTGGCATCTAGGTCGAGTAGGGGAATCTCGCGCCTCGCCGTCCATCCCGGTGGCGGCCTCGCGACCAGCCGGTTCTGAATTTCTGCAGCAAGGGAGAATCTCACGCCCTATTGTCCGTGGCAGTTGAGTCTCTGAGTACCCTCGGAAAAAAGCCGGCCGGCCGCTGACTGGAGCCCGAGGCATTACTGCTCTGACTGGCTTTACGAATCGGCAGCATCGTGACCCGTTCGATTGCAGCCAGAGGTGAGCGTTGCAGGACTCAAGCATATCCCTGTACGCACTCGGAGATCCGAGAGCGGGAAGCCCGCTGAATTCGCTGAAGCAGCGCGTACGATACCGCTCCCAGGCGGAACCGCTCCACGAGCGAGCGTTCCAGGAAGAGCGTGAGGTGGGCGGCCATCTCGGCATCCGCGAGCGCGCGGTGGTGCCGGCCACCAACCGGCAGGTCGGCGTAGGTGGCGAGGGTCCCGAGTTTGTGGTTGGGGGCTTCCGGAAGGACCCGGCGTGCGACCAGCATTGAACAAACGAAGGCTCGGTCCGTTTGGTAGCCGATGCGCGCGAGTTCCGCCTGCCAGAACTTCCGATCGAACGACGCGTTGTGGGCAACCAGTGGGTAGTCACCGACGAAGTCCGCAACCTCGGCCATGACCTGTGCGGCGGGCGGCGCCTGTCGAATCATGGTGTTAGTGATTCCGGTCAGGCCCTGAATGAAAGCAGGAATCCGCTGTCCCGCATTCATCAGGCTTTGGTAGCGGTCGACAACGTGTCCATCGCGCACCAGCACGGCGGCGATTTCCGTGGCTCGTGCGCCGTGATCCGGCGACAGCCCAGTGGTTTCAAAGTCGATGACGACGACCGGTTCCATGTCGGGTCCCGAGTTTCCTTCAGCTTACGTGTGGAGGATAGCACTGTCACGGCATGGCCCAGTTCCTTGCCGACAAGTGACCCGCGGCCTAACCAAGCGTGACAAAGCGAGCGTGGACACCTTATGGTTCCGGGACGAAGCCCTCTCGGACCCCGATAGCCTACAGGCCCTGGAGGTCATCGCCCAGGAGATCGTGGAGGATCTGGAAGCCGAATTGAAGCAGTCTGTGCGACGTTAGCGACAACAGGGTACGAAGGTTGGACCAAGCGCAGGCGCCGGGCAGAACTTCTGAATTGCTCGTGTTCGGGATGGCCATGCGTACGGGGCACAATTGACATGCGATTCCAAGGGGAGAGAGTGGATGGACCCTATCAGTATGCTGTTCTCCGTCTATCTCGATTCGATCGTGAACGTAACCCATCGGCAGCTTCAGCGATCCCTGGGTACGGAGCTACAGGCCGAGCAGATCGAATATGGCGGCACAGTGGTGGACTTCCAGCACCAGCTTTGGCAAGTCCGGCATCCAACCGTCTGCGCATCGCAGCGCGGTAATCTGCAAGCGTTCTCAGAGTGCACCGTCGCGGCGCAGGCCCTGTTCACCGAGCTCTGCCAGTCCCTTACCCAGCGGCGGAACCTTGATGCGTATGCCTCGAGGACCCGTACCATGTATTGCAATGCCGCTGTCGCGTTCCGTCCTACGCTGGCCAGCATCTCAGCAGCGGGGGAGAGCGATGCGCTGGCGGATGCCCGCCGGCGGTGCAATACGGCGACTGCCGCGGCGCTCGGCTCCAGCGACCCGCGGCGGATTGCGGAACGCGAGAAGGCCTGCAGCGAGTTGAGCGAGCTTCGTGCGGCGGCGGGGCTGGAATGAATCGTCGCGCCCCGGACTTGTGAACGGAAGATCAGGATGGATTTGACCCCGGTGCCGGTAGAGGCCCTTGCCGCGTGGTGGTGGATTGCCGTGGTCGCGGTGTTGATCGGGTTGGCGCGCTTGCCGGTCGTGAAAGGGTATTTCGGCGAACTGCTGGTCCGGCTCACGGCGCGGCTGTCTTTGAATCGGGAGACTTACCACCAGCTGGACAATCTCACCCTCGAGACTCGGGACGGCACCACTCAAATCGACCACGTGATCGTGTCCCCCTTCGGTGTCTTCGTGATCGAGACGAAGAACATGGGCGGCTGGATCTTCGGCAGCGAGAGGGAGCCGCAATGGACGCAGAAGATCTTCCGGAAAACCTTCCGCTTTCAGAACCCTCTGCGGCAGAACTACAAGCACTTGAAGGCGGTGGAAGAGTCCTCGGGGTTCCGTCCGACACCGTCTACTCCGTGGTGGTTTTCATGGGCGACAGCCGGTGCAAGACGCCGATGCCGCCGAACGTGACGCAGGGCCTCGGATACATCCGTTACATCAAGTCGTTCCGAGAGCCTGTGTTCTCGGAGGAGCAGGTTCGGGGTTTGGTTTCCCTGCTGGAATCGGGTCGCATGCGGCCGTCGTTGGAGACACACCGGAACCACGTGACCAACCTGAAGAAGCGCGCGGATCCCACCGCTGAGCGCTCGTGTCCTGCTTGCGGTAGCCCGATGTTGATCCGCAACGTGCGGCGCGGTGCCCGCGCAGGTCAACGGTTCTGGGGTTGCTCGGGCTATCCGAAATGTCGGGTGACACGGGAAGCGGGGTAGCGGCGCGGACCCGCCTGGGACCGCAGGGCAGGCTGCATCTGTTCGCGAAAAAGGGCTCTCTCGCGTCGTGCGGTTTCAGCAGGCATTGGAACTCATGACCCGACCCGGTACGATTGGCACATCCCGCCACGGAAGGAGGGCCCCAGTGCATGACGCACGACCAGAACTTCAAGAATCTCATTCTCGACTACCCCCGCGAGGCGATTTCGCTCTTTGCGGCATCAGAGGCGCAGGCGATCGATGCCGATGCGCGGGTCACCCCGGTGCGCCAGGAGCAACTCCAGGAACGCCTCGGTGAGCGTTTCCGGGAACTCGACGTTCCCCTTCTCGTGGAGTGGCCCGACGGTCGGCGCGAGGCGATCCTGTTCGTGATCGAGGAGGAGACCGAACCTGCTCGGTTCTCGATCCACCGCCTCGCGCACTACTGCCTGGATCTTTCCGAGTTACTGAACACGCAGAGGGTCGTTCCGGTTGTGGTGATCCTGCACGCAGGCGACTTTCCGGAACAGCTGACTCTGGGCGGGGATGCCGCGGCATATCTGGATTTTCGGTTCCTCGCGTATTCGTTACCGCGGATTCCGGCCCGGGAGCATTTTCGGAGCAGCAATCTGGTGGCCCGTTTGAACCTGCCAAACATGGCCTACCGTCCCGAGGAGAAGCTCGAGGTTTATGCTCGGGCGGTACGCGGGTTGGCGGATCTCGAGCCGGATCCCCAGCGGCAGCTCAAGTACCTGGATTTCATCGACATCTATTCGGCGCTGGACGAGAATGAACGCATCGTCTACCGCCAGCGGTATCCGGAGGAGGTGGCAGAGATGACACGGTTTGCAGAGCGGTTCATGGAAAAGGGCCGGGAAGAGGGCCTGGAACAGGGCCTGGAGCAGGGCCTGGAGCAGGGCCTGGAGCAGGGCCTGGAGCAGGGTTTGAAGAGGGGTATCCGGCAGGGTGAAGCGCAGATGCTACTGCGGCAGTTGTCGCTGCGTTTCGGCGATCTGCCCCAGAGTGCCCGGGAACAAGTGGAGTCCGCAGATGCCGACACGCTGCTGCGTTGGTCTGAACGTATTCTTACCGCAACGACGTTGGACGAGGTGTTCCGATAAGCGCTCGCTTGTCCTTCCATAACGATTCCAGCAAGGGGATGTCCGCGGGTGCCAGGACGAGCGTCGTGGTCTCGCCCGGTGCGAACCAGTGGATGGTGTCGTGAACGGCCATGTGGTCGATTTCCCCGTCGGTCGTGGTGGCCAGGGCGATCAACTCGATACTCCCGCGCTCATAGTGGTAGACGGTTCGCGCCAGTTCTTCCCCCACCGTCACCATGAGCCCCAGTTCTTCGAGCAACTCCCGCTCGAGTGCAGCCTCTAGCGATTCTCCCGGTTCCACCTTTCCGCCCGGCAGTTCCCAATGCCCTTCCAGGTGCTGCCCAGGCGCGCGCCGGGCCAGCAGGATGCGCCCTTCCGTGTCGCGGATGACTGCGCAGACGACCTGTTTGATCGGCGCCATATCAGCCCCCCACCTCGAAGATCACGCTCATCGGTCCGCTGCCGCTGTGGGTCCGGTAGCGCACCTTGCCGTGGTAGACGAACGGCGCCGCCTTGCCGCCGCTGAGCTTGGTGTCGCGCACGAACAGGTGCAGCGCGATGCCGAGGCGTTCGTGCTCGATGATCTCCCGGCCGCGCTTGCCTTGCGGCGTCGTGGAGTTTTGGGTCTGCCAGTGGAAGGTATGGTCGTCGATCCAGTGGTCCAGGTAGCGGTGGTCTTCGGCCTTGCCCTGTTTGTTCAGGGTGACCAGCAGGATGTGGGCCTTCTGGTCGGCGAGTACGACGTGGCCGGTGTTCCAGCTGCCGGGGTTGAAGTTCTCGCCGAACAGGGCGGGGATTTCCTCGCGCATGAAGGACTCGCCCACTGCGAGTTCGAGTGGATCGAGCACGGCCCGCAGGCGAGCGATGGTGCGCATGGCCTGGGTCGCTTCCAGGTCTTCGTACTCGGGGTTGTTGGCCTTGAGGATGTAGCGGCCGTCCGGGGTCTTGGTGACCACGCGCAGCAGGTACTGGTTGTCGCCGGCTTCGTCCTGGCGTTCGATCGCCGTCACGGTGCCGGTGATCGAGCCGGCACTTTGCGGGCTGACGAGTTCCAGCAGCAGGTAGTCGCCGTCGTGGATCGGGTTCTTGCCGCCGTCCATCGAATTCCCGGTCGCGCGAGCGATGAAGTGCCGCGCCGGATCCAGGTTGCCGTGGCCGGGACCGAGGCTTCGGTGCTCCTCGGCGTCCGCGCGGCCGGTCTTGAAGTGGCCGCAGGCGATGCGCAGGTTCGGGAAGTAGGGAAGTTCGGTGCGGTTGGGCTGGGTCGGCTGGAAGGGGACGACGTTGTCCGGCGTCGCGTTCCCGGCGGCGCGGGCCTCATAGGCGGCGAGGCGGTAGTCGATCAGCTCCTGCACGAGTTCGGCGAAGGGTTCGCGGTGTTCAGCCGACACCTCGAAGGTGGGTTCGAAGCGTTCGTCCGCCACGCGGAAGAAGTTGCGCTTGGCGGTGGGTTGGTTGCCGCCGATCCAGGCGTTCACCGGGTTGCCGCTCCAGTAGCGCTGCCAGGCGGGACTGGCGCCGTCTTTGCCGGCGCGCATGGTCTCGGGCAGATCGCTCAGCAGGGGGCGCCGACGTTCGAGAACCGCACGGGAGCGCTGCGCGAGCCGTTCGAGGCTGGGATGTGCGGCCCAGCCGTCGAGTTCCTGGAAGGCCTCGAGCAGGACCATCTTGAAGCTCTTGGTCATCGGTGTGGTTTCGAGTTCGCGCAAAAACTCGCGCTGCGTCGCGGCCACTTGCGTCTCGGCTTCGTCCAGGTCTTCGTTCGCGGCGACCAGTTCGAACCAGCTTCCGTACTCCTTGCGCATACGCGGCAGGTTCGCGCCGGAGCGGTAGAACTCGGCCAGCGTGGGGCGCCGGCCGAGACCGTCCTTCAGGACCTGGTAGTCCTTGGCGGTGCCGTCGGAGTCGAGGGACTTCAGGAAGTCGATCAGCGCCAGGTCGTAGTTGAGGAAGCAGCCGTCGGGTAGTTCGAGGCGGCCGGCTTCGAGCTTGCGCGCGAATGCGGCGAGTTCGCGGTAGGTCGAGCCGGCCTGGGCCAGGGCCTGGGTCTTGTGCAGGAAGGCCTGGTGGTTGCCGATAAAGTCGAGGACGACGAGCTTCTCCTTCCCCTCCGCCCGGCGCAGCCCGCGCCCGAGCTGCTGCAGGAACAGGATCTTCGACTCGGTGGGGCGCAGCATCAGGATGGTGTCGATGGTGGGCAGGTCGACGCCCTCGCTGAACAGGTCGACCGAGAAGATGACCTGCAGGCGGCCGTCGGTGAGGCGTTGCAGCGCCTCACCCCGACTCAGGTCGGAGCCGCCGTACACGGCGGCGGCCGCGATGCCTTCGCGCTGGAACTGCTCGGCCATGTACTCGGCGTGACGGATCGACACGCAGAAGGCCAGCGTGCGCTGCTGGGAGCGCTGGCGCCACTGTTTCAGCGCGTGCCGCGCGCGGGCGAGGGTGGCCAGTTTGTTCGAGAGCTGTTCCGGGTCGAAGCGGCCGTTGCGCCAGGGGATCTCGCGGTAGTCGACCGACTCGTCCCAGATGCCGTAGTAGTGGAACGGCGCGAGCAGCCCGGCCTCGATCCCGGCGAAGAGATCGCGAGTGAACACGAGGTTGTCGTCGCAGAGGGACAGGATGTCGGACTGGTCGGTGCGGTCCGGGGTGGCGGTGAGGCCGAGTAGGAAGCGCGGCTCGAAGTGGCTGAGAAGGCGCCGGTAGGTGGGCGCGGCGGCGTGGTGGAATTCGTCGATCACGATGTAATCGAAGTGGTTTGGCGGGAAGCGCCCCAGGTGCGCGCTCTTGCCGAGCGTCTGCACCGACGCGCAGAGCACGTCGACCTGCGTGTCGCGCGTCTGGCCCATGTAGAAGCCGATGCGCGCCTTGGTGCGGATGCGAGCGAAGGTACCGGCGGCCTGGCCCAGGATCTCTTCGCGGTGGGCGACGAACAGCACGCGCCGGGCTCCCATGTGTTCGGCGTCGAAGGCCGCGAGCCAGGTCTTGCCGAGACCGGTGGCGAGCACGACGAGGCCGCGGCGGTAGCCGTCGTGGCGGGTGGCGTCGAGTGCGGCGAGGGCTTCGGACTGGATTGGTGTGGGTTCCGGTGGCGGCTCGGTTTCCTGGCTGCCGGGGGCGATCGCGCGCGGCGGCGGGACGCGGCGCTTTTCGTAGGTATCGATCCAGTCGTCGTTGAGCGGGACGGTGCGCGAGTCGCGGAAGATCTCCTCGAACCTTGCGCGCGCTTCCAGGAAGCCGTCGTCGCCGGGGTATTCGACGCGATAGTTCCACTCCAGCCCGTCGGTGAGCGCCTGGCGGCTGATGTTGCTCGAGCCGATGAACGCGGTGCCGCGCAGCTGGTGGTCCGCGCCGAAGCGGGCGAACAGGTAGGCCTTCAGGTGGAAGCTGGTGCCGGCGGCGCGGAACACGCGGGCCTGGGCGCCCTGCTCCTGCAGCAGCATCAGCAAGCGCAGCGCCTCGGGGTCGGTGACGTCGAGGTAGTCGCTGGTGACGATGCGGATGCGGGCTGGGGCGGGGCCGGGTTCCTCGGTTCGGCTGAGCGCGGTTTGTAGTTCGGGGAGCAGCATGCGCAGGCCGGTGACCTTCACGAAGCTGACGGCGAGGTCGATCTCGTCGGCGTGGGCGATCGCGTCGCAGAGTTGCGGCAGGAAGGGGTTGGTTGGCTCGCCGGTGACGAGCTTCGCGGCCGGCGCGATCTCCCGGCGCACGAGGGCGTTCAGCCAGGTCTCGGAACGGTCTGGGCGCTCATCCGGGGTGAGCCAGCAGTCGATCGTGGCGACTTCTTGCAGTTCGGCCAGCCAGTCGCGGAGGCACGCTTCGGTGGCATCGGTGAAGTGGCGGCCTTCGGCGTCGATACGCTCGCCGTCGCCGTGCTTCAGGCTCAGGTACAGGACGCCGTGGGGTTTGAGAGCGATCCAGAGTCGCTGCAGCGCGTTGGGAATCTCGGCCGCGGGCAGGTGCAGCAGGCTGGCGCAGGCCCAGACGCCGTCGTAGGCGGCGCGTTGGTCGAGTTCGGCGAAATGCTGCACCCGCACCGGCTGGCGGATGCGCTCGGCCGCGAGGCGGGCGATTTCCGGGGCGGCGTCGAAGGCGCGCACTCGGTAGCCTTGCTGCAGGAAGGCGAGGCTGTCGCGCCCCGAGCCGCAGCCGGCGTCGAGGATGAACCCGCCGGTGGGGATCTGCGCCAGGAAGCGCTCGCGCAGCGCCGACAGATCGACCTCCACGGTTTCCGCGACATACCGCGCGGCATTCCGGTTGTAGTAGGCAACCGTGTCGGTCATCCGCTGTGGTTCCCCCCTGTCTATCGTTCCGGAGTATAGGGGAGGGGGTTGCTCAGGGGGTGAGCCTGTGGGGCGGGAAGGGCGGACGCATGGGTGTCGAACGGCTTCAGTGGCCTTTGGCACTCCTGAGCGGACGCGTTACGATTCCCGGATCCCGCCATGGAAGGAGGGCCCCAGTGCATGACGCACGACCAGAACTTCAAGAATCTCATTCTCGATGACCCCGCGAGGCCATTGCGCTCTTTGCGGCTGTAGAGGCGCAGGCGATCGGTGTTGATGCGCGGGTCACCCCAGTGCGCCAGGAGCAGTTGCAGGAACGGCTCGGCGAGCGTTTCCGGGAACTGGATGTGCCGCTTCTCGTGGAGTGGCCCGACGGCAGCTCAAGCATCTGGATTTCATCCACATCTATGCGGCGCTGGACGAGAATGAACGCATCGTCGACCGCCGGCGGGACGCGGTTTGCAGAGCGGTTCATGGAGAAGGGCCGGGAAGAGGGTCTGGAGCAGGGTTTGAAGAAGGGTATCCGGCAGGGTGAGGCGCAGATGCTGCTGCGGCAGTTGTCGCTGCGTTTCGGCGATCTGCCTCAGAGCGCCTGGAACAAGTGGAGTCCGCAGATGCCGACACGCTGCTGCGTTGGTCGGAACGTATCCTTACGCGACGACGCTGGACGAGGTGTTCCGATAAGCGCTTGCGGGAGTGGTTGTAGTCAGCCGCAGCGTCGGGTCGCGCCGTCGGACGGGTGACGGGTCGGAACGGCTGGGCTTCCAGGGAGTCCAATGCCTGTGATCCATCGTTACGGAGGGTGTCCGATGTCCCAGCATTCGAAGTTACGCCGGCAGCTGGTGCTCGGGGGAGGTGCCGCGCTGCTGTCGCTGCCGCTGGGAGCCGCACAGCGGGTTTTGACCCCGGGTCAGGCCGCCGGGCCGTTTTACCCGGTGATTCCTCCACTGCACAAGGACAACGACCTGACGCAGGTGGAAGGCCGTTCCGGGCGGGCTGCTGGGCAGATCAGCGACCTGTCCGGGCGCGTGATGGAGGTGGACGGCCGGCCGCTCGCGGGTGTCCGCGTGGAAATCTGGCAGTGCGACGCGAATGGGCGCTACCGGCACCCCCGTGATCGCCAGGCCGTGGCGGAGGACCCGAATTTCCAGGGCTTCGGGCATACGGTCACCGATGACGAGGGCCGCTATCGCTTCCGGACCATCCGGCCCGTTCCCTATCCGGGCCGCACGCCGCACATCCACGCGGCGGTGTTCCGTGAGGGCGATTCCCCGTTCGTTACCCAGATCTACGTGGCGGGCGAACCGCGCAACGCGGACGATTTCCTCTTCCGCCAGGTACCGGAGCACCTGCACTCCCTGTTGCTGGCCGATTTCCGACCCGTGGAGGACCCGGTCGCGGAACTCGCGGCGTCGTTTGACTTCGTGCTTTCGCCATCCCTGGTGGGATTGTTCGACGCGCCCCACGCGTAGGGAATCAGCCCCGGTCATGTGGGTGGCCGAAGCGACGCGGTCGAGTTTCCCGATGATGGGCCAGCGTACATGAGCAAGCGGAACGGACTCTTGGCAGGGGTTAGCCGGTAGAGCCTCGTTTTTGCTGCCAAAAATGGGGCTTCAAGGCCCTTTTGGCGGCCGTATATTGCATTAATTATATTGAAGATCAAGGGTTTGGTTTGGTCCGACCCCGCTGGATGGGACTCAGGGGCGCGCGCCGGAGACGATGGAGAGGCGGCCCAGGGCGTAGGCCCAATCGATGCGTTCCTGTTCAAGACGCACGCCCGGCCCCCAGCGGTTGGATTTCAATCCATGGAAGACCTCGCGCTCCCGCGTGTCGAGGCGAGGGAGTTCGGTCTCCGCCGTAGGGCTGCCCTCGTGCCCCCAGAGTGATCGGTGTGCGAGCAGCGTGTCTTCGTCCATCAGCAGCGACTGCACGTCGGGCAGATAAAGCCGGAGGCGATCCAGAATCGCGAAGCCGTGCGTGTCGAGGTCGCCCCAGTAGTGGCAGGGGACATCGCGCAGCCAGGGCAGGTCTGCGAAGGGCTCCACCGCGTATCCCTGGCGCATGAACAGCACGGCCCCGGGTATCGACTCGAAGGCGAGTCCCGTCTGCAGGTTTTCGACGATGAAGACCCTGCGGACCGGCAGGTCCAGTGCCGCAAGCTCGGGCACCGGGGCCTGGATGTCGCCGAGCCCGCCCAGCTGTCTGCGCAGATCGGGGTCAAGCAGACGCATCCGCAGCAGTTGCGGGGGGCGGCGCAGTCCGGCGAGCTCGTGGAAATCGCCGCTATCGGTAGAACCGAGCAGGGCGCGCAGCCAGGTCGCAAGCACCCGGCGCCGCGTTTCCAGCCACTTGCTGTCGAGACCGGAGACGGGGATCTGCCGCGCGTAGAGTCCTGAGCGGGGGTTCGCTTCGAGCCAGCCGAGCAGCGCAACCAGCCGTTCGAAATCGGCGTCGTCCCAATCCATCAGCAGGTCGGTGGCGCCGGTGGCCAGCTCCCGCAGATGCGGCCAGCGGGCGGCCAGCGCATCCCTGCGCCGAACGGCCTGCGACCAGACCTCGGCGTGGCCGATCAGTTCGACGATCTGCTCGGGGCTGTCGAAGGTCACCGATTCGGGGAGCCGCTGCGTGCCGAGCCCCGGCCAGCGGCGCTCGCACCAGTGCACCGAACCGGGTCCCTGCCACTTGGCCCACTGCGCTTGCCATGCCTGGACCCGAGCGAGGTGAGCGCTGGCCTCGCGTTCGCTGGGCACTCCCAGCGGCAGACGCAGCGGCCAGGCGTCCTCACCGGTCAGCCAGTGACGGCTGTGCTGGCGAAAGCGGGTCGCGAGCCGCTCGCGGATCGCCCCCGGCTCAAGCAGGAAGCTCTTCGCCACGCGCGGATGCGGGCAGGCGGAGCCGCCGCTGCTCGTTGTCGTATTCGATCGGGAGGGTGGCCGAGCGCCTGCGGTCGGCGATATCGACAAAACAGGCACCACCGATGAAGGGCTCGAGCGTCATCACCGACTTCAGCGGGGTCGCGACGATCATCTGGAAGCCGAATTTCTCGAAGATGCGCATCGCGAGTTCGGTGAACTCGTTGTCCGCCTTGCCGAAGGCTTCGTCGAGCACCACCGGGCCGTACACCGGCAGGCCGCCCTCGGAGCCTCCGAGCTGATAGCGCAGCGCCGCAGCGAGGCAGGTCGTCGCCAGCTTTTCGCGCTGGCCGCCGGACTTGCCGGCGCCGGAGCGGTAGATCTCGATTTCGTTGCCCTCGGCGTCCAGCTCGCGGCCGATGAATTCCACGTGCAGGCGAACGTCGAGGACCTGTTCGCGCCAGTGCCGATGTTCGGGTTCGTCGCCGCCGAGGCGACGCACGAGCTGTCGCAGGGTCAGGAAACGCTGCTCGGCACCGGCTCGATCGAGTTGCCAGACGTGGCCGAGCACCTGCTGGACCTGCTCGCGGAACTCCCGGACATCCTGCAGGTGCCGGTCGGAGATTTCGATCTGCAGGTGGGTGCCGGGGTTGAACTCCGCGTCGGCCAGGCCCTCGTTGACCGTTTCCATGCGCACGTGGATGTCCTTGCGTGCCTGCAGGATGTGGGCGTTCAGCGCCGCAAGGTTTTCCGTGCTCTGCTCTTTCAGCAGGTCGAAGAAACGCTGCTCGTGGCGCGGTAGGCCGTCGTGTTCCAACCGCTGCAGCAGGGCCATGAAATCCGGCGCCGCGTCGATGCTCGCGTCGAGGTCGGCGCTTTCCTGGGGCCATTGGCTCAGGAAACCCGCGAAGGCGCGTTCGATTCGCTTCACGCTGTCGGCGCGTTCTGCGCGCAGTTCGGTCAGTTCCTCCTGGATCGCACGTTCGACCTGGCGGCGGCGCTCGTCGAGGTTGGCAAGCGAGAGCATGCCCTTGGCGGCGAAGCGCTCGGTTAGGGCCTCCTGCTCCGGAGGCGCGGGGTGGATGCAGTCCGTCAGCCGCTCCAGCACGGCAGCGCGTTCCTGGACGCGGCGGGTCAGGTCGTTCTGCGCGGTGCCGCGCTCGATGCGCAGCTGTTGCAGCCGGGCTTCCGTCTGGTCCACGGCGCTGCGCTGGGTCTCGATCCGCTCGCCCAGATCGCGCAGCTCGCGGTTGCCCTCGCGTAGTTCGTGCAATTGGGTCTCGATGTCGCGGATCCGGTCCAGGGTGCCGGCCACGTCGATTGCCTGCCAGTCGAGGTTGCTGAGTACCATGCAGGCGTCGTAGCGCCGCTGTTCTGCCTCGCGCTCCTCCTTCAACGCGCGGAGCGCCTGCCCGATCTCGGCGAGCGCGAGCCCCAGTTCCTGGGCACGCTGGCGGTACAGCGCGAGCTTCTGCCGGTTGTCGAAGCCGAGCACCCAACGGCGGCGGTCGTCCACCGCCCAGCGATCGTCCTTTTCATGCCGGTCCCGACCGTGGCGCACCTGGCCCTGGCGGGTCAGGGCCCGCGTCTCCTGCCGGAAATCCCGGAGGTTGTCGACACAGGCGTAGTCGAAGCGGCGCAGCAGTTCGGCCTGGAGCCAGGGGAGGTAGCTGGTCTCGCGGAGCTCCAGCTTGTGCCACAGCGAGTTCGGACGCGGCTGGGCCAGGTCGGTGGGGCGCTCGTCGCCGACCCGGTAGTACACTGCCCGGGTACCGAGGTGGGTGTCGTTGATGTACCCGGAGACGGCAGCGTAGCGGCGCTCGTCGACCAGCAGGGACAGCGCGAATCCGTGCAATACCCGCTCGATCGCGCCCTGCCAGCCGGCAGCCGTCTCCTTCACCTGGATCAGTTCGCCGACGAACGGCAGGTCCGCCTCGGACCAGCCCAACTCGGTGACCATCCCGCGCCGCAGCTCGAGCATGTGGGCGGGAATGTTCGATGGCTGGCGTTCCATCGCGTCGATCTCGCGCCGCACCTCGGTGAATTCGCGTTCGAGTTCGGCATTGCGGTCGCGTAGGTCGTCGCGGCGGGCGTCGGCAGCTTCCTGCCGGTCGCGCCAGCCCTCCACCAGGCTGCGCGCCTCGGTGAGTCGTTCGCTGAAGGCGTGGGCGTTGTCGGGGAGGGTCCAGTCCATCACGCGGCACGCGGCCTCGACCTGTCCGCGCCGCTTCATGCGCTCGTCGCGCTGCTCCTGCGCGCGGCTGCGCTCCTCTTCCAGGGTCTCAATGCGGTGCCCGCCGCGTTCCCGGTGCTGGTCCTCGAGGTCGCGCAGCAGTGCTCGCTGCGCCGTGTGACGCTCGGCTGTCTGCCGCTCCTCGCCGGCCAGCCCCTCGTCGCGTGTCTTGAGTTCCTCGATTGCGCGGGATAGAAGATCGGCACGCGTTCCTTCCGCGTAGCCGTCGATCGCCTGCAGCAGGCGTTCCTGCGCTTCGATCCGGTTCCCGAGCGCGAGCATCCGTTCGTGCTGCTCACGTGCCGGCACCAGCGTGTCCACCTGCCGGCGCACCGTCACGACCTCCTGGTGGGCGGCGTCGAGTTCCGCGAATTCGGCGACCAGACGGTCGGCGGCGGCGAAGGACTCGGGCGACTCCAGCATGAACTCGCGCAGGAAGCTGTTCAGGTCACCGAGGTTTTTGGCCGACTGGGTCTTGTGCAGCAGCTTCAGCGCCAGCTCCGACTCGATGCCGAGCAGGCGGCGAAAGCGCTCGGCGTAGCCGCGGAAGGTGTCGCCGTAGTGCTCGACGTCGGGCAGGGCGTTTTTCAGCGCACGCACGTCCAGGTCGAAGTCCTGCAGTTCGCCGGCGATGTCGAAGCCGCGCTCAGCCACCATGTAATGCCGCCGGACGTCGCTGTTCGCTGCCTGAGTGCCGCGCAGCCAGTAGAGCTGGATCAGGCTGATCTCCCGGCCCTCGGCGTTGGCGAAAGTCAGCGCGAGTGCGGACCAGGTGGTGCCCGTGCGCAGGAACCGGGTGGCGATCTCGCCCGAGTCGATGTCTTTCTGGTCGCCCCAGGCGCCGCGCACGTAGGAGGCCAGGTTGCGGTCGCGACGGCTGCGGTCGCCGTCGCGCGCGGCGGCGTTGAAGGTGAGCCACTGCGGCGGTACCAGCAATGCGCCGAGGGCGTCGAGCAGGGTGGACTTGCCCGAGCCGGACCGGCCGACGAACAGGAACCCGTCCTCGGCGATCGTGATGTCGTGCAGGTCCGAGAAGGTGCCCCAGTTCAACACCTGCAGCCGGCGCATCCGGAACTGCTGGCGCCGCTGCAGCGCGGTCACGTCGACGAAAAAGTCGGTTTGGCCTCTCATTCGTCGTCTCGCTGCGCGGGTGCCGGTGTCGCTGTAGCGCGCGCCGCCGCGTAGGTCCGGACCAGAGCGGCGACTTCCTCGGCACTGAACAGCAACTTCAGCGTGGGGGAGATCTCGAAGCGGTCCTCGCTGCCGCGGATCGCACTGATCAGGCTGTTTTTCTTCACCTTCTCGATCGCGGCGTTCGCGCGCCGGTCGAATCCGGCCTGGTCGGTGCTCAGTGCGTGTTCGAACAGCCGCATCTGGTCCAGCATTTCGGACGCGGCCACCACCGCCCGTTCGCCGCGCAGGTCGGCCTCGGCCAGCAACTGGCGCAGGTAGAGGAGCAGCACGGATTCGAGGAAGGTCAGCCGGGTGCGCCGCAGCAGGATCGGGGCCTCCAGTTCCCCGGTGTCCGCCTGTCGGACGAAGGCCACCTGGGCATCGGTATCGACCACGAGCTCCAGGAACAGGTCGGCCAGGCGGGACTGCACCTGTTCCCGGTAGCGCAGCAGCACCGGCCAGAGGCGCCCGTGCCGACGGCCGTCCAGAGAGGGACCGGACAGCAGTTGCACCAGCAGTCTTCGGGCTTCCGCCGGCAGTTCGCCGGTGTCGCCGGGGTACAGGGCCTGCGGCCCCTCGGACTCAGCCCCGGGGCGGTCGCCTTCTAACGGCGGGCTTGCGTCGGCAGTACCGACAGATTCTGTATCATGCCACTCGTTCATGTTTACCGCGTACAAAGTAGATGCGTGGGATATGCGCGCAGCGCGCGACTCCGTCGAGACCCGTCCAGCAGACGCGGTCTCTGACTTCGGAGGGGATACCCTCCCGGGATGCCAGCGCCAGCAGACCGACAATGGTGCCGAGCCCCTGCTCCGCCGGGTAGTGTTCGATCACGTCGGCCACCGAGACCTGCTCGTGCCGCGCCAGCAGGGCATCGACCTGTTGGCGCAGGCGCCGGAAATCGATCTCGGACTGAGCCAGCAGTTCACCCACCGCCTCGAGCGAAATCTCGGCCTGGCTGGCGGTGGCGATGCCGCCCTCGACCCGGTCCAGGCTGGGATCATGCAACTGCCATTGTGCCAGTGAACGCAGGTTCGCGCTGGTGAGGTGCAGTTCGTGGCCGATGTCGTCGGTGGGCCGGAAATGCTCCTTGACCTCCAGCGCCGATCGCTGGGCCTGGCGGAGCAGCCGGTTCAGCCGACGTTGCTCTTGGTAGGCGCGGCTCTGCACGAACTGCTTGAGCCCGCGCGCAAACTGCTGGAACACCTCGTGCACTTCGCCGCCGTTATCGAGCAGGACGCGGGTGACTTGCATCAGGAACCGGCGCTCCCGCCGATCGAGCCGTCGGGCGAAGTCGCGGGTCAGCACCCGGTCGAGTGCCTCCTCGAAGTCCAGCGTCTGTTCCGGATCGGTGAGCAGGCGCCAGAAGGCCCGAAAAGTCCGGCCGGCATCGCTCTCGGCGACGAGGTCGACCCCGGAAAAGACCTTCTCCAGCACTTCGCCCCGGCTGCCCTCGTTCTCCACGATCTGTTCGCGAAGGCTGCGGTTCAGGGTCTGGAACTCGTCACGCACGCGCCGGAAGTCGTTGGCCAGCTCCTGTGCCAACGCGAGGATCTCGCGGGTCCGCTCCAGCGCACGCTCCTCGGGCAGCGGTTCGACCCGGCCCGACCGGACGGCCTCGATCTCCTCATCCAGACGGGCACGCTCGCGCAGCAGCGCGTCGATGCGCACCTGCGGGTCGGTTTCGGTCTGCTCCGCAAGCTGACGCAGCTGGTCGATCACCAGCGACAGCCGGGTTTCGGTCGCGAAGGCGCGTCGCTCGCTCAGGCCCTGGATAAACTGGAGCGCGCGCACGGCGGAGGCGCTGAGTTCGTACTCCTCTTCGCTCGCACCCGGCTGGAACGAGCGCATCAGGTAGCCCGTGCGCAGCCAGTTGCCGAGATACGCCTCGGCCGTCTGGGGCAGGTCGATGCCCTGAGCACGCAACTGTTCGAGATCCTGGCGCAGCCGCTCGAGCAGAATGGAACTGGGCAGTCGCCGTTCCTTGTCCAGCAGGTGGACCTGCAGGAGCCCCAATGCGGCCGGGGCATGGTCTAGCGCCAGCAACGCCCACGCGGATTCCCGCCGCAGGCGCTGATTGACCAGGACTTGTTGCGCAGCCTTCATTCAGGCTTCCCTTGCACCTTCACTGGCAGAACAGACCGTTGGCTTTAAGGATGACAACAGGACTGCCGTTAATCGGTATAGGGTCCATTTTTACAGAAGCTTTCCGACCGTGTGTGCGATCGCCCATTTGGTTGGGAACACTCGGTCCGCCGCCGGCATAAACCATGACCTCCGGGGTTGCCCGTTGGGCGACCCGGCGCCCGCGCTGTGGCACCAAAAGGTGCGCAGGCGTCAGGAACGAAGCGCGAACCGGAATGCGGCGGGCGGCGCCAGCAGGTCGATCGATGCTGTGCGCGCTGCGGTTGGGATCGGGCTGAAACCCACCGCGACTGCGAGGATCAATGCAGCACGCCGTCACCGTCGCTGCGCTCCCCTGGCTGTGGCAACAGTGCCGCGAACCCCTGTACAGACTCGGTGACGAGCCGGAAGCGCGGTTCGGCGAAGGTTTTCTTCCGTTTCGAGATGCCCTTCGGCTTCAACGGGGCCTGCGCCACCCAGGATCCTCGGACGGTTTCCAATGCGAACGAAACGAAATCGACGGCGTAGGGCGACGCCTCGATCGATCCGTATTGTTCGAGGATTTCCTGGTATTTGCCCACCTTGTCCGGTGGCAGCCCCCAGGCTTCCATGACCGTGAAGACGAAGTCTGCGTCCTCCCGGTAGGCAGCCTGGCGCACCTGTTCGGCGGAAGTATCCTGGACGTCTCCATCGGCGGTATTGAGCACGACGATTTTGATCGTCCGTTTCTCCGAGGACCCGACGAAGGCGATGGGGTGCAAGCTCTCGTCGTCCTCGAGAAGAACCCGTGCCCGTTCGACCAGTGGCGCCACCATTTTCCAGTAGGCCTCGGGGATCGCGCTCACAGTCTGTCCCCGGCACCTTCGAAGTCCTTCGTTCCGGTAATGCGAGTCTCCGGCGTCGGCATGGATGCGTCTGGGTTTCTGACGGGTGTCTGCCGAATTCCTGCTGTGTTTCGTTCTCTCATGAGTTATCACTGCGGCAAGGGTGTTTTCGAATGATGGACCCGAGTCTACACGATGGGCTCGGGACCCGACGGAGTATGGAAGGAAGGCGTCTTTGCTTCACGTGCCGGGATGGCCTATACACCCACGACGGGGTGAAGAAGATGCCCAAAGGACAGCCGAACATTCTGGAGTCCTACGCCCGGGGACGCCGGGTGCCGCGTCTGCAGGAGGCGCGTCAGGCCCCGACCGTGCCCATCGCCATGTTGGAAAGTTCGCAGCCGTCCGGAACCTTCGAGGTGCCGGCAGTCAGTGACCTCGTGCTGAGCCAATCCGTCGGCCGCCCGTTTCGCTATGTCTGCGATCTCGGTGCCGGGCGCTTCTCCGGACAAACCCAGCCGATGGATTTCGTGGCGGTCGCCCCGGGCGTCTCGACCTGGTGCGAAGTAGCCGAGCCCGCCAACCTGCGGTTCATGGGGATTCCCGGCGAGTTGGCCTGCGCCTGCCTGGAGCGCGATGCCGACGACCCGCTGGATTTCGGCCTCGTCCACACCTGCCATCACGGCGACCCGCTGATCGCTCAGGGGCTGGATCTCCTGTGGCAGGAACTGGGCCGCCGCGACCCCGCCGCCCGGCTCTTCGTGGATAGCATGATGAGCGCTCTGGTGATCCGTCTGGCCCGGTTGTCCGATCAGCGCACCGAAGCCGATGATCTGCGCGGCGGACTCGCCCCGTACCAGTCGGCGCGGGTTGTCGACTACATGCAGACCCACCTCGACCAACGCATCACGCTCGCCGAACTTGCCGCCATCTGCGACCTGTCGCCCTGGCACTTTTCCCGAGCCTTCCGCGAGACCCACGGCCACCCGCCGCATCGCTACCTGACCCGGCTGCGCATCCAGCGGGCGCGTGAACTGCTGGAGCGCTCGCCGCTGTCGATCACCGCGATCGCGATGGCCACGGGCTACTCGCCACAACAACTCGTCCGCCACTTCCGCCAGGCTACCGGCCTGCCCCCCAGCACATACCGACGCCTGCACCAGGAGCGCCCGCCCTCCACACCCGGGCCTGCCGCGTAAGAAGACGCCGGAACCCCGGGGTCGGACCAAGCCAGGCTGTCCGACCCCGCTGGGGTGTTTTTTAGAGAAGGAGGAGCAGCAGGTGGTAGGAGAGGCCGCCGAGGATGGCGCTGATGAAGTAGAAGCGGCTTACGGGGAACAGGGCAATGGGGATTGCGATCAGCATGGCGAGCATGAGGCGGGGCCATACGAGCTGTGATGCGAGAATCGTGAGCAGGGACCATTCCTTGAAAAACATGATGACGGTGCCGCCGCCGAGGGTCACCAGCCCAGTCAGTGCGAGCCAGCCGAAATAGCGGGCGAGGAAGGCGGGGAAGCCCGTCACGATGCGGGTCGGGATGCTGCGGACGCGGGACATCAATCGGTTCCTGGAGCCGGCGGTTACCGCGCGGATTGTGCCACGAGGCGCCATGCTTCGGCCGCGTCTCAGGGTGCCCTGCGGGGAAGTACCGTGACCGTGTCGCCAACGCGAAGGATACCTCCGGCCAAGACCCGCGCGGTGACTCCGCCGTGACCGCGCATGGCGTTGTATCCGCCCGGTCCCAGCGTGCTTTCCATGCGAGAACAGGGTTCGCAGGTTCCCGTGATTTCGAGCTGGACCTCGGTGCCAATGCACAGCACGAGTGGTGCATCGGCGAACAAAGAGGCTGCTGCGAGTAGGTTGATCCCGGAGACCACCAGGTTGCGGCGCAGCATCGCCGGATCGATGTGCGGATGACCGGTCAGCGCCGCAACCACGGGCAGGTGTTCGGCCTGGATGAGCGTCACCTGGCGCTTGCTGGGTCCGCTGCGGCGCGCTTTCGCTTCCGCCATGTGATCCCCCTGGAGTCCGCGATCGACAATGGCGAGCGCCTCGTGCGCTTTCTCGAGCGTTCCCCGCCGCTCTGCGCGCAGGAGGATGCGATCGAGACGCCCGGGACGGGGAAACTGATTGCACAGGGTGCGCAGATCGGGCGTGGCGGCGGGACGGGATCGAGTCATAGGCCAAGGATACGCATGTTTTTTCATGTCGGTGCGCCTCCCGGAAGGTTGCCTTTGCGCGCTGCGGCTGTGCCTCGGGCGCCCTAATGCTGCCGGGACCAGCGGCGCCGGGCGTAGCGGTCGAGCAGGGTGAAGGCGAGCGGTGCGGCGAGCATGATCGCGGCGATCCGCAGCACGTGCAGGGTCGAGACCATCGCGGTATCGATCCCGAGCGACAGGGCGATCAGCCCCATTTCCACCAGGCCGCCCGGCACCAGGGCCAGCATCAGTGCCATCGGATCGACGCCCACCCGTTCCGCGAAGAGGATCGCCGCGAGCCACGACATGGCCAGCATGATCAACGCGGAGCCCGCACCGACCAGCAGGTACGGCCAGACGCGGCGCAGGGTCACCCCGGCGAAGCGTGCTCCCAGTGCGGTCCCGACCACTACCTGGGCGGCGGCGATGAGTTCGAACGGGGGCGTGGCGGCGGTCCAGCCGGCCATGTGCACGCCTGCGCTGAGCAGCATCGGGCCGACCAGTGCTGCGGCCGGCAAGCGCAGGAGCCGGGCGAGCCCGTATCCGAGCACCCCGCAACCCGCCATCAGAATCCCGTCGAACACCGGTGTGTCCAGCAGGCTGGCCGCGTCGGGCGGCAGGGTAGGGACATCGATGCCCCCGAGAACGCGAAAATAGAACGGGATCACGGCGACGATGACGAGGATCCGGGTGGCGTGCATCAGGGTGATGACGCGGCTGTCGGCGCCGTGCGCCTCGCCCGCCAGCGCCATCTCAGTGATGCCGCCCGGCGCGCCGGAGAAGTAGGCAGCGACCCGATCCATGCCCACGCCGAAGCGAAAGAACGCCACCGCCAGGGCCATGGTCACCACCAGAAAACCGAGCAGCACCAGCACCGCGCCGCTCCAGGCGGCGATGTGCGCGGTGATCTCCGGGGTGAACGCGGAACCCAGCATGACGCCGAGCACCGCAATCATCACCGTGCGCAGCGGCGATGGGATCGCCAGGCGGGCGCCGGCAAGACTTGCCAGGGTGACGGCGATCAGCGCGCCCAGCATCCACGCGAGCGGGGCCCCTGCCCACGCGAACAGCGCCCCGCCGGTGATGCCGATCCCGAGACCGGCCACGGTCCGCGAGCGCGTCGGTCGCAGCGGTTTGCCGACATCGTCGGTGAGGGCCGGCAGTGGGCCGAAGAGGTGCTTCCCGAACATCCGATTGCCTTTGGGCGGACTCAGTCGTCAGGCCGCGAGGGGATCGGGATCTCGACCCGTTCCTGGCGCATCAGCGACGGGTCATCGGGCGGCCGGATGTAGAAGCCGACAACCTCCTCCCCGCGGATCAGGATGGCCAGCCGGAAACGCTCCAGGTCATGCGTGCGAACGCAAAGCCTCGCGTCGTCCTCGTCTTCGAACCAGAGGCAGGGCGCGTCGGCAGCCCTGGACCGCCAGCCCTGGAGCGACGGGTAGAAATGGACCTGGAGCCGGCCTGGAGGGTGATCGTTCATGTCATGCGTTCTCGAGCGGATGTGGCATGCATTCAGGTTAGCGGATTGAACCATCCCGGATCTGAGCCCGTTCTTTCGTAGGGTGCAATGACCGCGTATTGCGCCGCCAGCGAGTTTGAGTCGCGGTGCGCGCGAGTGTCCGCCGGGCTGAAGCACCGAGCAGACCGTGGGACCGAGGGTCTCGGTGTCGAAGCGTCACGCCGTGACCTTCACGTTGAGTGGCGTGCAGTGAGGACAAGCCGAAACCGACCGGCATCGCGGCGGGGATTCATGGCCGTTGCGTTGCTATGATGCGGCCTTCACGTCACGCGGCCGGGAGCCGTTCATGAAGCTGCAGTCCGCGCGAAACCCAGGCTTACCCGGACCCGATGGTCTGGAACCTGTGCGCACGGCATTATTGCCGCAGCAATCCTGCTGAGCCCGCCCGGGTCGTCCATGCATCCAACCGGCTTTCAGATTTCCTACCGCGAAGTCGGTCTGCTGGCGCTTGCCCAGGCGATGCTGATGACGGGCACTTCGCTGCTGATCTCGACCTCGGCGCTGGTCGGACGCAACTTGTCGGCGGACCCGGCGCTGGCCACCATCCCGCTCGGGCTGCAGTTTCTGGCGATGACACTGTCGACCATCCCGGCGTCACTGTTCATGGGGCGCTATGGGAGACGGGCTGGATTCCTGGTGGGTGTGAATCTGGGAATCGTTGGGACGCTGCTCGCCGGTTATGCGGTATTCATGAGCAGCTTTGTGCTCTTCTGCGTGGCGGCGGTGCTGCTGGGCAGCTTCAACGCAACCGGCCAGTTCTACCGTTTCGCGGCGGCCGAGGTGGCTTCCGAGGCCCTGCGTGCGCGGGCGATCGGGCTGGTGCTGGCCGGTGGTATTGTGGCCGCATTCATGGGCCCGAATCTGGCCGCCTGGACGCGCCACCTGGCAGGGCCGGAGTTCGCGGCAAGCTACCTGATTCTCGCAGGGCTCTACCTGGTGGGCTTAGCGGCCATTCTGCCGCTCAGCATCCCGATGCCGGCGCAGGTGAAACTGCGCTCAACCGGGCGGCCCGTACGCACGATCGCAGCGAGCCCGGTGTTCGCGATGGCCGTGATCGCCGCGACGGTGGGCTATGGGGTCATGAACCTGCTGATGGTGGCCACGCCGCTTTCGATGGAGGGATACCACCACGGCTTCGAGGATGCTGCTTTTGTGATCCAGTGGCACGTCGTCGCGATGTTTCTGCCGTCGTTCTTCACCGGCGACCTGATTCGGCGCTTTGGCCTGCGCCGGATCCTGATCGTCGGCGTGCTGCTGAATCTCGCCTCCGTGGGCGTGAATTTCCACGGCCACGGGGTGGCCCACTACTGGTTCGCACTGGTGCTGCTCGGTGTCGGCTGGAATTTTCTGTTCATTGGCGGGACGACGCTGCTCACTCTGGCTTACCGCCCGGAGGAAAAGGCCAAGACCCAGGCGCTGAACGACTTCATCGTATTCGGAACCGTCACCGTCACGGCCCTGGCCTCCGGCGCACTCCTGTCCACCCTCGGCTGGGTCGCGATCAACGCGCTGGTGATCCCTTTCCTGCTGGTCGTTCTCGTCCTGATCCTGCGCATTCGCTGATTCCCATGGCCTCGGAGGGCGCCACCCCAAATGCTGAAAGGGAAAGCCCCTATGAAGTGCTTCGGCTTGCCGCCGCTGTAGGGAACTGGGTGATCCCCGACGCCCAATAGCGGGAGCCATCTCCCGCACTCCCTTCAGCTACGGGAATTGCCCGCCAATCGGGTACCATGACACCGTTTTCGTGAAATATTGCCGGGGGGATCGACCATGGAACTGCTGATCGGGCTGGGCGTCATCATCGCCCTGGTGTTCTTTGTTTTCCGTATCTACAACGGGCTCGTGTTGGCCCGGAACCAGTACAAGAACGCCTTCGCGCAGATCGACGTGCAGCTGACGCGGCGCCACGACCTGATTCCCAATCTCGTCGAGACAGCCAAGGGCTATATGGCCCACGAACGCGAGACCCTCGAAGCCGTGGTGCAGGCCCGCAACGCGGCGGTCAGCGGCCTGAAGGCGGCGGCGGCCGATCCGGGCAACCCCGATGCCATGAAGGAGCTCGGCGGGGCCGAGAACCAGCTCACCCAGACCCTGGGCCGCTTGTTTGCGCTGTCCGAGTCCTACCCGGATCTGAAGGCCAACCAGAACATGATGCAGCTTTCAGAGGAGCTCGCGAGCACGGAGAACCGGGTGGCCTTCGCGCGTCAGGCCTACAACGATGCCGTGATGGCCTACAACAACAAGCGCGAGGTCGTCCCCAACAACTTCATCGCCGGCATGTTCAATTTTGACCCGGCACAACTGTTGGAGATCGAGGAAAAGGCCATGCGCGCGGCGCCGAAGGTGACCTTCGGCTGAGCCTGCGGGCTGACGGCGAGGGACTGGGGCAATGGATTTCTTCGGCGAGCAGCGCCGCGCGGTCGGGCAGTCGAAGCGGCTGGTGGCGCTCTTCGCGATCGCGGTCGCGCTGATCGTGGCCGTGGTCTCCGGCGTCGTGGCCTTGGCCTGGATCGCATTCGCGGACGGCGAGGCAATGGCCCGGACTCCCACACCCGGCGAAGTGATCCAGGTCGCGGTCATCGCGGGCCTGATCACGCTCGCGGTGATCGCGCTGGCCAGTTGGACGCGCACCAGCCGCCTGCGCCAGGGCGGTGGCGTGGTGGCGCAGCAGCTCGGCGGCAGCCTGATTCCCCCCGACACGACCAACCCGAGTTACCGCCGGCTGCGCAACGTGGTCGAGGAGATGGCCATCGCCTCCGGTATCCCGGTGCCCGAGATCTATGTGCTCGAACAGGAACCCGGCATCAACGCTTTTGCCGCCGGGTACACGCCCTCCGATGCGGCCATCGGTGTCACCCGCGGCTGTCTTGAGCAGATGACCCGGTCGGAACTGCAAGGGGTGATCGCGCACGAGTTCAGCCATATCCTCAATGGCGACATGCGCCTGAATATCCGCCTGGTGGGGCTGCTGTTTGGCATCCTGATGCTCTCGATTCTGGCCCGTACCGTGATGCGGGGCGCGCGCGGAGGTCGCGATAGCCGCGGCGCAGCGCCGATCCTTATGGCGGCATTGGCGGTGGCGGTGGTCGGTTCCATCGGCGTGTTCTTCGGCCGGCTGATCAAGGCCGGGCTGTCGCGCCAGCGTGAATACCTGGCGGACGCCTCGGCCGTGCAGTTCACGCGCGACAACACGGCGGTGGCCGGCGCGTTGAAGAAGATCGCCATTACCGCGCGGGGGTCGCAACTGACGATGGCTGACGGCGAGGAGTTCAGTCACATGCTGTTCGGCGATGGCGTCGGCTACTCCCGACTGTTCGCGACGCATCCGCCGTTGATGGACCGCATCCAGCGCCTGGACCCGGGCTTTCAGCCCGAGCAGCTCCAGGAGCTCGCGGTACAGTGGCAGCGGCGGCGCAAGGTCGAGCAGGAAGCCGAGGAAGCGGCGGAGTTGCAGGAGGCCCGGAATCGGTTTCCCGGCGGGCTGGGCTCCTTCCCGGGAACCGAGGCGTTACCCGGCGGCGCGGTCGGTGGGGTGCTTGCGGGTGCGATCCTCGCGGGCGGTGCCGCCTCCGGGTCCAGTACGCCGGCGGGGGAGGGCGGTAGCGCCCGGAGTCGCCCGCCGACGGACACGCGGGGCCCGTCGGTGGCCCCGCGTGTCGCGAATCCAAGCCTCGATCACGTTCGTTACGCGGAGTTGCTGCGCGCCGATCTTCCAGAAGCGCTGGCGGACGCCGCGCACACGCACGACCATGTGATCGACCTCGTGCTGGCGGTACTGGTCGATGCCGCCGGTCGCGCCCCGGCTCCGCACCTGGCGCGCATCGAGGAAAGCCGCGGGGCCGACTCGAGGGCGGCGGTCGAGGCGTTGCTGCCGCACTTCGCGCGACTGCACCCCGTGCAGCGAGCGCCGTTGCTTGCCATCGCCTTCCCCGCGCTGAAGCGCCGCCCGGAACCCGAACTGGAGACGTTCCGCGAGCTTGTCGATGGGCTGATCCATCTCGACGGCGAGGTCAGCCTGTTCGAGTACGCGCTGGGCCGCGACTTGGCCGCGCACCTGGAGGAAGCCCTTGATCCGTCGAGTGCGCGTGTGTTTGGCACGGTGCATCTGCCCGAGGTGCAGGCCGAGGCGGCGACCGTGCTGGGGGTGCTGGCCATGCACGGCCACGAGGATGAGGAATCGGCGCGCCGAGCCTACCTGAAGGGCCTGTATACGCTGCTGCCGCAGGCATCGATCCCCTATGCGCCGCCGCAGGACTGGGGGGCGGCGCTGGACCAGGCCCTGCCAAAACTAGATCGCCTGGAGCCTGTCGCCAAGGCGCTGTTGCTGGACGCGCTCCTGGCAACGCTGCACCACGACGGAAGGATCACCCCGCAGGAGTCGGAGCTGCTGCGCGCCGTGTGCGCGGCCGTGCATTGTCCGCTGACGCCGTTCCTGCCGCAGCAAGCCGGCGGGAATTGAAATGCCTGGCACGGAACCCTAGTCGGTTGTCAGCCTGACGAACACCGGGTCGGACGAAGCCAACCCATGGATCAAAAAAATAAACGTCGCGGATTTTGGGTTCTCTACGGCCTTGAACGCGCCATTTGCGGGCCAAGAACAGCCCGGTCCGCAGGGGTTGCACTGCGCGGTGCGGTTTCGTCGGTCTTTGCGACTCAGTCATCCAGTTCAGGATAGCGCCGGAATATGCCGTCCTCGTTGAAGGCGATGCGCCGCGCCGAATCCAGGTATGCGGCGACATTGGGCCGTCGGGCCACGCGATCGTGCAGCGACACCAGCCGGGGTATGGAGGGCTCCAAGCGTGCCATCATGCGGGGGAATGCATAGCGCAGTCCGGCTACGACCTGGAACATGGAGAGGTCCGCATAGGTCAGCGTCCGGCCGACCATGTGGCCGCGGCCGCCCGGATTGCGTGCCAGAACCGTTTCGAAATAGCCGAGAAGCTCCGGGGCCCGGTCCCGGGTGAAGTACGCCGCACGCCGTTTCGCTTCCTGCTTCTGCTCGTCGTAGTAGAGTCCGGCGCCTGCGGGGTGGTGGGTTTCGTGTACATCCACCACCAGGTCTTCCACGGTCAATTGCAGTTGATGTATCCACAGTCGCGTAGGCTCAGATTCGGGCACCAGCCCGAGCCTGGGCCCCAGGAAGTGCAGAATATTCGCCGTTTGTGCGATGACCTGCTGGCCGGCGCGGAGGAACGGCGGCGCAAACGGCGGGCGGGGCTGGCTGCTGTCCGCCAGCACATCGAGCATCTTCTGCATGTCGTCGCGTGCGACGTCCAGGTAATCCGCTCCGGACTCCTCCAGCGCCAGACGCACGAATTCCCCGCGCCCTGGAATGGAAGGCCAGTAGTAGAGTTCGTAGCGCATGGCCGTTGTCCTCCGAAGGCCACTGGGCCGGACGAAAAAACATCGTGGTCGACCAACCGTGTCCCCTCAGCGGCAGTGCGACGGCCAGGGAACGATACCGTCCCAGACTGGTATATTAGCCGTGCAGCTTGTGCAACGTGAGGCGCGGATCATGCAGAAATGGGTTTCGGTACTTTGGCCGTCCTTCATCATGTCGGCCGTGGCGACGGCGGTCGTCTTCGTGTTTCTCAATCCCGCCAATCTCGCCGCAAGCGGAGGTCCTGCGCTGACGAGTCTCGGTTACTACTCCGTCACTTTCCTGTTTCTTTGGGCGACAACGGCGCTAACGACCTTGATCTCTCACTTCTTTCAGCGGCCCCCCGATAGCGTCAACCGGGACTGACCGGGATCCATTGGGGCGGATCGTCCTTGGGCTGCCGGTTCTGGCAGCACCCTTTGGCGGCGCCCATTGGATGTCCGCGCTGTCTTGCTCACTGCGCTCTCTGCCCCTGAGTCCAGGCCAGAACGATCTCTTCGAGTGGGCTGTGGGGGAGGTCAGATTTGATGCAAGCCAACCGGAATGGGGGCGCGAAAAAAAGGATCAGAGGCTGTAAGCGTCTGATCCTTATCGGTGTTTTGTGGCGCGCCCGGAAGGATTCGAACCTCCGACCACCTGGTTCGTAGCCAGGTACTCTATCCAGCTGAGCTACGGGCGCGTTGCTGCAGGCGCGCATTATCTCGGTCTGTGCACGCTGATGCAAGTCCGGCGGGACAGCGGCTACGCGGCGTTTTCCCTCCGCCGCCGGCGATTGCTCAATTGCCGCGCTTGGCGGGCACCGGCCCGTAGGGTGAGTTTCGAACGCGGTCGTGTTCGTGCATCCGGTAGTGGACGAAGTCGCCCATGTCGTGAAAGTGCAGGAAGGGGTTCCCCTCGGCCTCTTCCTCAAGGGTCGAGGTGGGTTTTACCGAGTAATTGTGCCCCGGATGGATGCAGGTGTGCCGGGGTAGCCCGGTGCGCAGATCCTTCAGGGTGTGGAACATCTGCTCGGGGTCGCCGCCGGCGAGGTCGCAACGGCCGCAGCCGAAGACGAACAGTGTGTCGCCGGTGATCAGGTCGTCGCCGGCGGGAAGATGGAAGCAGGCGGAGCCGGGCGTGTGGCCCGGCGTGTGCAGGAACAGGATCTCGGTGTCGCCCAGCTTCATGCGACCGCCGCCGTGGTGCAGTTCCGGCTTCGCCAGGCTGTGGCCCCAGAAGTCGGCTTCCGGTTTCAGGAGGTGCAGACGTGCCGTGGGGGCCGATTCCAGCACCCGCTCGATGCCGTTGATGTGATCGTGGTGGCTGTGGGTCAGCAAAAGGTCGGTGATCTTCAGGCCCTTCTTCTCGACGAGCGCAAGGATGTCCTCCGGCTCCCAGGCCGGGTCGACCACGGCGGCGCGGCCGCTGGCGATGTCCTCGATGACGTAGATGAAGTTCTCCATCGGCCCGAGTTCCAGGGCGTGGATGCGATAGGGCAGTTCAGGCTTGGTGTCGTTCATGGCGACGGTGTGCTCGGGCGGTTGCAGTGAGGAGTGTTGAGGGTCACGCAAAAGCAAGGGGGAGTGCAAGCGGGGTAACGGCCTTGGGTTGGGGGTCTGCGTTGTTGGTCTTGGCAGGCATCGGTTCCTGCTCTGGGGTCCGGTAGCGGGAGCAAGCTCCCGCAGTCCACAGGGCGGATGGCTCATGCTTGCGCGGTTGGGTCGGAAGGGGAATTCGAGCGCATGAAACGAACAAGGCCCGCCCGGCACGTTGCCGGGCGGGCCTTCAAGACCTTTGGACGACGCGTTTAGCTGAAAGCCGGGCCGGGGCTGACGCCCATCTTCTTCAGGATGATGGCTAACGGGCAGAAGCCCGTGAAGGCCGACTGCACCAGATTGATGCCCACGAAGGCGGTCAACAACAGCCAGGCGGGGCTGACCAGCCAGGCCAGAAGGGCGCTGAGGAGGACGACGACGCCGGCGCCGGCGAGAACGAGTTGATCAATGCGCATGGTGGATCTCCAATAATATAAGTAATCACTAATCTACGGCTGTCTCGAAGTCAGCGCAAGCCAACCGCATCCAACGTGGGGCCGGATCAGCGGTCTTCGATGGGGATATAGTTCCGCGTCTTGGAACCGATGTAGAGCTGCCGGGGACGGCCGATTCGGGACTCGGGATCCTGCATCATCTCATTCCAGTGCGAAATCCATCCGACGGTGCGCGCCAGGGCGAAAATCACGGTGAACATGTTCAGGGGGATGCCCATCGCGCGCAGGATGATCCCGGAATAGAAGTCGACGTTCGGATAGAGTTTACGTTCCACGAAGTAGTCATCCTCGAGGGCGATCTTCTCCAGCTTCAGTGCGACCTCAAACAGGGGGTCGTGTTCGCCACCTCCGATCTCGGCCAGCAGTTTATGGGTCATCTCGCGGATGATTTTCGCGCGCGGGTCGTAGTTCTTGTACACACGATGCCCGAAGCCCATCAGGCGGAACGAGTCGTCCTTGTCCTTGGCCCGCCCAACGAATTCCTCGACCGTCTTGCCGCTGTGCACGATGTCCTCGAGCATCATGACGACCTTCTCGTTGGCACCGCCGTGCAGCGGGCCCCAAAGCGAGGCGATGCCTGCGGAGATGGCCGCGAACGGGTTGGCCTCGGAACTGCCGGACAGGCGCACCGTGGAAGTGGAGGCGTTCTGTTCGTGGTCGGCGTGGAGGATCAGGATCAGGTCTAGCGCACGTACGAAGATGGGGTCGGGCTCGTAGGTGCTGGTCGGGACCCCAAACATCATGGCAAGAAAGTTGCCGGTGTAGGACAGCCGGTTTTTCGGGTACATGAAGGGCTGTCCGTTGGCGTACTTGTAGGACCAGGCGGCGATGGTGGGCATCTTGGAGATCAGGCGGTGCGCCGCGATCTTGCGGTGCACTGGGTTATGCACGTCGGTGGCGTCGTGGTAAAATGCCGACAGCGCGCCGACCACGCCCACCATGATCGCCATCGGATGGGCGTCGTGCCGGAAGCCGTCATAGAAGCCGCGCACGGCCTCGTGCATCATCGAGTGCTCCTTGATGATCCGCGAGAAGTTGTGCAGTTCGTCGGACGAGGGCAGATCACCGTTCAGCAGCAGGTAGCAGACCTCCAGATAGGTGCTCTGCTCGGCCAGTTGTTCGATCGGGTAGCCGCGGTACAGAAGAGTTCCCTCGTCACCGTCGATGAAGGTAACCGCGCTGCTGCAACTGGCCGTGGACATGAAGCCGGGGTCGTAGGTGAAGTAGCCCAGCTCCTTGTACAAGGTACGGATGTCGATACAGTCCGGGCCGTGGCTGCCTTGGTGCACGGGTAGTTCGATGACCTTGCCGGTCGCGTTGTCGGTGAGCGTTACGGTCTTTGAAGTCATTGGGGCTCCTTGCGTGTACTGGGCCGATGGACGGCGGAGTCACTGCTGCGTTTCAGTGTAGTTCGTTGTTGAGTGCACTGCACCATTTGTCCTCAGGATACCAGCCCGAGCGCCTCTCGAAGCTCCTGGCTCGATAGCACGTGGCAGTAGATCATGTTGATCACTTCGAGCTCGTGCCGGTGCAGCGCCTCAGTCCCGGCGGCACAGCAGTCTTCCACGAGCAGCACATTGAAGCTTTCATCTGCCAGGCTGCGTACCGTCGACGACACGCACTGGTCGGTGTAAATGCCGGTGACCACGACATTGCGCACGCCCATGTTGTGCAATACCAGGCGCAGGTTGGTGCCGGTGAGCGCGCTGTCCGTGGTCTTGATCACGACGATCTCGCCTGCTGCCGGTGCCACCTCGGGGGCGATCTGCGAGGCCTCGGAGTCCAGCGGCATCAGGAGGTTGTTCCAGCCCGGCATCTTCTGGCTCAGTGAACGATCGCGGCCGTCTTCCAGCAGGCAGGCGATGCGGGCATGCAGCACGTCCATGCCCTTGCGCCGGAATGCGTCCTGCAATGCAC